>UCOA01000196.1 GCA_900474095.1 Hyphomicrobiales bacterium | reverse complement strand
GCGGCGGGTGGCGAAGCTCGATCCGTCACGGATACGGTCGACATCATAGATGATCGGCACCGCCGGATCGCCGGGCCGCATGAAATAGGCGTGCAGCGAATGCACATAGCGGCCTTCGCTGACGGTGCGCTGCGCTGCCACCAGCGCCTGGCCGATGACCTGTCCGCCGAAGACACGCTGCCAGCCGACCTGCGGCGAGCGGCCGCGAAATAGGTTCTCCTCGAGCTTCTCCAGGTCCAGCGTCTGCAGCAGGACATCCATCGGGGCGGGGGCGGGGCGCGACATTTCGGCAATCTCCAGCGGTAGAATGGCTGCGGTGGTAGGAAGGGGCGCAGCAATGATCTATATAGGAGCCAAGCAATGCTCAAGAGCGACGGAGAATGAGAGATGATCGATGTGCTGATTGCGGGCGGCGGTTATGTCGGCCTGTCGCTGGCGGTATCCATCAAAAAGTCTGCGCCGCATCTCGTCGTGACCCTGATCGATGGCGCTCCCGAGGATGCCTGGAAGAAGGACGAGCGCGCCTCGGCGATCATCGCTGCCGCCTCGCAGATGCTCGACGTGCTCGGCATCTGGAGCGAAATCGAGCCGGAAGCCGAACCGATCAAACGCATGGTGATCACCGATTCGAAAACCGCCGATCCGGTCCGCCCGGTGTTCCTGACGTTTGACGAAGGCGGCGTCGACGGGCGGCCTTTTGCCCATATGGTGCCGAACGTGGCGCTTGTCGGTGCGTTGCGCAAAACAGCCGCTGATCTTGGTGTCGATATCCGTCAGTCGACGACAGCGAAGGATTTCAAGAGCGGCGATCATGCGGTCTCCGTCACGCTTTCGAGCGGCGACGTGCTCGATGCGCGGCTGCTCATCGCCTGCGATGGCGTGCGCTCGAAGCTGCGCGATGCCGCCGGCATCAAGACGGTGGATTTCGACTATGGCCAGTCCGGCATCGTCACCACCGTCGAGCACGAGCGACCGCATGACGGCACGGCGGAGGAGCATTTCCTGCCGGCCGGTCCCTTTGCGACGCTGCCCTTGAAGAACAACCGTTCATCGCTGGTCTGGACGGAGTGGACGCACGACGCGGAACGCCTGATTGCCGGCGACGACCTCGTCTTCGAGGAAGAGCTGGAGCGGCGCTTCGGGCACAAGCTCGGCAGGCTGAAGGTTGTCGGCGGGCGGCAGGCCTTCCCGCTCGGCCTGACGCTGGCGCGCGATTTCATCGCACCGCGCTTCGCGCTCGCCGGCGATGCCGCACACGGCATCCATCCGATTTCCGGCCAGGGCCTCAATCTCGGCTTCAAGGATGTTGCGGCGCTGGCCGAGACCATTGTCGACGCCGATCGCCTCGGTCTCGATATCGGTTCGCTCGCGGTGCTCGAGCGCTACCAGAGCTGGCGGCGCTTCGACACGTTCCGCATGGGCGTGACCACCGACGTGCTGAACCGGCTGTTTTCCAACGACATCACGCCGGTCCGGGCGCTGCGCGATTTCGGCTTGGGGCTGGTCGATCGCATGCCGTCGCTGAAATCCTTCTTCATTCGGCAGGCTTCGGGACTTGGGGGTGAAACCGATCCGAAGCTTTTGGGCGGCCAGCCGATCTGAACTTACGGCTGCTGGTTTGTCGGACGGAATTGAGGCGCGGACCTGTTGGGACTGCCAACCGCCGGTCAGTCGGCGCTGCAAGCCTCAGTCTTCGATCTTGCGCGCCTCGGAGATCAGCATGATCGGAATGCCATCGCGGATCGGATAGGCGAGTTTGGCCTTTTCCGAGATCAGTTCATTGTCGGCGGCGTTGTAGCTGAGGCGGCCCTTGGTCAGCGGGCAGACGAGAAGTTCAAGCAGTTTCGGGTCCACACGGCTGGTCCTGTCTTCCATGGCGCTAGCCTTACTGCAGAATGTTTTCGATATCGCCGAAACTGCGGGCAAGCACGATTTCGGTGATGGCGATCAACGTTTCGGCGCGGGTCTTGAGATCGGGGGCTTCCAGCAACGCCTGTTTCTCGGCCGGGCCATAGGGCGACATCATCGCCATCGAGTTGACAAGCGTCGCATTGCTCGCGCGCTCGACGCTTTCCCAGTCCGCCTCGAGCTTGTTGGCGTCGAGATAGGCCCGGAAGGCGGCCAGCAGGGCTTCCCGGTCGACCTGCGCCTCGTCGTCCGGGCCGTTGAGATCGGTGGCGAAAGGGGCGATGTGGAAATTGCGGTAACCCTTGGTCGGATGCTGTTCATCGAGCAGGCGGAAGCGGCAGATGCCGGTCAGAGACGTCAGGTAGCGGCCGTCCTCCATCTCGGCGAAGGAGGTGATTCGGCCGATGCAGCCGACCTGGCAAAGCGCCTGCACGTGCGCCTGGCCGGCTTCGTGGCGGGCTTCGCCGAAGAAGGGCTGGACCATGCCGATCAGGCGGTTTCCAGCCAGCGCATCGTCGAACATGGCAAGGTAGCGCGGCTCGAAAATGTTCAGCGGCAATTGTGAGCCGGGAAGCAGGAGCACGCCCGTCAGCGGAAATACCGGAAGCATATCCGGCAGGTCCTGTGGCCCCAGATAACGTGCATTTCCAACTTGCATTTCCGACCATACCCCGTCGCTGTCAGGCGCTTTCTTGGTAAGTGCGGCGCCGCCGCCGCTTGGGCCGCCGCTTATGGACAAGAAATGGTGCGCCCGCCTGAAATCTCAAGAGAGCGCGTCACAAAGCTGTCACGAGAACAGGATCGACGATAGTTTCCGTCGTGCGGAGAGCGTCGCCGGGTCCATCGGACCCCAGACGTCGAAGAACTGCAGCAGTTCGCGCCGCGCGCCGTCGTCCTGGAAGGCCCGGTCGCGCTTCATCACCTTGAGGAGGTGATCGGCCGCCGCCACGCGGTCGCCCTCGACATTGCGGATCTTGGCAAGCTTGATGCGCGCGGCGTGATCGTCGGGATCGGCAGCGAGCAATTGCTCCAGCTCGTTGGGGTCACCGAGCTTGCGGGCTTCCTCGATCTGGTCGAGCTTTTTCAAGACCGCGACGATCGCGGCATCCTTGGCCAGCGCCTCGGAGAGATTGGACAGCACGTCGCGAGCATGCGCATGATCGCCGGCGGCGATCATGCAATTGGCAAGGCCGGCCAGCGCCGAGGCATTTTCCGTATCGGCCTGCAGCACAGCGCCAAAAAGGCCGGCGGCGTTCTCAAGGTCGCCCTGGTCGAGCAGCGTCTTTGCCTCGGCGAGCGCCGCTTCGATCTCGGCGGCCTGGTCGTCGACGACGGGACCGGCGATCTTGTCGATGAACTGGCGGATCTGGCTTTCAGGCACCGCGCCCATGAAGCCATCGACCGGACGTCCGCCGGAAAAGGCGATGACGGCGGGAATCGACTGAATGCCGAGCTGGCCGGCGATCGACGGATGATCGTCGATGTTCATCTTGACGAGCTTGACGCGGCCCTTGGCCTCGGTGACCACCTTCTCGATCACGGGCGTCAGCTGCTTGCAGGGACCGCACCATGGCGCCCAGAAATCGACGAGCACTGGCTGGTGGCGCGAGGCTTCCACCACGTCGCGGGCAAAGTTGGCGGTCGTCGTCTCCGTGATCAGGTCGGCGGCAGGGGCTGCAGCAGAAGCCTGGGTCGGGGCGCCGCCATAGCTCGCCGTCGCCGTCATCTGGTTGCCGTAGGAACCCGCATAGGGATTGTCGCTGCCGCTCATCGTCTCTCCTCGCGGACATCCTTGTCCGTCTGCGTCATACTGCTTGGCTTTCCCGTCAAAGATCGTATGTCAGGACGTCACTTTCAAGACAAGCGGTTCGTGTCCAGTCGCCTCGATAAAGCGCAGCAGGTCCCTCGAGCCGATCGATGTCGTCGCATCGTTGACGAGCGGATGGCAGTTGACGATCTCGTCCTTCATCAACTCTTCGTCGACGATGATCTTCACGTTTTTCCCGGCATCGTTGATCACGCCGAAGGCGGTGACGGCGCCGGGGATGACGCCCAGATATTCCATCAGCTTCTCCGGCCTGCCGAAGGAGACCTTGCTCGCACCGCCGATGATCGTGTGCACGGTCTTCAGGTCGACGGTCGCATTCTCTTCGACGGTGAGCAGGAAATAATTGTCTTTCTTGTCCTTCACGAACAGGTTTTTTGTATGTCCGCCGGGGATCTCGTCGCGCAGCGCCACCGATTCGGCGACAGTAAAGACCGGCTCGTGCCGCTTGGTCTTGTGCTCGATGCCGAGGCTGTCCAGAAACTGGAACAGTTCGTCCTGCGTCTTCGGCTGCACTTCAGTCATGGCGGGTTCCTTCGGCTTGAAAATGGCGGTTCTCATTTACGGCGAAGGGCAGACAAGCGCAATGATTCTCCGTTCGCAGGCTGCAAAGCGCCTTGTTTTCAGGGACTTGCGACATGTGTGCAAAAATTTCTTGGTTTCTTCGTCATTTCCCTGTTGCATTTGGAAAATGGCTGGGCCATATAGCGCCCGTCGCCGCAACGCAGCGACCTTCGGCCACCGACTACCCCAGGCCGTCGACAATGAGCGGGTGTAGCTCAGGGGTAGAGCACAACCTTGCCAAGGTTGGGGTCGAGCGTTCGAATCGCTTCACCCGCTCCATTTTTTCAAAACCTTGGGTTATGCGACGATGAAATCGTAGCGGCCGAATTTTCCGTCGCTAGTCGCGCTGATATCGAGCAACAGGGATGCGTTGAATATCCGGTCACGTTCATTGAGCGGCTCACCGGGAAAATAGAGTTGCGTCGTCAGCACGCTTCCGCCGGGCCGTTGGACTTTCAGGTGGTAATGTCGGGTACGACCAGGATATGTCCCTGGAACGATTGTCTCGAACCACCATTTGCCGTCGGCATCGGTGAATTGATGGCCGCGGAGTTTGTAGCCACTATTGTCATAGGTGCCGCTCTCATTGGCATGCCATAACTCGATCAACGCTTTTGCCACGGGCTGGCAGTCCTCGGTCAGCACGTAACCGGCAAGCGTCATCTTTTCACCGCCGGGTGCATCGCTCGCGAAGTCCTGTTTTTCAGGGCTCTCCGGGGTAAAATACGGGCCTTCTGTCTGCGCTGATGTCAGATCGTCGTCATCATCGCAAGTCGGTGTAAGCGATAGTCGCGCAGGAGCGCCGGCGGCGTGAGCGACTCTCGGCAGCATAATCTGCGTGGCAACGAGGGCGATAAGGAAATGTCGCCGGGTGGGCATGGCGCTGTATCTCCCGAACACGGATACCAGGAGTCTTGCGGCTCCATAGGGCGGAAGTGAGGCGGGACTTTCTCCTGGCTAGGCCATCCTCCTGGCTAGGCCATCCTGCGCCGCCCATGCTTGTTTGATCTCCGCCAGTCAAAACGATCCCGCTGATGCCACCTTGCGACGTGCGCTCGCGCGGCCTGTTACGCGCCGGTCGAGCGCTGTTCACGTGCCTCCAGCAGCAGCGGCTTTGGTTCGACTGCTCTGTGGTCGCTGATTCTTGCGCGCAAATCTTTAGCGATTTCGCGCAAGCCGACGGTTCCGCCGCGTCCCAAACCGGCAATGACCAGATCGGCGGCAATCCATGGATGTTTGCGCACGAGGCGCAGGACGATATGGGCGACGGCTGCTGCGGCCGCGCGGTCGGCGACGGAGGCGCCGAAGCGCCTTTCAAGGAAGCGCTCCAGGCGTCTTTGCTTTATCACGGGTTCACTGCGCGGCGCCGGCCTCAATGAACGGCGGCGCCCCGGCGAGGGCCCTTGTTCGCGTCCCTGCGCATTTTTGCCTGCTTGCGCACTTTTTTTGGCAGGGCCGAATCTGCCGCGTCGCGCACCACCTCCGTTGCGGCCAGGGCAGCGCCGCGGATGGCATCGGTGGCGAGGCCCATGACCCTGCGAGCGCCCTTCTTGGTCGCGTTACCTATTTCTTCCCGTTCTTCAACGAGAACGGCGGCGGCGGCGCCGGCACCAGCGGTCAGCGCACTCGCGAGCACGTTGCGGCCGATATCGCTGGCGAGCAGCGAACGGATGACGGACGATTTGCGGATGGTTTTCGGGACCTTATAACCTGCGACCTTCTTCGGGATCCTGTTCTTTGCCATGTCGGTTCTCCTTCTTGGCGGTGAACGCAGGAGACCTCCCGGCTGTTCCCGATTTTCTTAGCCGGCAGCCGAATTTTGCGCAAAATCGCCCCGAGGACCCTGAAAAACAGCCACCCTGACGGCAATGCAGGCTGTCAGTCGCTGCCGAGGTTTCCGCTCAGCCACGCCCCACGAACGGCATCTTGGTCGCCATCACCGTCATCGTCAGCACGTTTGCGTCGAGCGGCAGGCGTGCCATGTAGACGACGGCATCGGCGACGAGCCTGGCGGGAATGGTCGGTTCGCTGGCGGTTTCGCCGTTGGCCTGCAGCACGCCGGCGCTCATTGTTGCGGTCATTTCGGTCGAGGCGTTGCCGATGTCGATCTGGCCGCAGGCGATGTCGAAGGGCCGGCCGTCAAGGGCTGTCGATTTGGTGAGGCCGCTGATGGCGTGTTTCGTCGCGGTATAGGGCGCCGAGAAGGGACGCGGCGTCGAGGCGGAGATCGAGCCGTTATTGATGATCCGGCCGCCGCGCGGCGTCTGCGCCTTCATCAGTTTCATCGCCTGCTGAGTGCAGAGGAAAGCGCCGGTCAGGTTGGCAGCGACAATGGCGTTCCACTGTTCGAAGGTGATCTCTTCGATCGGCACGGCGGGCAGCCCCATGCCGGCATTGTTGACGAGCAGGTCGAGACGGCCGAAATCATGGGCGATGGTCTGAAAAAGGGTGGCGACCGACTGCGGATCGCCGACATCGGCGGCGAATGCCCTGACCGTGCCGGTGGTATGCGCCGCCATGTCCCGTGCTGTCGCCTGCAGAACGTCAGAGCGGCGGCCGGAGATGACGACGGTGAAGCCGTGTTCCAACAGCGCCTCGGCAATGGCGCGGCCAATTCCAGTGCCGCCGCCGGTCACAAGTGCTATTCTGTCATGTGTCGGTGTCGTCATCGGTCGAATCCTCCGCGGCTCAGGCCATCGCCTATCTCAGCAGGATGTCAGCTCCGGGTAAAGACGTAGTCGGTTTCCTGCCGCAGTGTCTCGCCGGGCCGCAGGACGGCTTGCGGGAAATTCGCGTGGTTGGCGGCGTCCGGCCAAATCTGCGTTTCCAGGCAGAACCCGGCGAAGGGACCGTAGCGGCGGCCTTCGAGGCCGGGGACCGGGACGTTCATCTTGAAGCCGGTGTAGAACTGCACACCGGGCTCGGTGGTGCGGACTTCCAGAGAGACGCCGGAATTGATGCTGCGCACCAGGGCGACGGACTGCTTGGGGCCGCGGACCTCCGCCAGACAGAAATTATGGTCGTAGCCGATCCTGTCGCCCTCCATCTGGCGGCGCATCGGCGTCATGGCGCGCAGGTCGAAGACGGTGCCGTCGACGGCGCGGATTTCGCCGGTCGGAACCTGCCGCTCGTCCGTCGGCAGATAATGGTCGGCGGCGATCATCACGTCGTGGCCGAAAGCATCGGCGGTGCCGTCGAGATTGAAATAGCTGTGCTGGCAGACATTGCAGATCGTGGCGCGGTCGGTCGTGCTCTCGTAGACGACATTGAGGACGCCGCCGTCGGTTACGGCATAGGTGCAGGTGACGGTGCAATTGCCGGGATAACCGGCGCGGCCATCGGGATCGACGATCGTCAGCACGACGCGATCCTCGGCCTGTTCGACGATCGTCCAGAGACGCTTGGCGATGCCGTCGCTGCCGCCGTGCAGATGCGTCACGCCCTTTTCGTTGCATTCGAGCTGGTAGACCTGGCCATCGATCGAGAAGCGCCCGCCGCCGATGCGGTTGGCATTGCGGCCGGGCGTCGCGCCGAAATAGGGCGAGTGATCGAGGTAGTCCTGGAAATTCTCGAAGCCGAGCACCAGCGGTGCCGCATGGCCTTCGAGGCGCAGATCCTGGATCACTGATCCCCACGTAAGGATGTTGGCGGTCAGCCCGCCGCCGCGGATGGTGACGCGGTGAACGGGTTCACCGGAGGGGAGATGGCCAAATATTTCCGTTTCTGTCTGCATGGTCATTTTCCTCCACTGGCTCGGCGGCAAACTGCGTCATTTCGAGCAGGGCGGCAACCGAAAAGTCATACAATTCACCACGGTTCCTCAACCGCCCGCCGTCATTTTCTGTCCTTCCCGATATCAGCGGGATCATAGGATGTCGTCTGGTAGATGTCGTTGATCCAGTTGCCGAACAACAGATGCGCGTGGCTGCGCCAGCGGTTCTGCGGTGGCAGTTCCGGATCATTGTGGGGGAAATGGTTGTGCGGCATCTTGATCGGCACGCCGGCATCCACGTCGCGGAAATATTCGTCCGACAGCGAGGTCGAATCATATTCGACATGGTTGAAGACGTAGAGGCGGTTGCCCGCCTTTTCGTGCACGAAGCAGACGCCCATCTCGTCCGATTCCATCAGGATTTCGAGGCCCTGGACCTTTTCGATGTCGGCGCGGCGGACCTCGGTCCAGCGCGATACCGGAATCTGGAAATCATCGGAGAAGCCGTTGAGATAGACCGAAGACGGGTTGAGGTTGTGGTGGCGATAGACGCCGAAGGCCTTTTCCTTCAGCGTATATTTCGGCACGCGGTGGAAATGGTAGATCGCCGCCATCGCGCCCCAGCAGATGTTGAGCGTCGAATGGACATTGGTATGGGTCCAGTCGAGGATCTGCTGCATCTCCTCCCAATAGGTGACGTCCTCGTAGTCCAACGTCTCGACCGGCGCGCCGGTGATGATCAGGCCGTCGAACTTACGGTGCTTCACGTCCTCCCAGGTATCGTAGAAGGCGAGCAGATGATCTTCCGACGTGTTCTTGGCCTTGTGGCCGCCGATGCGGATGAGCGAGAGCTCGACCTGCAGCGGCGTTGCGCCGACAAGGCGCGCCATCTGCACCTCGGTCTTGATCTTGTTCGGCATGAGGTTGAGCAGCCCGATCTGCAGCGGGCGGATGTCCTGACGGATCGCCGCGGTTTCGGACATCACCCGCACGCCCTCTTTGACGAGGGTTTCGAAGGCGGGCAGCGTATCGGGAATCTTGATGGGCATGGACAACACTCGATCACGACAGGCCGGCGGAAACAAAAAAACCGGCAACGAAAAATCGCTACCGGCCCGCTTGCTTGCGCTCGCACGGCCCTTTAGCGATTTATTTAACGTGGCTGCAAGCCGGCCGGCCAAATCACCACGAGACGCTTAAATAGCGCCTGTCTGCGCCGGAATCAATATGGGACGCCCGGCTCTGCAAAAGCGGGCGTCCCGAGCGCATGTCCCGCGGCGAGGACGCGGGGCCGGTGACGCGTCTCAATGGCGCGTGATGGTGGAGGTGGCACGGGTTACCGAGCGTTCGGTCATGATCCTTGCCTGTTCTCCGTCGCCGTCAGGCTGCGGTGCGCAGCACTTCGATGGCGAGGTTGTCGAGCATTTCATTCCAGCCGGCCTCATGGTTTTCGGGCCGGTCGTGGCCGTCAAAGAAGACGCCCTGTTCGGTGAGGACGAGCCGGCAGGCCCTGCCCGCCGCGATGAACTCGACCGTCAGAAGGCCGGCGAAAAGGCGTTTTTTCTCCGACGTCATGTTTCCGGCCGAGACGATGCGGACGTTTGGCACGATGTCCTGGTAGACAGTCTCGTTGACGAAGACCGGTCCGTCCTTCGGGCCGAAGCGGCTGATGTCGCTGCCGCCGGTGCGGAATTCGAAGCGGTCGTAGGAGACGTCCCAGCCCTCACCGGGCGAGCCCCAGCGCAGCAGCGCTTCCGGGTCCGACCAGGCGGCGAATACCCGCGAAGGAGGGGCGTCGTATGTACGTTGGACGACGATGGTGGAATGTCTTGTGGATCGTTCGGTCATGACGGTTTTCTCCTCTTCGCTCAGGCCGCTGCCGCGTCGCGGTCGAGTTCGCGGGCGAGATGGCCGAGGATTTCACGCCAGCCCCGTTCGCGGTCGGCCACCTGGTCCAGCCCGTCGAGAAAGGCGCCCTGCTCGGTGAAGACGAGGCGCGTCCGCTTGTCTTCGGGCTTCAGTTCTACAGTGGCGAGAGAAGCGGAAATGCGGTTTTCACCGATCGTCATCGTGTAGGCGAAGATCATCCGAGTGTCGGGAACGATGTCGTGATAGACGGTGTCGTTATAGATCATCGTCGTGCCGTCCGGGCTGAAACGGCCGGTCTCGCGGCCGCCGACGCGGAAGTCAAACGTATATTCGGCGATCGGCCAGCCATCGGCCTTGACGAACCAGCGGTCGCGGGCGGCCGGGTCGGAAAAGGCCTTGAAGACGCGGGCGGGCGCCGCGTCATAGACCCGCTCGATGATGAATGTGGCGTGGGAAACGCTGCGTTCGGTCATGTCTTGCTCCCTTCAGGTTCTTGGCTGTTTTCGAGATACTCCCCCAGCGCATCGAGGCGGCGTTCCCACAATGCGCGGCGGTCGGAAATCCATTGCTCCGCCTGGCTGAGGACCCGGCGGTCGATCGTGCAGGTCCTGACCCGCCCGATCTTCTTCGACTGGACGAGGCCGCTCAGTTCCAGCACCTGCAGGTGCTGCATCACCGAGGGCAGCGACATGGTGAGCGGTCCCGCCAACTCGCTGACCGACGCCGGTCCGCGGCAGAGCCGTTCCACCATCGTGCGACGCGCCGGATCGGCGAGCGCCTGAAACATGAGATCGAGCTGGTTCGAATGGTTAAGCATATACCTAAGTATCACGATGTGGATCTGGATGCAAGGGATAGTTAAGTGAATGACTAAGTGTTGTGTTCGCGGCAACGTGGAAGTGCGTGGCTAGTCTCTGATCGTTCGGGTCTCGCCTCTGCCCGCGGGGAGTGGCGCGTGTATAGCCCTCATCCCTGCCACAAGGGCGAGGATGACGGAGGAGAGAGCGGAACTTCCGCGAAATGGCACCGGTCAGAGCCGCGATCTGCGTCGCCCAACGATTCCGCCCACGCGCGAAAATTCGCCGTGGTTCTCAAAGAGCAGGTCGGCCGGGGCACATCGGGTGCCGCAGGTAAAAGGAGTAAGGTGACACGCGATGTGCCCCGTTTCGGTGTCTTTTGCCGCGCTTCTCAGGTTCTTCTGCGCTTCTCCTATCACGAGAAGCCTCCAATGCC
>UCOA01000162.1 GCA_900474095.1 Hyphomicrobiales bacterium | reverse complement strand
GGGAGACTGGATCGCGGGCGCCTCCCGTGAGGCCATTGGTGGCGACGTACAATTGGCGCGCTGCTTCGAGCAGTTCACGCTCAGCCGCTGGGCTGCAAATGAGCAGTTCGAAATCTTGGTCGCCTTGATCCTGCGCACTACGCCACTGCGTCACCCATCGGTGTTTTGCCCTAGAGCGTGGCCACATTGATGCCGACAGAGCGATTGCAGTGTTCTGAGTCAGAGTCTGCAAATGGACTGAAGCAATTCAAATGCGTTGATCGCCCGCGCAGCGACGACTGCGCCGCTCTGCAGGTTGGAAACCTCAACTCCAGGCATGAAGCGGCGGCTTCTCGCCGTTGAGGAAGTATTTGCCGAGAATGGAGTACTTCCACCGCACGGGATCGTGCAGCGTATGGGTGCGGGCATTTCGCCAGTGACGATCAAGTCCGTGCTCCGCGAGGGTCGAGCGTGTTCCAGCCAACTCGAAGAGTTTGTTGGTCGCGGCAATGGCGATCTCGGTGGATAAAATCTTCGCCTCGGCCGTGACGATCTGTGCTTCGGCCACGGTTTCGGCATTGGGGTCAACGATAGCGCGATCAATCGCATAGCCTGCCTTTTCCAACAGTGCCTGCGCCGCATGCAGCCGGAGCGTCAGGTCTCCGATCGCCTGGATCGTGTAGGGATCGTCCCAGGCATTGTCGACACCGGAATCCACCCAGGCGCGGCTCTTGGTGCGCACGAAACTGACCGTCTCGTCGATTGCCGCCTGGGCGATACCGGTATCGACAGCAACCTGGATGATCTGGAAGATCGCCCCATCAGCCGTCGGCACTTCGTAACCCTTGTAGCCTGGCACCAGATGCGTCTTCGGCACCTTGACGTTGTTGAGCAATACGGTCCCCGACAATGTCGTGCGCTGGCCGAAGGAAGACCAGTCATCGATGACGGTCAGGCCGGGCGCATCTCGCTCGGCGATGGCATACCAAGCCCTGCCCTCGTCATCGAGCGCCACGATCGGCACCAGATGGGCGAGCAGCGCGCCGGACGAGTAGAACTTCTGGCCGTTGACGATGACATGGTCGCCGGCATCGACGAACTTCGTTTCGAAGTCGACAGCCCGCTTCGAGCCGAATTCCGAAAAGGCGTTGCCGAACCGCGTGCCTTTCAAAACCTCGGCAAACAGCAGAGCCTTCTGCGCCTCGTCCGAGACGGTGCGGATCGCCGCCACGACGCCGAGATGATTCTGTGCGATCTGCCCGATGGAGGAATCGGCTGCCGAGATGATCTCGATCACCCTGGCAAGCGTCGCATAAGAGACTTCCGGGCCACCGAATGCCTTCGGCACGTTGATCGACCACAGCCCGCTTTGTGAAAATTCGTCCAGTTCCCTGACCGGCCAGATCCGGTCGCGGTCGCGGGTTGCCGAGTCCTTGATGAAGTCTGCCGCAAGCGTCTTGGCGATGACAATCGCTTCGGCGTCGGTCTTGATGACATGGGCGGGCTCCGCGGGGCGTGAAACCGGTGGAACGGCCTTTGCGGCATTCTCGGTGCTGATGGTGGAAAGGGTCATGGTGGTGTCTCCTCTTGGATTGGGTTTAGCCGGCAACGGCCGGGATGGAGGGAGCCACGGCTCTCTGGCCGAGATAGAAAGACTTGATGTCATCACGCCCGCGCAGATCGTGCGCCTCGGCGGCTAGTACCGTGACGCCGTTTTCGAGAATGATGGCACGATGGGCATATTTCAGTGCGACGGCGGAGTTCTGCTCCGCCAAAAGGATGGAAAGACCCTCTTCGCGATTGAGAAGGCGCAGTGTGCGGAAAATGTCCTGGACGACGATCGGCGCCAATCCCATCGATGGCTCGTCGAGAACCAGGAGCCGTGGCCGCGACATGAGCGCCCGGCCGATCGCCGTCATCTGCTGCTCACCGCCGGAGGTCAGGCCGGAGAACGCGCGGCGCTTTTCCTTCAACCTGGGAAAACGCGCGTAGACCTTCTCGATATCTTCGGCGATCTGCGCGCGTGTGCTGCCGCGGCCCAGCCCACCGGAGACCAGGTTCTCCTCAACCGTCAGGCTGCGAAAGCAATGGCGGCCTTCAAGCACCTGCACGAGACCGGCGCGTACCAGGGCAGCGGGGCTTGTGCGTACGACATCGAGCCCGTCGAACCGGATGCTGCCGGAAACGACCTGCCCACGTTCGGCTGGAAGCAGGTTGGATAGCGCCTTGAGCGTTGTCGTCTTGCCGGCGCCGTTGGCGCCAAGAAGCGCCAGGATTTCACCGCGCGCCAGATTGAAGCTGACGCCATCGAGCGCCGTGATAGCGTGATTGTATGATGCTTTCAGATCATCGACTGCAAGCAGCGCAGTTTCCAGAGCCATGTTAGTGTTCCTATTGCCTCGAAAATCCGGATTGAGGGAAAAGACGCGAGGCTGGTTGAGAGGGAAGGCAGCCACCCTCGCGCCCGGTCCTTCAAGCCGCGCCCGTTGTCAGGTGCGGCTTGAAGGGATCAGTTGGTCGCCGTCTCGGCGTCTTCCGCCGTGCGCAGATTGATGCCCTTTTCCGCGGCATAGGCTTCCGACGACTTTTCGATTATCGGACGCAGCAGCGCCCAGTCCGGCGCGATCCAGTCGGAAACGACATTCCACTTGGCACCATCCCACTGCTGGAAGGTCACGTAGCCGTTGCCTTCATGGTTGTCCCAAGTGACGTTGATCGAATGGAACAGCCCCTTGGCGCCGAGCGCCTCGACACGCGCCGGATCGAGCTGCAGGTGTTCAAACCCCCAGCGTACTTCGTCGCCGGTCAGCGTCCGCTTGCCGAACTTCTCCTGAGCGATACGGATCGCCTCGACATTGAGAATGCCGTTGACGATACCAAGGTTGTGGTAGACCGAGCCGATGCGCTTCTTGTCATCGAGGTTCCCCTTGCCGGCGTCATAGATCGTTTTGACGATCTCCTGAACCACCGGATATTCGGCTCCCGACGCCTGGGTGGTGATCGCCGTATAGCCCTTGGCTGCCTCGCCAGCGGGAATGGCGTCCTCTTCCGAGTTCGACCAGACATTGCCGATAATGTGATCGACCGGGAATCCCGTCTTGGCGGCCGTCTTGAGCGCAACCGGGTTCATCACGCCCCAGCCGCGCAGGACGACATAGTCCGGCTTGGCGCGGCGGATCGCCAGCCATTGCGACTGCTGTTCGTTGCCGGGATGCGGCACCTCGATCTGCTGCAGTTCGAAACCGTATTTCTGTGCCAGCAGTTCGTAGATGGGGATCGTTTCCTTGCCGTAGGGCGAGCCGTGATAGAGGACGGCGATCTTCTTTCCCTTCAGACTTTCAAGCCCGCCTTCCTTTGAAGCGATATAGTTCACGATGCCGGATGTTTCGCTGTAGGGATTGAGCAGCAGAGGAAAGACATAAGGGAAGACGCGGCCGTCGGTCGAATCGGTGCGGCCATGGTTGACGGTGATCAACGGCACCTTGTCTGCCGTGATGCGATCGATCATCGCATAGGCGATACCGACGGAAAGCGGGTTCCAGGCGGCAACGTTCGGATTGCTCTTGAGGCGCTCGTACGCTTCGACGCCACGCTCGACCTCATACTGCGTTTCAGCTTCCGACCATGTCAGCTTGATGCCGTTGACGCCGCCGTCGCGCGTGTTGATCAGGTTCAGATAATCGATGAAGCCACCGAAGAAGCCGGTGCCGCCGGCGGCATATGGGCCGACGCGATAGCTCTGAAGCGGGAAATATTGTTCGTCCGCATGTGCCATCGGTAGCGCCACCGTGAAGGTGAGGCCGGCGGCAAGAGCCGCGATCTTGAATGTGCTGAGAATCGTCATATTTGGACATACTCCGGGTATCGACCGGGGTAAGGCGCCGGTCTGGGTTGATCTGATGAAGGCTGTTGGCATTTCAGAGCCTCGATGGCTCCGTTTCGATCAGGACCGCACGGTAGCGGTACCGATGCGTTTTCGGATCCGATCCCAAAGGGCGACGAGCCCATCCGGTTCGAGGATCAGAAAGAGGATGATGAGCGCGCCGAGCACGATGCGCTGGCTCATGTCGAGCACCCCCGAATTGAAGATATCGCCGAGCAGGAACGAGCCGAGCCGCGACAGGACCAGCGGAAACACGACGATCAGCGCCGCTCCGAAAAAGGCACCGCGGATCGAGGCGAGCCCACCGATAATGACGATGAACAGGATCTGGAACGACCGGTCGAGATTGAAGCCGGCGGGCTCGACCGTGCGCAGATAGGCGAAGGCCCACAAAACACCGGCGATGCCGATGACGAAGGAGGAGGCCGCAAAAGCCAGAAGCTTGGTCTTCAGCACCGGCACGCCAATGATCCGCGCCGCCGTCTCGTTTTCGCGCACCGCGATGAAATTACGCCCGGTCTGTGAATTCACCAAACGATAGGCAAGCAGCGTCAGAACGCAGACCACCGTCAATGCGAAATAGTATCGTCCGACCGGCCCCTCGAAGGCAAAGCCGGAGACCGAAAGCTGCGGCGCATCGATCACGCCGGATGCGGAATCGTTGGAGAACCAGCTGAATTTGGTCAGCGCCCACTGCACGAAAAACTGCGCCGCGAGGGTCGATACCGCAAGGTAAAAACCCTTGAGGCGCAGGCTCGGAAGGCCGAACACCAGGCCGATTCCGGCCGCGGCAAGACCGGCAAGAACCATGCTGACGATCAAAGGCAGGCCGTCGATGCGAAGATTGAAATTGAACGCGGCGAAGGCGCCGACCGCCATGAAGGCTGCACTGCCCAGCGAGACCTGCCCCGCATATCCCGTCAGGATATTGAGACCGAGGCCGGCGAGGCTGAGTGCCAGGAACGGCAGCAGAATAGCCTCAAACAGATAGTCGGATCCAAGAAGCGGCACCCCGAGATAAGCAATGGCGAGCCAGGTCAATGGCGTCGCCCAGCGGGCGGGGAAACGGTATGCCGGAAGATCGTAGGTGATCGTGGACATCGGTCAGACCCTTTCGACAAGCTTCTGGCCGAACAGGCCGGAAGGGCGCACCAGGAGGAAGGCGAGCGCGATGACATAGGCAAACCAGCCCTCGATACCGCCGCCAAAATATTCGCCGATATAGACCTCAGCCAACTTCTCGGACGCGCCGATCAACAATCCGCCGACGATCGCGCCGAGGATCGAGTCGAATCCGCCGAGCACGAGAACCGGCAAGGCCTTCAGGACGATCAGCGACAGAGAGAATTGCACCCCGACGCGAGCTCCCCACAAAAGACCGGCGACCAGCGCCACCAGACCTGCAGCGGCCCAGACCGACGCCCAGATCCAGGGCAGCCTCAACCCGACGGCGAGCGCCGCGAACTGGTCGTCGGCGACGGCGCGAAAACCAAGCCCGATGCGGGTGTAGCGGAAGAAGACAGAGAGCAGCAGCACCATGGAGGCGGCAACGACGGCTGCGAAGATGTCGAACTGACTGATGTAGACACCACCGACATCGAAAGGCACATCCTCGATGCCGAGGTCGAGCCCGTGAACCTGCGTGCCCCAGATCAGCTGCGCCGCCCCCTCGATGACGTAGGAGAGACCGAGCGTGGCCATAAACAGGGTGATCGGCGGCTTGTTAGTGAGCGGCCTCAACACCGTCCGCTCGATGGCGATGCCGATGGCAATCATGATCGCGAACGTGATGACGAATGCGAGCGGGAAGGAAATGTCGCGCTCCGTGAGGCTGACAAAGGTCAGCGCCGCGAACAGCAGCATCGCCCCTTGCGCGAAATTGAGCACGCCGGATGTCTTGTAGATCAGTGCGAAACCGATCGCGACCAGCGAATACATGACGCCGGAGAGAAGACCACCGACGAGGACCTCGGTGAAGAACAGCCAGTCGAAATCGGTCATCAGATGCCCTCCCCATCTTCATTCTCTGGGGCGACGCCGAGATAGGCGTCGATCACACGCTGGTCGCGCTGCACCTCGTCGGGCGTTCCATCGGCGATCTTGCGGCCATAATCGAGAACAGCGACACGGTCGGACAGCCCCATGACGACACCGATGTCATGCTCGATCAACACCACGGTCGTGCCGAACCTGTCGCGGGCAGCGCGCACGAAACCGACCATCTCGTTCTTTTCTGTCGCCGTCATGCCAGCCATCGGCTCGTCGAGCAGCAGGATGTCGGGCTCGGCCACCAGCGCGCGGGCCAATTCCACCCGCTTTTGCAAACCATAAGGCAGTGTGCCGGCGAGACGATCGCCGACATGCGAGAGATGGAGGAAGTCGAGCACGTCCAAGGCCCGACTGCGGGCATCCGTCTGTTCCGTGCGGGCACGACCGAGGCCGACGATCTGTTCGATGAAGCTCGACTGCGTCTTGTGCGCCCGGCCAATCACGACATTATCGAGAACGCTCAAGCCCTTGAACAAGGCCAGGTTTTGAAATGTACGCGCTACGCCAAGACGGGCGAGCTGCTGTGTCGGGACCTGGGCATAGAACCGCCCCGAGAGCCGCACTTGGCCGCGATCGGGTTGGTATACGCCGCTGATCACATTGATGATGGAGCTCTTTCCCGCGCCGTTCGGTCCGATAATGGCGAGGATCTCTCCGCGCCGCACCGACAGGTCGATTTCCGTCAGGGCCACGACACCGCCGAACGACAAGGTTACGCCGACAAGATCCAGAACCGTGTCGCTGACTGTTGCCTGCCGCTCGTCGTCACGGCGCACGGGGCCGTCGAGACCAGCCAGGTGCTCCTGTAGCTCCGGCGGAAAAGGCGCTGATCCCAGCGCTCCAAAAGCCAATGTCATCGCGTGCATGCCCCTGTTGTGCGCTGCGGCCACCGGATGCCGTGGCGTGCGACATCCGTCCCCCAGATCGTGTGTGATCTGTGGTCTCGTCATTCCCGGTGGCGGCCGAAAACCGGCCGCCTATCTCATGTTGACTTACTCTGCAGCGATTGCGGTCGAGGCTTCGGCCTCTTCGATCGCCCGCACCAGCGGGATGACGTGTTTGCCGAAATACTCGACCTCTTCCTGGAAATGCAGGAAGCCGAGCAGGATGAGATCGGCCCCGGCCCGCTTCAGATCGACTACACGCCGCGCCACCTGCTCCGGCGTGCCGATCAGGTTGGAACGGAACCCGTCATTGTACTGGACCAGGTCGTCGAAAGAGGATTTCGCCCAATTGCCTTCGCCTTCTGGCGACGACTTTCCGGCATTCTTGACCTCGTGGCCGAAGGCATTGACTGCGTCCGGATTTGCCTTCTCGATGATTTCGGCCAGAACGGCCCTTGCCTCTTCCTCCGTCTCGCGCACGATGGCGAATGCGTTGACGCCGACACGGACGGAATGGCTGTTTTCCTTTGCCTTGCCCTGGATATCGGCCACCTGCTTGCCGATCTCCTCCGGGGTATTGCCGTTGGTGAAATACCAGTCGGAGACGCGCGATGCCATGTCGCGTGCGGCGCGCGAGGAGCCGCCCTGGAAGATTTCCGGCTGCGGATCGATCGGTTTCGGCTTCAGCGAATAATTGTTGAAGCGATAGAAATCGCCGTGGAAGGTGAAATTGTCTTCGGTCCAGATACCACGCAAGGCGCGAATGAACTCTTCCGAGCGGCGGTAGCGCTCGTCATGATCCAGCCAGTGCTCGCCGATCGCGTGGAACTCGCCGCGGAACCAGCCACTGACGACATTGACGGCGACACGGCCATTGGTGAGGTGATTGATCGTAGCGATCTGCTTGGCCGCCAGTGTTGGGTTCCATGGTCCCGGCAGAATGGCGGCGATCACCTTCAGTGTCGTCGTGGATTCCAGCAGCGCATGGCTAAAGGAGACAGATTCATGCTGGAACTCGGCGCCATAACCGGCGGTGAAGCGAATCTGGCTTAGCGCATAATCGAAGCCGCTGGCCTCGGCGATCTGCGCCAGCTTTTTATTATACTCGATCGTCCAGCTCGTCCGCTGCTCGATGTTCGAAATGACGAGGCCCCCCGAAACATTGGGCACCCAATAGGCGAATTTGACCGGCTCTCTGCTGGCATAGGACATTGTACTCTCCCTCTTGAATTGGCTAGGCGGACGCGGCGACGAGCGCTGGGCGGTTTCCATGAGCGCGGGCGGCAGCGGTTTGATCGGAGACAGGCAGGGCCTGCGCGAGTTCTGAAACGGCGCGTTCGATACGCTCGTGAACGGCAAGGTTGGTGATGCCGTATTCGGTGAAATCCACTTCGGTGGCGTAGATCGCCGTCGGCATCGAAAGGGCATTGAAGAAACCGAACAGCGGCCGCAGCTGATGTTCGGGCATCAAGCCGTGCAAAGGCGTGCCGCCGGTGGCAGCCAGAATGACCCGTTTGCCGGTCAGCGCACGGTAGTCTACCAGATCGAACAGATGCTTGAGAGCGCCGGTGTACGACGCCCGGTAGACCGGCGACCCGACGACGAGGATATCGGCCGCCTCGACGGCGTCGATAATCGCCCGTCCCTCGGCATCGAGCTGGTCAGATCGAAGCGCCTTGAAGAGAATGGGGGCGGCATCGACCAATTCTATGGTTTGTCCCTCAACGGCAAACCGCGATCCAACAGCCGTAACGATCGCCTCCACGAGCGAGGCCGTTCTCGAGGGCCGCTTCACATTGCCAGACAGACCGATGATGTTCATGCATTCGTCCCGATTTTAATTACCAATTATATTCTATGGTTTTTATATATTTTAAAGACCAGCAAATGCTAATGATCACCCCGATTGGAGAAAGCAAATTCAGATGCAGGCTGGAATGAAGAGAAAAATACCCGCTCGACCTGAGCAAAGCGCGCACGTGCACCCAGGAACATTTCGGCACGTCGCTGAACCAGTGAAACGGGAAGATGTCCTTCGCGCCATCGCCTGCATGGCCGAAAGAGCGGCACTAACCTGCCGGGCCTCCATGCACACCACATCGAAACCGGCCTCTGTCAAACCGTAGGTCAGATGTTGCGTGAGAGTGCCGGCTTCCAAACCCACCTGATGGATGGGTTCGCCGAGGGCTCTAAGGCAGCGAACCTGGTCCGACACATCAGAGGGTAGCGAACGCCCGAGGCGAACCTTCCCCGTTTCATCAATAATGCAGATCGCCACTGAGCGCAGTGACACGTCCAAATCATAGAACATCGTCACCTCCCTTCATCTCGGTTGTCACCGGGACTGTACTAGGAGCTTGCCTCTTGTGGGACCGCCCGATTACGCATGCTTCGGGCCGATAGGTGACTTCGACAATGATAGAACGCGCCCACATCGAGCCTCAAAGAGCGGCAATAGCCTCGCGAGTATCCATAGGACGAGCGTTTCCAGCGAATTCGTTTCGATACCGGCGCGCCGTCCAACTGCCTCCGCATTTCGCTGCATGCATGGTAGGAACAACGGAGACCGACTTCACGATTTGAAATGAACGGTCACTTAAAATGACTTCCTATTCCGTGCCAGTGCGGTCATGTGACTATCAAAGGTCGTCTGAGCCATCGCTCGACGACACACGGATCAAAGAGCTGACAGCATGGAAAACCCGGTTGCACTGAATCGTCTTTCCGAAAACACAGTCTTCCGTAAAGGCGATGTTTTCGTCCTCTTCGGCGAATTGTTCGGTCGTGGGTACGCGACCGGCCTGCTCGACGAAGCCAGGCGGGCTGGAATGGAGATTGTGGGGATCACCGTTGGGCGGCGCGACGAGAACAATGCACTGCGGCCGCTCAACGCCGAGGAGCTATCTTCGGCGGAAGCCCGGCTAGGTGGCAAGATCATCAACATACCTCTTATGGCTGGCTTCGATCTTGATGCGCCCGCAGACGGCCCGACGCCCACCGACCTCCTGGCGAAGATGACGCTTGAGACCTGGGAACACGACAAGCTCGACTGGGACTATGTCGGGCAATGCCGCGACATCGCCACTGCGCGTTTCACGGAGTCGCTGTCAAAAGTCATGGCCGCTCTCGACGGAATGATCGCCGCCGGCCGCAATGTCTTCTTCGCCCACACAATGGCCGGGGGCATCCCGAAGGCGAAGGTATTCCTGGTCGTCGCCAATCGAATCTACAAGGGAGTCGGAACCCGCCACATGTCGTCGCAGGCGTTGGTCGGCAGCGACATGGGAAAGCTCATCCTGCAGAATTTCGACGACGTCTCCGCAAACACGTTTCGACATCTCATCGACTTCAGCGCTGCGATCCGCGAGCGCGTAGAGGCTTCGGGCGGTCGGGTCCGATATACGGCCTACGGTTATCACGGATCGGCAGTCCTGATTGACGGAAGCTATCGTTGGCAGACCTACACCAACTACACCCAGGGTTATGCGAAGATGCGGCTCGAACGCATTGCAGAGGAAGCCTGGGCGGCGGGTGTCAAGGCCACTGTCTATAACTGTCCCGAAATCCGAACCAATTCGTCAGATGTATTCACGGGTATCGAGCTGCCCTTGATACCGCTTCTGCTTGCATTGAAGAAAGAAAAGGGTGGCCAATGGGCGGACGAACAGTGGCAGGCATGCCAGCAGCTTCTGGCAGACGGCTTAACCATGAAGGACGTCCTCCGGAAAATCACCGATATGCAGGCCAGTGAGGTAATGCGTCCATTCTACGATTTCTCGGCATGGCCGATGGCGAACAGCCAGGCACAGGCCGATCTGACCATCGGCACATCCAACGAGATCACCCGGATGCACCGGGACAGCAAGATGATGATCAGCGACCTCCTGAGTGGTCTTGTGGTGGAGGCAACCGGGCAGCTAATTTTTGGCGAATCTTCAGAACCCTCCGGTCCCGTGCTGTGGCTCAACCACGATATCGTGGCTCGGCGACTTAACGCTTCCCACCCGCATTCGAAGTCTCCCGCGCCGCTGATCGCGCAGGGAACGGAATCCTCGCACCTTGAGATGACGTGACGGCTTACCAGCTTAGCTTGGAAGCTGGGTGTCTTAGCCGGGAAGCGACGAATGTTGCGAGAGGAATGCGCCCTCATTTTCGTCACTCACACCGCCCGCGCGAGCTCCTGGAAGCCGTCGGTATGCTTCGCCAGTGGTCGTGTCCGGAAAGCGCCCGACGAGAACATGTTGGAGGACGCTTGGCAGACTGGATTTTCGCGGGCCTTTACCGCGCTGGTATCCGGCTTCGCCTCCCGATCCAATCGTTACGAATCGGCGTCGGACACACTCCTTCCTTTGCGCTTCCGAGAACGCCAGGGCTTTCCGCGAGAACCCTTCACCGATCGATAGGTATGCCCGTCAGATTGATATATTATGTAGGATATATTCGATGGATTAATGCAATGCAAGATGGTGGCCATGAAACATGGACACTCGCGGTCGCATCGCCTGGAATCTTCGACAGTTGCGCTCGACGCTAGGCGTGACCCAGGAGAATCTTGCTGTCGACGCGGGTGTTGATCGTACGGTGATCAGTGATCTTGAGCGGGGCAAACATAACGCGTCGATCGATCTGCTCGATCGTCTTGCCAAGGCCATTAAGGTTGATGTCAGCGCCTTGCTCGCAGTCCCCGATCCTGGCGACCCCAAACCGGAACCCCTGAAGCCCGGCCGCAAATCAAACAGGTGAGATCACTGCAGATTGGTCGATTTTTAGCGAATGTGAAGCGCCACTTATGTTAGGATGACGCATGCCTAACCTCGGGTACAGCGCAAGGAACAGAGACGAATATTGGTCCGTGATCGACATCTTCACAGGACAGCCGACCTTTTATAAGGACATCCAGCTCGACTGTCTGGACTTCGATGAGGTCGACGAAATGGTCGAGTGCCTCAACTACCTGAGCGCCCAACGCATGGGCACCCTTAAGCAGCCTTAAGGTGGGGCCACATCTGGTTGAACCGAGCTCCAACCGCGGATCGGCAAATAAATTCCACTGCGGTTCCCGAGGAGACATTATGCGATCCTGCGACCACAGAACGAGAACGTCTCGCGCGGCACAGACTACTTTGCGCTCAATCGCCTTGCGGACTTTTGTTGTGGCTTCGCTGGTTCTTCAGGTTGGCTCGCGAATATTATCGCCGAGTGTGCTTTCACCGGTAGCCCTGTCGTCTTTGCGATCCACATTCGCGCTCGGGCAAACCTAAGACCCAGTTTGCGAAAAGGCTAAGTTCCTACATTCACGCGATAATTTCTTGGCGCCTCTGAGAGGTCTTCGCCAATGCCTCGTCCTCGCCGGCCGGCGGCTCCCATCCGAATACGCTACGTCCACCAAACCGGGCGGAGTTGTTGAATTCTCCGGCGACGATTTCCTTGAGGTCGGGTCCGGTGACATATCGTTCGAGTTGCCGGGATTGATCATCCAAACGTTTAAGCGCCTGCAATTCTTCGTCGCGCCCGAGCCGACCCTTTTGGACCGCCGATTTCATGACATTGATCGTCTCGTCGTAAACCTTCAATGGCACAGGAAAGGGGTGGCGATCCTTGCCGCCATGCGCCAGCGAAAATCGTGCCGGATCAGAAAAACGATACGGTGCCCCATGCACGACCTCGGCGACCATGGCCAATGCTTTTACGGTCCTTGCGCCTACGCCAGGCGTGAGCAACAGGCTCTCGAAATCCACCGGTCCCCGGTCTGCCGCCGCTGCCAGGTTGCCACGCAGGCGGCGCATGTTCACATCGCTCTGGCGAACATCGTGATGGGCCGGCATGACGAGATGCGGCAAGGTCGGCTGCGCTTCAGTCGCCGACGCGCCCTTCGGTGCAAACTCTGCCTCCAGCGCGAAAACCTCGCGGACGATCCTGTCCGGGCCTAGCGAAGAAAGCAGGTCCAATTGTCCTTCACGCGACTGGACGGCGCGGCGGTCGGCAAGGTTGACGATCTGTCCCTGGCCGCGGCCCTCTATCGCGGCATGCGGGGAATCGACGAAGCTCGTCAGCCCTTCAGAGAGCCAGTGATAGCGCCGAGCCTGCCGCCGGTCATCATTCATTCCCTGCTGAACCACAACCCACTTGGCGTCATTGGTCACGATAAACCCATGCAGATAAAGATCGAAGCCATCCTGGACGGCGGCGCTATCAACCTTTGCGACGAGCCGACTCGTGGTGGCGAGCGCCAGGCCGTCGATGCCGACACGGTCGCCGATGGACGCCAGTTCATCCGGGGTTTTGCGCGATTGCGCGCCACGCCCGCCGCAAACGTGGATACCAAGCTCACCGGACAACGGTGGCAGACCACGTTTCAGCGCGCCGATCACGCTGGTGGTAATGCCGGAGGAGTGCCAGTCCATGCCCATGACCGCGCCAAAAGACTGAAACCAGAAGGGGCTCGCCAGTCTGCGCAAAAATTCATCGCGCCCGTAGTGCTGGACAATGGCCTCGGTGATCACCGCACCGAGACGCGTCATCCGGTCGCTAAGCCATTTCGGCACGCGTCCGCCATGCAATGGAAGATCGGCGCTGCCTGCCCGTTGTGTCAAAGAAAGGTTCTCCGATCGATTAGCCGAGAGGCTTTTGCGGAATCAGCACCTGGATCCGCGAGCTGCCCCTAGGGCTATCATACCAATTCGCTTGGGCGAACTCCCAACATCATATGGTGCTCACAGCGACGTTTCACAGCTTCTTGCTTAAAAACGGCGAATCCTTGATGCCAACCGCCAGGGAACATCAGCCGCCTTTGTAACACCAATGCGCCGTCAAGAGGATATCGACCGCGGTTCCGCCGGAAGGGTGAGATGGAAAATATCTTCGGCCAGGGACAGACCAATAAGGTCACCCGCCCCCCCCCGAGCGCCTGGCGGAGAGGTCATGCCGCTGAAAGTAACCCTGCACTCCGGTTTGGACCGTACCTTTGACAGTGTCTACAAAGCTTCACGTTTCCTGGAAAACGAATGGCCGCTCAGGCGGGAGAATTTCCACGATCGCGCTGTCTCGGCTTGCAGGGGGCATTAAACCGAACGACGCCCGCGGCAGTCCCGCGAGGCGTTTATAGCCGCATGCCTCGAAGCTGGCATGCCGGCGACAGGGGTTGCGCCGCTGCCCTGTGCTGGGGAAAACCAACATGGACCCATCAACTCCGAATCTCGACAAAGCCAGTGAATCACGACCAAAGTCTTCACGCCAGGGCCTTTTTCAAAGCCTGCTAGGCATCTTTCGGCAGCACTGAGCGAACCCTTGCGATGAAGACATGGAAGTCCTGCATGAAAGTGCGAAGGAAATCAGCGGTGGTGTCATTCATGACCTCACCGTCATCGGTGATCAGCCCTGGTGTGAACTGGATGTAGGCTTCCGGGGCATTCATTTGGGGAGAGTTGCAGAAGCTAAGCACGCTGCGTAAATTCTGCTGGGCGACTGCTGTGCCTATAGCGCCCGGCGAGGTGCCGATCACCGCTGACGGCTTGCGTGTGAACGAGTTGGTGCCATAGGGGCGGCTAGCCCAGTCGATTGCGTTTTTCAGCCCGCCAGGTATGGATCGATTATATTCGGGCGTGACGAACAGCACGGCGTCGACGGCTGCGATTGCCGCCTTGAATGCCTTGCCAGCCGGCGGGTAGTCGGCATCATAGTCGTAGCTGTAGAGCGGCAGGTCCTTGAAGGATATCTCCGACATTTCAAGTTCGGGCGGGGCAAACCGCACCAACGCCTTGGCGAGCTTGCGATTGATCGAGGCCTTGGCGAGGCTGCCGATGAAATAGCCTACTTTATGTGTGGTCATGGCGTTCTCCAATATCACGCATGATAAACGAAGTATCATACGTAAAATTCATAGAAGGGGTCTCTTTTCCTTTTGAGCCCACGTAACTAACCGCCGACGAACGTGACCGTCTCGTGGAGCGGGGCGCGGCCTGTACGGGCGGAACTTACGGTGAGATCCTCGTACCCGATCGACATTCCGCAGAAGAGGATGAGCCCGTCCGGGGGTGATAGGACCTCCGCGACCGTCTCGCGAACCTGCGACCATGCCATCTGCGGGCAACTGTGCAATCCTTCGGCGCGGAGCAGCAGCATGACGGTCTGAAGATACATGCCGACGTCGGCCCATTGGGGCCAGCCCAGGTCGCGGTCGATGTAGCAAAACAGAGCGGCGGGCGCGCCAAAACAGTTCCAGTTGGCGATGGCTGCCCGCTGGCGAGCCTCCCAGTCCTCGCGCGCTATGCCAAGCGCGCTGTAGCGCTCCTTGCCGAAGGCAGATCGGCGCTCCCCGTACGGGGATTTCAGCACCGGCGGGTACATCTGGTACTGCCGCTCGTCCCAATGGTCGCCGTGGGCCACACGCTCGATAGCGGACGTCTTGAGCTCGACAAGGGGCGGACCAGTTAGCACGTAAGTGTTCCACGGCTGGATGTTCGATCCGGACGGCGACCAAGCTGCAGCGGACAGCACGCGCTCAAGCACCGCCCTCGACACAGGGTCGTTTTTGAATCCGCGCACCGCCCGGCGGCTTGTGACTGCCTCATATACGTCCATGGTCGCCTCCATAACGCCGGCCATTCGTTTTGGTCTATCGGGGTGTGAGGTATTGTCCATACTCATGGACGTCTCCTCATGACTGTTCCGGTTGTGATGTGGTTCGTTATCTCCATTCGCAATGGAGACGTAAATCATACCGTGGTCTAGGAGGTGTAGATCAAACGTATATCAGGGATCGATGCAACCGAAGGGCATGTGGCCGAAGCATCGCGGAAACCCCGCGGCACCCCTACCTTGGGTACCGCCCCTGAACGGCGCGGTTACATCATCTTCATCTGGAAGCAACAGACCCGGGATTATCCGTGATGACAAGGTGGAGAGCGCCAGCTTCAATTTAGATCGAGGTGCGGCGAGCCTTGGCGAATCCCCGATCAGTCGCGATGAACGTTCCAGCATAGGCACGGTCAGGCGAACGGGGTCGCAACTGGCCGCCCGGTCTCGCGGGCCAGCACCTCGGCATAGGCGGTGAGATCGCGATTGAGTTGCGCGGGCAATTCCAACGACCGCCTTTGATAGCTGCGTTCCGGCCGCACTCATTAATTGTGCTACCTTGCGATTAAGTGACGATGCGATAAAATACGGGCGGCCGCCAAAGACGCCTTTCCTTTGGTCGGTTCGAGAATTGGCTCCATCCTCGAGCCGCCAATCCTCGCTTCTGCAGAGCCCCCACACCCGGATACGTGGCGACCGAGGCCCGGGCGATACTCGTATGGTGCCCGGGTCTCGCAGTGTACCTCCGAGCACCGTTCGACCTGAAACTGGAGCGTGAATACGGGGAGGGATCATCGGCTCCGACCGGCTCGTTGCGACGCTAGTCGGCTGGCGGCGATACGGTCGCCGGACCTCGCCGCATGGCCGGAATCACCTGATAGAACTTGCATCGCTGATTTGGCGTCCGCCATAGACCAGCCGATAGACGCCGGACTGGACAGGAAACATCGCGTAGGCAAACCCCTTAATGGTCTCGGTATCATGGTCCACGGGCAAGCCGTCGCGGCTGATCGCGAATAGCTCTTTGCCTAAGATTCGCGCCGGGACCATTCCGCGCAACATCGTTCCGGTTCGCCGGTCTACCAACGCCTCGAAGGTAAGGACGGTACCGTTCCAGGCGATCTGCCCGTCGAGCAATTGTTGCACCGAGACCAGCGGCACGCCGCGGGCTTTCGCAGCCCTCGTCAATTGTTTGTCGAATTCGTCGGTGAAGTCGTAATGCGTCTCGAACGCATAACCTTGTGGCCCCAGCGCCCGGTCAAGCTGTGTCTCGATGGCTGACGGGAAGCGCATGCCGCTCTCGTTCACCAGATGTGACGCCGCCTGGCAGACGTCGATCATGCTGCCATCGAGATCGGCAAATCGCATCGGCAGACCGGAGCCGGTCAGGAAGCCGGGACGGTTCTGTATCCACGATCCGGGCCAATAGTAGTAGCTGAGGTCGATGCGGATTGGCGTCGATACCCAGTCGCTCCACGCGATGCAGTGCGTTCGGCTTCCCCTCTGCGGCGGCAAGCCAGGATACTTGGTCGGGAAGGCATACAGATCGCGGCCGAATATCCGTGCGAAGTCCATCGGAAGGACATTGTTGCAGCCCGTGTTGACGTGCATGCCGACGGCGAAGCCGTCTGCGGCATAGGCAAGAGCCTTTCTGGGCGACAAGCCGCCATTGGGGTAAACCACGCGGTGGGGCGGTAGCAATCCCACACGGCGAGCAAGCACCCCTCGGCTCGGCGGCCTTGAGCCGGTCGAATGAGTCCTCGGTTCCGCTGGGCGTGCCGTCCGTACGGAATATTAGTTCACCGGCATGACGACGGGAGCATCCTTGTTCTTCAGCAGCACAACGATAAATTTCGCCGGTTTGGACGTGCTCGCGTTGCGACTGACCAAGTGAATGTCGGAAGGGCCTTCATAGTAAGTCTCCCCTGGCGACAAGGTGACTTCTTTTTCACCTTTCACCTGCATCACAATGGAGCCTTCCAGAACGTAGACGAACGCATTTGCGTCATGCTTGTGGATAGGGTCTGAACCTCCCGGCCCATACTCAACCGATATCATTAGCCCTTCCTTGCCAGGATAATTTGGAAGATCCTTTTGCATGAGGGATGTGACCTTTGCACCATTTTCGGCCGCAATGACGGGCAAGGTGTCAAGTAGAGAAGCGGTCGCGGAGACAAAAAGCGTGAAGAGAACTGCTTTCATCGTCGAGATCCTTTTTTGAATTGTTTGCATGAGTGCGTTTCGAGCTCGAACAATGCGTTGTTCGATGCCTGGGCTTTACTTCGGCTGCCGGGACTGTCGGAACCATTCCTCAAAGCCGATCTTGCCAAGCCGTGCACCGTCGCCAGGCACCAGCGATTGGTCATTCAATTTAGTGCCGAAATAGCGAGCATGAACATCAGCTTCGACAGTCCGGGGGTCATTGCTTGCTTTCAGATACCGCGCAACAATCTCGTTCATGGGAGCGCGCTCGGGACCCGCAATCTCGATCGTGCCATTGAGCGGCATGCCGAGGACAACGTCGGCCATGGCGTCGGCAACGTCGTCCGATGCGATAGGCTGGAAAGATGCAGGAGAGAGCCGGGCGACCGTACCGACAGTTGCTTCATCGGCAATGCCCTTCAAGAATTCGAAGAACTGCGTGGAATGGACGATTGTGTAGGGAATCGGCGAAGCCTTGATGAGTTTTTCCTGGACAAGTTTGGCCCTCATATAGCCGCTTTCCGGCAGCCTTTCCGTCCCTACAATGGACAGGGCAACATGATGCTTGACCCCGGCCTTTGCTTCGGCCGCCAGCAGATTGTGGCCAGCCGTTTCGAAGAATTCCAGAACCGCTTTGTCTTCGAAAGAAGGCGAGTTGGCGAGATCAAGCACGACGTCGCAACCTGTCAGCGCTTCAGCAAGACCTTCGCCCGTGATCGTATTTACGCCGGAATTTGGTGACGCAGCCAGAACGTCGTGTCCCTTGGCCCGTAACCGCGTAACAGTCTTTGAACCGATAAGGCCGGTCCCGCCAATCACAACAATTTTCATAACGGATGTCCCTTATAAAATAAAAGCTTCGGGAATTTCGAACGCTTCGAACAATGCCGGGAGAGACAGATTCATTCTATCGTGCAAGGAGCGTAAAGTTCTAATCGTCGGGTTTAGTCGACCCATCCTCAAGTCTAGTCTAGGAACGGGTTACGCGAGTGTTGCCGCCGGGCGCGAGGAAGCGTTTAGCCCTTCCCCGGTTCCTATAGAGCGGCGACCCGCGCCATGCGTCGAGCATGTAAATCCGCTTTTCGGTTTCGCCATGTGAGCGAGGATCGCTCGCATGCATTTAGATACAAAAGGCGCAGCCATTGATCTGCAGGCACGTAATTGGACGAGCTCGCCAGACCAGGCTCCAGTCCACCTCCCAAAATGACCGCTGCAAGATGTCGTTCTACCGGTTGGCGGGACGCAGACACTGTCTCGACAGAACCTATACCGAGGTATGGCTCGTACTACCTCTTGACCCCATAGATCGCAAACTCGGCTCGACATAGCGTCCTAGATGCCGCGTCTAAGGCGGCGGTGAGAAGGAGAGCTAACATGGATTTAGAACTTACCCCACGCCCAGTCCGAGTGGGCACCGACGACTTGGTTCCGTCACGTTACGCGCTGCAAATCGGCGAGATTGATGTACTAGTGGTCAGCGATGGTGTGCTAACGCTGCCAGGCGCGATGTTGGGCCACAACGCCGAGCCGGCGGTGCGGGCGGCCTGGCTGGATTACAATTTCCTGCCCACGGACACGCTCGATTGGGGGTTGAACGTGGTCGTGGTACGTAGCGGCGGCCGGACGATACTCATCGATGCTGGGCTGGGGGATGACCCGAACTTAAACTTGCCGCGAGCGGGGCAGTTGGCGCATAGACTGGAGGCCGCCGGCATCCATCTTGCGTCCGTCACCGACGTGGTGCTTACCCATATGCATATGGACCATATCGGCATGCTGCTCGTCGACGGGGTGAAGGACCAGCTGCATCCGGACCTGCGGATCCATGTGGCGGCCGCTGAGGTCAAGTTCTGGACGCATCCCGATTTCTCCCACGTCTCCATGCCGCGGGGGTTCCCGGACGCGCTGCGGGCGGCGGCCAAGCGGTTCGCGGAAGAGTACCGCAGCAATCTGCAGACGTTTGAGGAGGAGTACGAGGTTGCACCGGGAGTGGTCGTCACCCGCACCGGCGGCCACACCCCCGGGCACAGCGTGGTGCGCCTCGCGTCCGGCGGCGACCGGCTGATGTTCGCCGGCGACGCCGTGTTCGCGGTCGGATTCGAACACCCCGACTGGTTCAACGGATTCGAACATGACCCCGAGGAGGCAGCGCGCGTTCGGGTCCGTCTCTTGCGGGAGCTGGCGGCAAGCGGCGAACTGCTGGTGGCCACTCACCTGCCGTTCCCATCCGTCGGCCATGTTGCGGTCGACGGCGCCGCCTTTCGTTGGGTACCGCTATTCTGGGACTACTGACCTCTTAGCTGGATTAGGGCCGCACTAGGGCGCGTATTCACAATGTTGATGACCCACGCCCTAGTGCCAAAAAGATATCAATAACCCCAGCGATTGTGCCTAACACCGCAATCGACGGTCTGGATATGTGGCATGGCCGCGAACCGCGAAGATCTTTTACTGTTTCAATGAAGCAATGAAACAATCTAGACGACCGCATGCGTTTGAACGACTGGTCGATCGCTGCCTCGTGCGGCATCGCCCGACACGGCTTCGGCTTTGGCTTCTCTACCAGGTCGATCATCTCAGCGCCGCACCGTTAGTGCTCCGGCAGCATGCAGGTGTAGGCATTTCTGCTCGGGATCGATCCGGCATTTCAAGCGGCGCGTCATGGGCGGGACATAGGCGTCCCCATCCGTTTTGCTCTTCGGCCGCAACGCAACAGTACCCTAGTTCGCGCCGACCTCGCGCATCGGCGCGGGCAGCGTTTCCCATGCCCGGATCAGCTCGCCGACGGAAGTGACCTCCATCTTGCGCATGACATTGCCGCGATGCAGCTTGACGGTCACTTCACTGATGCCGAAGTCGAAGGCGATCTGTTTGTTGAGGCGTCCGCGCGCCACTTCATACAGAACTTCGCGCTCGCGTGGCGTCAGCGAATGAAGGCGTTCGACATTGCGCTTGACAATCACGGAGTCCTCCCGCCGCGCAGCATCCATCGCAATGCCCGCAATCACAGCGTCAAGCAGCGTTTGGTCCCGTACTGGCTTCGTGAGAAAGTCCACGGCGCCGGCCTTCATCGCCTGGACGGTCATCGGAATGTCGCCATGCCCGGTCAGGAAGATGATTGGCGTGGGGCTGCCATTTTTGGCCAGATGATGCTGCAGGTCCAGACCGCTCACTCCTGGCATGCGAACATCGAGGATCAAGCAGCCAGGGCTGTCCAATACGTTGGTTTCCAGCAATTCCCCTGTCGAGGCAAAGCAAACGGGCTGGAATCCGGCCGACAGGATCAACTCCGACAGCGCCTCCCGGATAGACGCATCGTCATCGACAATGATGACAAGCGGCTGCTCCGCTTCGCTTTTGCTCTGCTGTGACAGCGGCGCCAGTCTCCGCACGAACGACTGGTCAACTCTCATGATCATCCTCCATGTTTCGATTGCTTAAGGCGTTGTCCACGGCAGCCAGCAAGACCTCGGCATTGAAGGGCTTGCGGAAAAACCCACTGATGCCTCGGGCGCGATCCTGATCCGCAATCTCGTGGCGGCCGGTAATCAGGAACACCGGCAGCTCCGGCCGCACCTTCTTCACCCAGTCACGAAGTTCAAAGCCGTCCATGCCTGGCATGCCGATGTCGGTGATGAGCAAGTCCACGCCCGACAGCCCGCTGATGAGTAGCGACCCCGCGGACGAAAAGCTGTGGGCAGCATAGCCCGCGGACTCCAGAAGATCCTCCAGCGACTCGAGCAGTCTTGGATCGTCATCAACAATCGCCACGACAGGTCTTCGCTTGCTCACGCTCCGCTCCCCCCTGTTCGGCGCGAGTGGGTTATCGGTATTTCCAATCGCTCCGCGAGGCGTACGAGATCAGCGAGCGACGCCGCTGCCATTTTGTGCATCACATTCCTTCTATGGATTTCCAGCGTGACCTCACTGATCCCCAGCTCAGCGGCGGCCTGCTTGTTGAGAAGACCACTCACCACGAGCGGCAGCACCTCGCGTTCGCGCGGCGTCAGGTCTAGGTAGCGTTGCCTCAGCACGTCGACGTCGGCGCGTTCTGATCTCTCTTCGCGATCCTGGGCGATCGCCGCTTCGATTGCGGCCATGAGGTCCGTATTACTGAAGGGCTTGGTCAGGAAATCCACGGCGCCGTGCTTGATCGCGCGCACCGAGGACGGGATGTCACCATGCCCTGTTATGAAAACGATCGGCGGATGTTCGCCCGCGGCGATCTGCCTCTGCAGATCGAGACCGTTGATATCCGGCAATTCGACGTCGAGGATGAGGCAGGCAGGGACGTCCGGCTTGTCCGCGCTGACATAATCGCCGGCCGATCCGAACGCGATGGCGCGCATGCCGTGGGAGGCCAGCAGCTCGCTGAGCGCCTCTCGAATGCGTTCATCGTCATCCACGATGAAGATGATATGATCGTCCGTCGTCATCACTCTGCTCCCACCTCATCGGGTAAAGTGAAGACGAAGGTCGCTCCATGCGGTTGGTTCTTCTCCGCCCACAGCCGTCCGCCGTGAGACTCTACAATCGAACGGCAGATCGCGAGCCCCATGCCCATCCCGTGAGCTTTCGTCGTAAAGAACGGCTCGAATATCTTGTCAGGAGATTCGACGCCCCGGCCGAGATCACTGATCTCGGTCTCGACCGCATTCCCCCTGCGCCGCGCACGGATCCGAAGAACTCTGTCAGTCGTAATGGTATCCATGGCCTCCATGCCGTTGCGAATAAGATTGACGAGAACCTGCTGGATCTGGACCCGATCGAGCGCGACAGGCGGAAGGTTGATTTCGACATCAACGTCCATACGGACGCGTCGCCGCGCCGCCTCCTCAGCGGTTAGGTCACGCGCATCCGCGATGACGGTGTCCAGTGCCGTGGCATGCCTCGTCTCGACCGACTGCTTGAACAAGGCGCGGATGCGGCTCACGACGTCGGCGGCGGCGTTTGCGTCACGAATAATGCGCTCCACCGTCTTTTGCGCGCGCTCGAGATTTGGCGGTTCAGCCGTGAGCCAGCGCTGGCAGGCGTGCGAGTTCGCTACGACGGCCGCTAGCGGCTGGTTTACCTCGTGTGCTATAGAAGCCGAAAGCTCAGCAAGGCTCGCCGCCTGACTCGCACGCGCAAGGCTCTCTTGCGCCAGACGCAGCTCTCCTTGCGCGCGAACCTCACCGTCGATGTCCAGGCAGATGACGTTCCACTGCACGATGGCGCCTTCGGCGTTGCGCATCGCCGCGGCGCGAGTATCGACCCAGCGATATTCGCCGTCGAAGCGCCGGAGACGGTGCTTCCGGGCATACGGCTCGCCGGTGGACAATGAATAGGCATATCTCTCTTTGACACCCGCCACGTCGTCGGGATGAACACCGGCATCGAGTGTGCCGGCCAAGCGAGACTTCCCGGTTCCGTCCAATTCTTCAAGCTCATACCCGAGGAATTCGCGGAGCTGCCGACTGCGATATAACGGCTCGCCGTCCGGCGCAGCGCAATCGATCATTACCGGTAGCGTTTCAACGAGCTCCCATAGCGAGCGCTCTCTCTCGCGCAGCGCCTCCTGAGAAGTCACAAAATCGTGGATATCGACGTTGGCGCCGTACCACCGGATGATTCGCCCACTCTCATCGCGGAGCGGATCCGCGCGCCCCTCCGTCCAGCGGTATGAACCATCCCATCGGCGGTTGCGAAATTTCAACTCGAATGCTTCACCCGTGCTGAAGGAGTGGGTTAGGGCGCGCTCCAAAGGGATCCTGTCGTCAGGATGGACGATGGTCTGTATTGCTCCGGCTAAGCCTTGCTGAGCATCAAAATCCTCCAGCTTCAGGCCGATATAATCCATCATGGTCTTGTTGATGTATGCGGGCTCGCCCCCGGGCGTTACGCACCAAATCTGTACTGGCACTGTGTCAATGAGTTGCTGAAGCTGCCGCTCGCTGCGTCGCAGCGCCTCCTCGACGCGCAGCTGATCGTCGATGTCATGCGAGAGGCCGTACCATTGGAGAATACGCCCGCTCTCATCGAGCAGCGGCTCCGCGCTGCCTTCCACCCAGCGGTAGACGCCATCCGCACGCCGTAGGCGATAGGTCTTGGAGAAGCGCTCGCCGGTTACGAAAGAATGGTTGAGCGCTTCCCTAAGGCTGGCCGCATCATCGGGATGGACGGCGGCTTCTATGATGGCCGCCAGCCGGCTCATACCCGGCTTGTCTGCATCTGCCATGTCCAGGCCGAGAAATTTTATCAGGCGCTTGTTGAAGAAGGTCGGCTCACCCTCCGGACTTAATCGCCAGAGCAGGCTCGGAACCATATCCACGAGCTGAGAGAGTTCCCGCTCCCGATCGCGCAGCGCTTCCTGTGCGCGCATCTCATCGTCGATTTCGATGGAAATTACATACCATTGCACAATTGCTCCGTGTTGATCCCGCAGCGGTTCCCCGCGGCCATCAACCCAGCGATATGCGCCGTCCGCGCGGCGCATGCGATATTTCATGGAGAAGGACTCGCCGGTAACGAAGGAGTGGCGGGCCGTCTCCAGCAGGCTAATTGCATCATCGGGATGGACGAGGCCCTGTATGATTGCAGCCAGCCGGCTCATGCCCGGCTTGTCCAAATCCCCTACATCCAGACCGAAAAAGTCTATCAAGCGCTTGTTGAAGAAGGTCGGCTCGCCTGCAGGCGTCAGACGCCTAATCTGGACCGGAACCATGTTCACGAGCTGCGATAACTCCCGTTCCCGGTCGCGCAACTCCTCGACGCTTTGACGCAATGTGAGCACCGCAAGCTGATGCTGCCGGGATATGGCGGCCACGATGAGCGCCGAAAATGCCGAGACGGCCAGAAAAAGCTGCAGCATGACCTGGTTATGCTTCCGGGACTCAGGGTCGCCGGCAAATTGGCTGGCGCCGGATATCGTGAATAGTGCCGTGATCACAGCGAGGACGGTCAAGCTGACGGCGGCGCCTTTGAACTCAAAGCGCACTGCGGCCCAAAGAAGAGGCGGCATGATGATGTAGGCGAAGGGCAGGTAACCGCTCAAGGAAAGGGCAGCGACACCAAGAAAGATCAGCCCCAGGACACAAGCTTCTATCCATTGCGCGGCCGAGAGCTGGGCCTTGCCGCGCCAGTTCTGCAACACGACCAGCGCCAGTGGTGCCACGATCAAGACTCCGGTTGCGTCTCCGATCCACCAAAGAGGCCAGGCAGTTGTGAAGGATTGCGATTGTATGCCAAACCACGCAAGTGTCGCGCTTCCCACCGTAGCGCTTATGACTGGCGCAATTCCAGCGCCCACGACTACGAATGCGAGAACTTCCTGCAAGGTTTCCAGCTGCACCGGCCGCCCGCAGATCCGGATCACCAGCCATGCGCCGGCCACCGCTTCAAGAGCATTGCCGGCATAGATCAAGACGGCGGCAGGCAACGGACTATGGAACCACAGGACATTGCTGAACAGTTCCGCCAGAAGACCACCCAGCACCCACCACGGCCAGCTGTACCGGGAAGCGAGGATGAGCGTAGCCATTAAAAGCCCGCCTGGAGGCCAAATGGAAATACCTGTTCCGGGTACGATTGCGAGCGACTGAGCGAAACCGCAGCCCAGAACATAGGCTGCGGCAAAAAATCCCAGATGCAAGAATTGGGGACGGTGCGACCAGATGCGTATCATTGGATTCTCCTGCCGGACAAAGAAAACCTCGGGCTATCAGCGCGCTTCCTATAGCACTTGTTCTCCAATATCTGGCCTGGCGAACTCATGCGCGCATCCTAAACCTGCCATGGCCCAACCGCACCTCATGGAAATCCATGAGGTGAAGAGGATATCTGCGGATCTGATCGGCGGATTCACACCAAAAATGCGGTGAACATGATGACAATTTACCTCGATACACCCGAGGCCTTGCACAAGCTCCCGCGACAGCAAGCTGCGGTAAAAGGCCGCCCAGCGCGACGGCGAACGACCACCGATCTGGCGACCGAGCAGAGCGTGTCACGAATGAACTAGCATTCTTATCAGTGAGATAGCCTACTATTGCGGCTGAGCACGCTCCAAAATGGACGTTTGATTTCGACAAGTGGCCGGCCGGGATCACCCGCCTTGAGACGATCCCTTAATAAAGCAACTAGGTCTTTTTGAATTGCCGAGTCAGACAAGAAATAACTATGGCCCGCAAAGCCCGCACTTCCCCGGTATTCGATAAAATCGGCGATACCCGATAGTTGCGAATTTTTCCACAGAACATTCAAGTCCACCTCCTCAGAGCTGACCCTGGTTAAACGCCCCAGTCGAACAACGCTTCCGAACAACCCGCTTGAAAGGGCTAGCGCCTTGTCATTGGGGGATGAATATACTGTCAGATGCAGCGAGCCTATGGGTGGCAAGAGGCCGTAGGGGGTTGCTTTTCCTCCGAAGGGCGTATCGGGATCAGACACGAAGCCGAACAATTTTGTGGTGGCAACATCCAGATCGATGTCAGGAGCAAATAGCACCACGTTGCTGATTTTGTAGCGCTCGGTAGGGGAAGACCGGATAGTGTATGCTTCCATTCCAAGTTGCTGTAAGGCGGATAATAGAACGTCTGCGCCGCGGCTGTGCGCGATGAGGTGGACACGTTTGACACCGTTGGTCCCAGAAATGATACGAATAGCCTTTTTCATATCCGATACTGCGAACTCGCCAGATTCACGATCGATATTGTAACCGTAGAAGGCGCCGCCCGATCCGCCTGCTGGCCACGAAAGCAACACGCACACAAACTCTGCAGCAAGGGTTTTGCATATCTTGCCAGTGGCTCTCGCGGCATCGTCGAAACTATTGTTATAGCCATGAATAAAAATGACCGCTTCCTTGCGCTTCGCTATCGCAAGCCGCTGGGTCACTTCACCCTGCAACGCAGCGGCTGCCCGTATATGGGCAGTCACAGTTGCGGGTACCCGCCGGGGCCCATGACGTGTGAGTTCAATTGGGTATGGCGACTGCGGAAATTCTCCAGTTTTGGTCGTGCGTGAAACGTGTAACGACGCGTCACGCTGTCCGGCCGGCCCAGCGTGAAAGCGCGACCGCTCACCAGCAAGCGTAACTGAACCGAAGCTCATTGAACGACCCCGAAACGAGCTGAAGGAGAGTTCGCCATTAGCCGAAGCGGTAGGCGCTCGGTCAGTCACGTAAAGCAGATTGAGAAGATTATCCTGTTTAATGTGAGAAACGGCAGTTTCTGCCTCAGCCGGCAATTCGCCAACTGGGCCCCTTGAGCAGGCCGCAGGAACGAGAATGCACGGTAATAAGAAAAACAAAGTGGCGAACATCCGCAATCGCAGATTGGATGCGTCAAAGCTCATGGGGATATTTCCTCCAGTTCGTCTCCAGAACTTGGGCCCGCCTTGGTCATTGGTTGGGGTGTCGGGCACCATGCCGATTCGCCGTTCTCGTTACAGTTCTCGATTCGATGTGCCTGCCGAGCCTCATGAATGACCCGCCGCACGTCGTCGGCGAGGATGTTATCGCGCCTCATCACGAGCTGGACGATAGGGTCGGCCAGCATCTCTTCGAGTGTTAGTTCGAGGCTCGTGGGGGGCATGATGTATTCCCCTGACAGGCTCGGGCCCGC
>UCOA01000193.1 GCA_900474095.1 Hyphomicrobiales bacterium | reverse complement strand
CCATTGCCGATGCCATCAACCAGTTCAAGCCTGACGAATGCCGAAACTACTTCAAGGCAGCAGGATATGATGCATTCTGATCGGGAAATGCTCTAGTGCTTCCTCGCGGGGGTCGGCCGCGGTCAGTAGTTCTGGAAAGTGGCGGCTTCTAACTACGATGTCTCCGCCTTCCTCCGTGAAGGTCAAAGGGTAGTGCATATGATTTTCTCCGGTCAGCGCCACAAGCGGCGTTTTCTTACATCTAGGTCAGGTCAAATCCCGTTAGGGGTGACCCCGCCTAGATGTCGGCGGGATCGATGTCGAGTTGCTTAAGTATTCGCTCTATTCTTCCGGGGTTAAATCTTTTTTGGACTGTGGTCCATTTTGTCCCGTATTCCATCCGGTAGCGCGATCCTTTGCCTTTCTTTTCATCCTTGTCGAAGTGAACATCGTTCTTCTTAGACAGTTTCTGAATGGCTCGGAGCGGTCGGCATCGAGCCGGCCGCTCTGAATCCGCCGCACCTGACGCGCCGCGAAAACATCGAGGCTGGGTCCCTCTATTCAGATACCGACCTGGACGTTTCTCATGACCCGAACCGCAATCGGTCGGCGCCACTTTTTGGGTGCGATTGGTTTGACCGCCGCGAGCGCGGCGATCGCAGCAGAAACAAAGGCGCTTTCTGATCGTACCTGCTACAAAATTATATTCACAAAGCCTGTGTCTGGTTCCGGGAACCTGGTCGTATAGGGTGGCCATCCATCCGGGATGTCCCTCCAGCCGCTGGTCCGCTCCTGTTCGTAGTTGAAGATCAATTCCGGTTCCGTGCTGTGGTCCAGCACGCGTGCGACCAGCACCGCATCGGGATGATTGTGCGTGCGACCATTCGAGCTGAACAAAAATCGCTGGCAATCTACGGCGCCTAGAAGTCCTCCGTCGGTGTTTCGTTTGCTGCCGTGGTGAGATAGCTTGAAGAGATCCACCGTCGGCCGATGCGCCGTCCAAACGGACTTGATTGCCGCAGCGACAATTGAAGAAAACGCGTCGCCCGTTAGAAGCGCTCGCTTTTCCTCATATTCCAACATCAGCGCAATACTGCTGCCATTGGCAGGGGATGTGTCCTTCGACGACTTCTCTTTGGCGAGGTCCCTAAATGATCCCGGTGGCCAAGTGTCGTGCCTTCCTAGAATGTCGGGCTCGATTTCAACATCCGACAGGTCCGGCAAAGGTTTACTGTCGGCGGGCCAGTCGCTGGCAAGAGCGATGAGGCGATCCTCGTCAGGCGACAAAACCGTCGCCACCAGCCCACCCTCAAGGATGACCTTACCTGCCTCCATTTGAACCGCGGTCCCACCGAACGCACTATTCCACGGATACTTAGCGACAATTAATTCCGAGAGTTCGGTCCCCTCCTCGTGCCCAAGAATATCGCTTTCCACGACATGGTGGCGACCGTTGAACCACACATCTGCGATGTCCAACCATTCCGGGGGGTGCCGCAACAGCTCCAGGATGCCTCCGATATGGTCGAGGTCGTAATGCGTCACGACGAGGGCTTCAAGTCGAAGCCGCCCTTGCGTGCGGTGCGTGGCGAGCACCTTGAGGAGGTTAGTCTCAGCAGTGCCACCGTCTATCAGCAGGTGGTAAGGCTTGTCCGCCCGGCCGTAGGAAACAAGCAAAGAATCACCGTTGTCTGCCTGTATCGACTTAATCTCGAACATCTCTCTAGGTCACTCCCCCGCCCAAAACAACATCTGCGTCGCCAACTGCGACCAGAACCAAACCCATCACGATGCCTTTTGAGAGAAAGTCCCGCCGCAGCGCGGTCACGAATTCGCCAATGGTGGTGACCTCCGCTGCCTGCGACGCGTCGCGGATCTTCGTGCCCAACGTCATCGCGGCGGTGTTCGAATGTCTCCCCAAAATTTCGGTCAACGCGGCGATGACAACGCGCACACTTCCTTCCCGTAGAATCGAACTGGGCAGGGACAAGGCGGCGACTTCTCCGGCCGCCGTATTGCAACCGACAACGATGGCGACGGAAGCCGTTCCCATCTCAAGCGTCGACAAGTAAATCGCATCGGCCTTTCCGATGTATAGTTTCTTGCCCTCCACGTGGGGCACAAGCACCGCCATCGCAGGGGGATGGTCTTCGCTTCGAACCGCAGCTCGCCAGTCCGCCCACGAAAGAGCCCGACTTCCGAAGGCTTGCGTCAGATCGGCAAGCTTTGCCAGTTTATGTTCTGCGGGCACGCCCACTTCCTGTTTGAACAAATCCGCCTTATCGCTCGCCGCGAAGATGATATCTTGCAATCCCGGAAGAGTTTTCCTTTTCGAGAAGTCCTCAGAACGTCTTAGCCAAAATGGATGCGTCTGGTCTGCATCCCAGGCGTGGCGCTCGATGATGACGTTGAGGCCGAGAAACCCAAGAGGGCAGAACACTTCTCTGGTGGCGCGGCGCGAGCAACAAGCCGTCCCCCGCGGAGCGGCAAGACATGAAGCGCTTTGAGGGCACAAAGGCGCATCCGCGTCCAGGGGAAGTGGCCCGTCATAGAGAAACTCGAACGGGAAAATCGCATTGACCTTCGTCATCAGCTGTACGCGCTCGAAGGTCTCCGGCCAGTTCTTCACCCACTTGCGCAGAGCGCCGAGCGTTCGCGACCCGACATCCGCAAGCTCTTTCAGGGCGACGTCGAACGCCATCTTGGAATTGGAAGCGACCGCTCGCAACGTGTCGGTTGCCTCAATTCGCAACGCTTCAACCTCACTCCCTTCGAAAGTGTCGATGTGCACCACGTCACCCGCTATCGAAGTAATGCTGGGCTTTCCCCCAAGTGAATCGTTGACGAGCAAGGAAAAATCGAACGATCGTGGGGTGTCCTCAAGCGAAGATATGTCGGTCTCGATGAAGAACGTGCACGAGCCGCCCGGCTTGCCTTTAAAGCGAGCAGTCTGGAGAATCTGCGACCCGTCGCAAACCATAAAGCGGAGGTCAATCCGGCGGGGACCGCTTATTTCATAGGGAAACTGTGAAACATCCGAAGGCCCGGTACGCGGCAATACAAGTGGACGGGACATTGGCTCCCCACCAAGTCCGAGCAAATGGACTTGTAATGTCCTGAAGTCGGACTTCCAATCAACAATATGATCAGGGAAGAGGACATCATTCCGGCCAAGCGGCGTTTTGGGTTGGATGGAAACGGCAAAAGTGATCTTGCCATTTTTCGGCAAGGTCGTGATGCGGCGCCCGCCGGACGAAACCCCCACTTCCAGCACCCGCGCCGTCGGTGGCGGACGAGACGAGAAGGGATTCAAAAGCTCCACCCCATCCTCACTCGTTGGGCTAGCCCGCCTAGCGTAGTGATCAGGAGCTGGAGAGTACGTTTCTTCGTCTACCGTCCTTAAGGAAACGAACCTGTGACTCGCCAGCAGAAAGGTTTGATTGGAGGCAACAACTTCGCCTTGTAGCCCGGTTTCTTGGTTGACGACAGCCACTGCCTCATCCACCCTCAACCGTCGTTGAGCCCACAGGTTTCCAAAGGCGCGCATCCAATTATCGCTGCTTCCTCGCGCCACGCGTATGATGCATTGGGCTCCTGTCGAAATTCGTAGCTCATCGAGCGACTGGAGCAGCGACTGACGGTCATCCGTCGTCACGATCACAACCTGCGAAGTGAAGCTTCCTGTTCTGAGAAGCTCGACCGAGGGAGCAATCAGGATGTCCGAGGTGCCAGTGTCCTGCCGCCACTGCGCGAGAGACACGTCACTTGCCTGGTTGAATGATGTTACGAGTGCCGGATCTGATTGCCTCGGACGCCCAGGCCCGCCTGAAAGGGTAGCCACGATCATAGCGCCATCCTGGCGCTCGAATGTCGGCCGGCGAGGACGGCGGTCTTCGGGCCATTCAAAAAAAGCGCCGCGTTCGGGAACGGTTTGCGTCAGATAAGATAGTAGATCTCCCGCTGTCTCTTTGACGCCGTCCCATTCCCAGACCACTCGCCCTATCTTGAGACGCAAATCCGGTCGGCTCGCCAGGACGACCTCAAATGCACGGGCAGCCTCAATCGCGAGGGTGGCATCCACCCAATCCTCAGTGCTCAACACGGCATTGTCGCCACCCCAAACAGCGACGCCGCTTCGAGGAACCGCGGCTCTGAGCGACCGTACCAAATCGTCGTGAGAGCGCAGTTGCCACCAAGCCCAGTCTCCGCGCGAGACAAGGATCCCGATTGCGGCGCGCGCGGACGGCCCAAACGTTGCGTAGTCCCGAAGCCATTTTTGATCGTTAAAAAGCACCATATCCCCTAAAATTTGTCGCCCTTTTCAAGGGCCTTGCTCCTGATGCAGACGGAACACCCGGCAGCGTTGGGTTCATCACACTGGGCATTGGTATCTCGGTTCCTGAAAGAACCTGTGCAAATACCCCAAATTGAGCCCTACTCCCTTGTCAGCGCGATAGAGCGTCACCCAATCTGTTAAGGTTCAACTGATTGAGGAAGTCTGTCGCACGTTGACTCGCTTCCGCCTGTGAGATCACTCGCTGCGGGGTTTTTGCCGGCACGAAGGAGAAGGTCAGCTGGTCGGTGTTCTGATGGTATATCTTGCCCATCTTTCCGGGGCCTTCAAAGGTCGCCAATTTCCAGTTGGGACCGGTGGCATTGATGTCGTAGTAGACATCGAAGCTGACATAACCGCCAAAATTTTTGTCGGTCGTTTCTTCCCTATATTGTGAGGTCAGAGCGAGCGTCACCATTTTTTCGATGCCGAGGTCACCAGCAAGGTTGGTATCGGCAGATGGGCATGAACCGTAATCTGGATTGGCGGCGAGCTTCGCTTCCAACAGTGGCATCGAAAACGAGAGGCGCTCTGAGAAGTTTTGAGCGCGTTTCTTGCTTATCTTGAAGCCGGCATTGAACGAGAAGACATCGTTCTTGATGAAATTCAGATTGGGCGCAAGTTCGCCGCTGTCCGTCACCAGCAAGGAGAGATCGATGACGACCTGGTAGTCACCCTGCCGAAACGTGTCGCCGTGGTCATAGGGCGCCCAATTTGCGGGGTCGCCTTTTCGCCGATGTTCTCGCACGAGGTAGACGAGCTCGCAGACAATCCTTCGCTCAATCGATCCGATGGTCGGCGCGCCGTTGACCTTTGGCACGTCGTAGTCGGGAACAATGCAACCAGACAGGATGAGAGGGGTGAGAAAGGATGCAAGCAAACGGGATGTCGGCTTCATGTACGACCCCCGATCATCATCGACCGCAGTTGCCGGGACGCCACTTCGCGAACCCGGCCCCCTTGCGCTCCAATTCGTCACTGACGAAAGTGCACTCGCCCTCGTTCAAGGGCTCGCAGCGATCGGGATTTCCATAAGTGACCGCCGTGCAGGCTCCAACCGGACCACCAGCGTTCGGCCGAAGTCCCCCTTCATCCCCACCCTTGCCTTTTGCGTCTCTGAAAAGGTTGTCGAGTTCATCGACCGTGATTTTCGACTGAGCCATCGTGCCCCCACGCTCTGCTGCGTAATTCCCGTTTTCCGGAAATTCGTTCGAGATAAGTCCGAGCGCTCTTGATCGTGATGCGGCACTCTCCGGCGGCGTCCTTTAGAGAGCGGCCCGCTGCCAGCCCCCCGCAAGCTTCGCTTCGGCTGGCGTCAGGTCGAACAGGCTCGTGATAATGGCCCGGCGACGGCACCAGATTGCTTGCCCTCACCGATGTTGCGACAATAAGTAGGTCCGCACCCGAGAAGATATCGTTCGCAGCGCGAAGAGAGGCAAAAGATGAATGATTAATGCCGGTTGAGCTTCCTTTGCCGGAACGGGAATAGCGTTTCCGAAAAGCCAGCAAAGGGACTGGCACTTTTACCAGTCCTACGAGCAGGCGAGCTACGCGATCCAGGACACGGCGGAGAAGGTGGCCAGACACTACGGCCGGTTCCTGCCGCAGGACAAGGCAGCACTGGCGGCTAAGATTTTGAATCAGGTCTGGCAGGCGGCCTAACCAGATCCCATGGGTGTAAAGTGGGACGCCGGAACCTGACCATGCGGCGTCCCTCCTCCAGGACCGGGGAAACGACCCGTACCAAGCGATTGCGCGTGCGGTTTAGGCGCTCAGAAATTAAAGAACCGCACCGCCCATCGCCACCCGATAACGACCGATAATGTTGGCTTATCGGTCGTTCTGCCCATGGCTGGCAGAATTGCCGACAGTATCGACCAGAACCCTGAAAACATCGCTAACGAAAGATCGGTGGAATTGCTAGGAAACGGGCTTCGAACGACGGCAAAGCCCCTTCCTTCTCATGGGTGCCCTCCTTAAACCCCGCAATTGCCGCGTTTCGGCCACGCGAGCCCGAAGGCGCGTTTTGTCTGCTCGCCGGTGAACAACCCCTCCCCCGCGCTGTAGGAGGCTGCAAATCGATCGACAAAACACGCCTGCAAAGGAAC
>UCOA01000021.1 GCA_900474095.1 Hyphomicrobiales bacterium | reverse complement strand
GAGCCGAAATCCAGCGGCTTGTCGAGGATCAGCCAGCCGGAAACCGGGCGGCCCTTGGGTTTGCGAGGTCTTGACATTCTCTATGCTCTTTTTTTGCGAAACGTCGCGGCTGTTTTCGCCACGCTGCCGTCCGGCATTTTCTGGCTGTTGCCCTTTTCAAACCCCAAAGCGTAGAGCCGCCTTGCGATCAGGTATCCCGCCGCGATCGTGCCGCCATTATCGGCCCTGTAATCCTCGCCGAGGTCTTCGACGATCAAAGGCTCGATGGCGCCGAGCGGCGGCTTGCCCGCGGCTGTCGCGTCGAGCAGCAGCTTCTCATTATAGGGCGAATAGATGATAGCCTCGAGGGCCTTCATCTCGCGGTCGCCATGGGCGATCTCCTTGCCCCTGCGGAAGGGCAGGCCCGAGGCGACCATCATTTCCACCAGCCGAACGGCCTCGGCATTGTCGAACCGGGCAAGGCCACTGCGGTAGAAGGTCTGGCGCTGCTCGAAAGTCCATCCGTTCAGCTCATCCAGAGTGATATGCTTAGCCATCACTCTTCGCCGTCTTCGTCCTTCAGGTCCCGCACGACTTCCGGAGACTTGAGCAGCTCGTCGATCTTCCTGTAATTGTCGAAGCTGGTGTCGTCGCGGAAGCGGACTTCCGGCATGTATTTCATCTGCCTGAGATGCGGCGTCAGCCGACCGCGGATATATTTTGCATTGCGGTTCAGCGCCTCGATGGTCGCCGCGTGATCGGCAACGCCGAGCGGCGTCACGAAGGCCGTGGCGATTTTCAGATCGGGCGACATGCGCACTTCGGAAATCGAGATCACCGTCGTCTCGATCAGCGGATCGCGCACCTCGCCGCGCTGCAGCACCTGGGTCAGGGCTGCGCGAACCTGTTCGCCGACCCTCAGCATGCGCTGCGAGGGGGCAGAGGATGTAGCTTTGCTCATGGTTTTTCCGCTGTCTGGCGTTTCGTTGAACGCGACCAAGGCGGTCCAATGCTACTTTCGGGCCAAAAGGTCAAGACTTGTCGGTGTTTCGGCAACAGTACACGCAGCCAGATCGGCTCGAAACCCTCTTGAATGCCAAGGTGCAGCATGATCAATCTTGTTGAAACGACAGGATAAGTGGAGACGACATGCGGGTTCTGGTGGTGGAAAACATGGTCCATTCCGACCTTGGACAAGTGGGCGTGGCGCTTGACGAAGCAGGGGCAGAGATCGACCTCAGACGGCCTTTCACCGGCGAGGCGCTGCCGGCCGACATCCATGCGCATGACGCGCTGGTGGTGCTCGGCGGCGACCAGAGCGCTGTCGATGACCACATCCACCCCTACCTGCCGGAGCTTGCCCGCCTGATGCGCGCCTTTGCCGATGCCGACAAGGCGGTGCTCGGCATCTGCCTCGGCAGCCAGATTCTGGCGCGGGCGCACGGGGCGGAGAACCTTCTTGGCCGAACGCGCGAATTTGGATGGCACCAGGTCGAACTGACAAGCGAGGGTCTTTCCGATCCGGTGCTCGGCGCAGCCGGCAAAACCTTCACGAGCTTCGAATGGCATTCCGACAGCTTCGCCCTGCCAGAGGGTGCGGTTCATCTCGCCACCAACCCGGCTGTTGCCAACCAGGCCTTCCGCATCGGCCGTGCGGCCTATGGCATGCAGTTTCATTTCGAGGCCGGAACGCCCGTCGTCGAGGGATGGAACCGAGTTTTCGAAGATCAGATCATGGATCTCGATCCGCATTGGCTGGAGCGCTATCCGGAGCATGCCGCGCGCCACGCCGAACAGGCCGATGCGGCAGGCCTTGCATTGGCCCGGGCGTGGGTCGGGACGATCCGGAGCGCCAACGCGTTTGGCAATGGGGCGTGGACACTGGCGGCGACGTCCCCATAGCCAAACGGCCGGTTTGACATTGGCGTTCGCCTCCCCCATTTCCATTGGTGACCGGTAACGGCAAGGTTCTTGTATTGCCATGCAGGCGATGTAGAACAGGTGGAGGCCATGCTCCGGGCAGCCGGGCATGGACGCAGGATCGGAGTGGCGGATGGGCATGTTTGTTAAGAAACTCAGTGGGATGACAAAGAGGCTCCGCGTCCCGCCAAAGACGGTCCCGACTGTTCTTCCGCCTGCCCCGCTGGCATCAGCGCTCCTCCTTGTTGCTTCGCTTTTTTCCGCGCAGCCGATCATGGCATCCGACTGCGGCAGCACGCCTGCGCCGGGGCTGGATTGGAGCGAATGCACGAAAAAAAGCCTGATGTTGCCGTCCAGCGAACTGGCGGGTGCCAATCTCTTCGGCACCGATTTTTCCCTGACCGATCTCAGCGGCTCGAACCTGACAGCGGCGAACCTGGAGAAGGCCAATCTGGTGCGTGCCTGGCTGGCCGGCGCAAGGGCTGAGAAAGCGAATTTTGCACGGGTGGAAGCCTACCGATCGAGCTTCGCCAACATTATCGCCAATGGCGCTTCCTTTGCCAGCGCCGAACTGCAGCGGGCCGATTTCAGCGGTGCCCAGCTCACCGGCGCCGATTTCGAGAAGGCGGAACTCGGCCGCGCGCATTTCAAGGGTGCGGTGCTGACCGGCACGCGCTTTTCGCTCGCCAACCTGTCGCGCGCCGAGCTCACGGGCGCGACGTTCGAAGGCCCGCTCGCCTTCGACCAAGCCTTCCTCTACCTGACCCGGATCGAAGGGCTCGATCTTTCCGCCGCCACGGGTCTCCAGCAGGCACAGATCGACCTTGCCTGCGGGGACGACAAGACGAAGCTGCCGGCCGGGCTGACCGCGCCGTCCAGCTGGCCCTGCCCCTCGGACTGAAATCCGCGGCCATAATTCCTTAAATCGGAATCGATTTAGGGATAAAATTATGCGGCAGTTTCAAAGTGCTACTACGTCCTTTGCGCGTCAGGTTTGACGCGCGGCGCTGTGCCGACCTGCCCTGGCGATCCCGAGCAGCAATGATCGCACGCAAAGGCAATGATCCGTTTGACGGCTGCGGTCTCTCCGCTAGATTGATCCAAGAACGCGGAGGATAATCATGACCATGCAAAATCTCCCCTTGGAAGGCGGTTGCCGCTGCGGCCAGGTACGGCTGAAAATCAGCGCGCCACCCCTTTTGACCATGGCCTGCCACTGCACCGGCTGCCAGAAGATGTCGTCCAGCGCGTATTCGCTGAGTGCCGCCATCCCGGCGGATGGATTCGAGGTGACTGCGGGTGAACCCGTGATCGGCGGTCTGCACGGCGCCACCCGCCACTATTTCTGCCCGCACTGCCTGACGTGGATGTTCACCCGCCCCGAAGGCATGGACTGGTTTGTCAACCTGCGCCCGACCATGCTTGACGACGCAAGCTGGTTCTCTCCGTTCATCGAGACCTTCACCGGCGAGAAGCTGCCCTGGGCCGCCACAGCGGCGGTGCACAGCTATGAGACCATTCCGCCGATGGAGACATATGCAGTGCTGGTCAAGGAATTTGCTGAAAAACAACCGGCGGCTTGAGCGAGATCAAGACGGGCGCCGCCTCGTCCAATGGAGAGGCGGCAATTCATCATCATGCGCTGGCGGTTTCGTCTTCCACCGGCGCATCTGGGCCATTCTTCTTCACGGACTCGATGCAATTCTTGGCGCTTGCCTTGGACGCATAGGTCTCCGAACGCACCATCGTCTCGCCATTGGACGCCTTGAAGCGGACGAAATGCTCGCCGTCCTTGCTTGCGACGATCTCGAAGCGATAACCGGATCCGGTTTCGTCCTTGCTGACATCGACCGTCGCCGCCCCCGGCGCGTTCTTTTTGATCGATTCGATGCAGTTCTTGGCGCTCGCCTTGGAGGCATAATTCTCCGACCAGACCATTACTTCGGAATTATACAGGAACTGGATACGAAACTGATCGTTCGCGGCCTTCAGAATCTTGAACTTGTGCATTTTCGGATTTCCCTCATGGCTCCAGCGGGGGCCGCCTCCGGCCTTACGCACAACAAGGTGTAATGGAGACATATCGGGAGTTCAAGTTGAGTATGGCCGCGCGTGAAAGGCAATTGATCTTTCATCGCACGCGCCCTCAACAAGATATCAAAAACCTTGAAAGAGAAAATCCGTTGCGGCGGTGACGGCCTCTGCTTTACCGGTCAAGTCAATAAGGTCCGGTCCGAGTTCGCTTAGAGCCACAACGCCGATAAACTGCGTCGCCATCGTGTAGGACCGTCCGCTGATCTCAAACTCCGGATTGAGCCGCGCAATCACCGGGGAAAGCTCTCCTTTTGGAAGAAGCGGAATGACGGCGCATGTCTGAAGACTGGACAGAAGATCGGACTGCACGGCGATAACCAGAGCACCATTCTGTTTCAAGCGATAGACATGAAACCTTGCCATCAGAACTGGCGATATTTCGCCAAGGGCAGGCCATGCTCCTCGACATATTTATTGGATGCGGCGATCGCCTCGGCGTTCTCTATCCGCCACAACCTTTCACGCTCGCTTTTCACAGCACGCTCGATCCCTTCTTCCGCCGCGCGAGACAGATTGATGTTGAGATCACGCGCTTGCGAGACGAGGGCGCTATCCAGGGACAGATTGGCTGGCTTGCGAACGAGCTGGGACACATCACTCTCCAAGATTTATGCGCACATAATATGCGCACAATGGTTGGAAGAAAAGAGTTTTGTTCATCGCCCAGTGCAGCGCTGCGATGAACGCTCGCTGTGGAATTTCGACCTTGCCAACTGGCGGGTGCGCTTCCTTTCCGTTTTTCCAGAGGCAGCGCTTGCGAGCGGCTCCGCCGGTCTGCAAAGATATGTGCCTTGCGTGGGAGAATTGCATGGCTGACAGCGAACGGATGAAGATGGAAGCGGGTCAATGGTACAATTGCCTCGATCCCGAGCTCGACGCTTTACGGCGAACGGCGCGCGAGGCGGTGCACCAGCACAATACGCTAGCGCCGGGAGAGCGCGGGCAGGTGGCGCCGGCGCTGCAGGCGCTTTTTCGCGTCGTGCCCGCGAACTTCATGATCGAGGCACCGTTTCATTGCTCCTACGGCATGAACATCGCCCTTTGCGAAAATGTCTATATGAATGCGGGCTGCACGATCCTCGATTCAGCGCCCGTCCGCATCGGGCGGGGCTCGATGCTGGGACCGGTCGTGCAGATCTATTGCGCGATCCATCCCAACGATCCCGATTTGCGCAGGACCGGGCTTGAGCTCGCAAGGCCCGTGACGATCGGCGAGGACGTCTGGATCGGCGGCGGCGCCCTCCTCCTGCCTGGCGTGACCATCGGCGACGGCGCGATCGTGGGAGCGGGCGCGGTGGTGACGAAGGACGTGCCTGCCGGCGCGACGGTGGTGGGAAACCCGGCGCGGCGGCTGGAACGATAGAGCGGTGTGCAGCGCGCCCTCCGCGAGAATGCGCCAGCAGCCGTAATTTCTAGGCTCGATCAATAGGCCCCAATCCGGCCCCCTGATCGCAAAGCGTGGAAAAGACGCTTACTCGTCGCCCATCTTCAGCGCCGCGATGAACGCTTCCTGCGGGATTTCCACCTTGCCGAACTGGCGCATGCGCTTCTTGCCGGCCTTCTGCTTGTCGAGCAGCTTGCGCTTGCGGGTGGCGTCGCCGCCGTAGCACTTGGCGGTGACGTCCTTGCGCAGCGCCGAGATGGTTTCGCGGGCGATCACGTTGCCGCCGATGGCGGCCTGGATCGGGATCTTGAACATGTGCTTGGGGATCAGCTCCTTGAGCTTTTCGCACATGTCGCGGCCGCGCTTTTCGGCGGCCATGCGGTGGACCATCATCGACAGCGCATCGACCGGCTCGCCGTTGACGAGGATCGACATCTTCACCAGATGACCTTCCTGGTGATTGGTGATCTGGTAGTCGAAGGAGGCATAGCCCTTGGAGATCGACTTCAGCCGGTCGTAGAAATCGAAGACGACTTCGTTGAGCGGCAGGTCGTAGGTCAGCATCGCGCGGGTGCCGACATAGGTGAGTTCCACCTGGATGCCGCGCCTGTCCTGGCAGAGCTTGAGGATGCCGCCGAGATAATCGTCGGGCGTCAGGATGGTCGCACGGATCCACGGCTCGTGGATTTCGGCGATCTTGACGACATCGGGCATGTCGGCCGGATTGTGCAGCTCGCGCTCGCTGCCATCGGTCATGAACAGCTTGTAGACGACGGACGGGGCGGTGGCGATCAGGTCGAGGTCGAACTCGCGCTCAAGGCGCTCCTGGACGATTTCGAGATGCAGCAATCCGAGGAAGCCGCAGCGGAAGCCGAAGCCGAGCGCCGCGGATGATTCCATTTCGAACGAAAACGAGGCGTCGTTGAGGCGCAGCTTGCCCATGGCGGCGCGAAGATCCTCGAAATCGGCGGCATCGACCGGGAACAGGCCGCAGAAGACCACTGGCTGGGCCGGCTTGAAGCCCGGCAGCATGTGGGCGGTCGGCCGCTTGTCCTCGGTGATCGTGTCGCCGACGCGGGTATCGGCGACTTCCTTGATCGAGGCGGTGATGAAGCCGATCTCGCCCGGGCCGAGCGCATCGACGGTCAGCATCTTCGGCGTGATGACGCCGACGCGCTCGACCTGATACTTGGCGTCCGTACCCATCATGCGGATGGTCTGGCCCTTTTTCAGCGTGCCATCGAGAATACGCACGAGAACGATGACGCCGAGATAGGTATCATACCAGCTGTCGACGAGCAGCGCCTTCAACGGCGCATCTTGGCCGCCCTCGCTCTTCGGGGCCGGCAGTTGGTGGACGATGGCTTCCAGCACATCGGGAATGCCGAGGCCGGTCTTGGCCGAAATCAGCACGGCCTGCGAGGCGTCGATGCCGATGACTTCCTCGATCTGCTCGCGGATACGGTCAGGCTCTGCGGCCGGCAGGTCGATCTTGTTGAGGACGGTGACGATCTCGTGGTTGTTGTCGATCGCCTGATAGACGTTGGCAAGCGTCTGGGCTTCGACACCCTGCGACGCGTCGACGACCAGCAGCGAGCCTTCGCAGGCCGACAGCGAGCGCGAAACTTCATAGGCAAAATCGACATGGCCGGGCGTATCGATCAGGTTGAGGACATAGGTCTCGCCGTTGTTGGCGACGTAGTGAAGGCGCACGGTCTGGGCCTTGATGGTAATGCCGCGCTCCTTCTCGATATCCATGCTGTCGAGAACCTGCTCGGACATCTCGCGCGCGGCAAGACCGCCCGTCGACTGGATCAGCCGGTCAGCCAGCGTCGACTTGCCATGGTCGATATGGGCGACGATCGAGAAATTGCGGATGTGCGAGAGGGGTGTGCGGGTCGAATTTGTGCTCATGCGCCCGCATACAATGGAACCTCCAAAACTGCAAAGAATTTTACCGATTGCGGCCGGGCAAATGCAATGGACGCCGGTTATCTGCCGCAAGACTGCTGCAAAAGCCGAAGCGCGCGATCAACCAGGTGCCGGGTCTCAGGCGCAGGAGAAATCGGCAGTCGTCAGTTTGAGGTGACTGTCGAGCCCCGCAATCCGGATCGCTGCGCTCTTGCCCTTTCCGTCGGCGTCGCGAAAGGCCGCCGGTTCGGCTGTTGTAGAAAAACGGCACCAGTCGATTTATTTGGCAAGAAACAATGAGGCGGTTGACTCCACTATAAGATCAACTAATTCTCTTATCATGGAATCAATGGCAGACACATTCCAAATAGATATAGGCGAGCGGATGAAAGCGCTGCGGCTGGCTCAAACCTTGACGCTCGACGATCTGGCCGGTCGTTCCGGTGTCAGTCGGGCGATGATCTCGCGCATCGAGCGCGGCGAGGCGAGCCCCACGGCGCAGTTGCTTGCGCGGCTCTGCAGCGCTTTGGGCACGACCCTGTCACGCTTCTTTGCAACCGGCGACGAGGCCGGAAGACCGCTTCTGCGGCGCGCAGAGCAGCGCGTCTGGCGCGATCCGGAAACGGGCTACCTGCGCCGGTCGGTCTCGCCCGACAATGTCGGCTCACCGGTCGACATTGTCGAAGTCGAGTTTCCGCCGGGCGCCCGAGTGGTGTTCGAGCAGCAGCAGTTCGACCCCGGTTTCACCCAGCATCTCTGGCTGTTCGAAGGCAGGCTGACGATGACGGCCGGGGACGAGACGCACGTCCTTGAGGCGGGTGACTGCCTGTTCATGCGGCTTGTCGAAGCCCATGTCTTTCACAATCCGCATGACGCGCCGGCACGCTACGCCATCATCCTCAACCGCAGCAAAGTCTAGTCCCGATGTTCCAGGTTACCATCCGCACCCTTGCCCCTCCTGAAACCGCCGCCGCGCTACCTGCACTGGCGGAAATCCTCTCGGACTGCGTCGAAGGCGGCGCGTCGGTCGGGTTCATGTCGCCGCACGCGCCTGGCGATGCCATGCCCTACTGGGAAGGCGTCGCCCGCGCGGTCAGCGAGGGACACACGATCCTGATCGTGGCGGAAAAGGATGGTGATATTCTCGGCACGGTCCAACTCGGCATCGGCATGATGCCGAACCAGCCGCATCGCGCCGACCTCAAGAAGCTGCTCGTTCATCGACGGGCGCGCGGCCTTGGGCTCTCGCGGCTGCTGATGACTGCGGTCGAAAGCGAGGCGGCAAAGCACGGGCGGCATGTGCTCGTGCTCGACACCGCAACCGGAAGCCCCGCCGAATCGATCTATGAAAAACTCGGCTGGCAGCGTGTCGGCGTCATTCCGCAATATGCGCTGATGCCCGATGGCAGCTATTGCGGATCGACGTTTTTCTACAAGTCTTTGGCCACGGATTGACAAGACACCGCCAGAGCGAAAATCACGCCATCAATTCCACCTATACTTGTCACCAAAAATGGCTTGGAAAGATTCGCCCTGTTTGGCCAGGCCGGCCGTTCCGTGGCTTTTATATTCATGCTAGCTGAATCTCGGCCGCACGGCCGACAAATTCAGAGGGGATCCATGAAAACCATTCGTCAACGCGCGGGTCTGGCCGCGCTTTCCGTACTCGTGCTTTTGAGCGGCGTCACTGCTGCCTCCGCTGCCGACGTGACCTTCCAGATGATGAACAGTCACCCGAACGCCGTCGAAGTCGAGCTTTACAGCCAGGATCGCGACCATCTGTGGCCGGGTAACAATCAGGTCTATCTGCTGGATGACGGCGAAACCAAGCAGATTCCGCTGTCCTGCGACGAGGGCGAAAAGATCTGCTACGGCGCCTGGGTTTCCGGCGACAAGGCGACCTATTGGGGCACCGGCCCGGACAACGCCGACACCTGCACCGATTGCTGCTACACCTGTCAGGGCGGCAGCACGGAAGAGATCAACCTGACCGAATAGCCGCCAAGGGCGCGGGAGCACTGTCAGCGGCGTACCCCGCGCCTTATACAACCGATTTGGCTGTTTGATCCTTAAATGGCACCTGCTCTTCATCTTCCTGCCGCAATCGGTAGTATGAAGCAGACAGCACCATTGGGGACCCCTGATTCCATGATCAAGAAATTCGCCGTACTGACTATCGCTGCCGTCTATCTTTCCGGTTGCACGACCACAGACCCGTATACGGGCCAGCAGAAAATGTCGAACACCGCCGGCGGCGCGCTGATCGGTGCGGGCCTCGGTGCCGCAACCGGCCTTCTGGTCGGCGGAAGTGCCGCCGGTCGCCGCGACGCGGCCCTGGTCGGCGCCGGCATCGGTGCGCTCGGCGGCGGCCTGGTCGGCAACTACATGGACAGCCAGGAATCCGAACTGCGCGCGCAGTTGCAGGGCACCGGCGTTTCGGTCACCCGCGCCGGCGACCGCATCATCCTCAACATGCCATCGAATATCACCTTTGCGACGGACCAGGACCAGGTAAATCCCGGCTTCTATTCGACGCTGGACTCGGTTTCGGTCGTCTTGCGCAAGTTCAACAAGACGCTGATCGACGTCGATGGCCACACGGATTCGACCGGCAGCGCCAGCCACAACCAGGGCCTTTCCGAGCGCCGGGCCATTTCGGTCGCCAATTATCTCGGTTCGCGCGGCGTCGACCAGCGCCGCATGTCGGCCGTGGGCTACGGCCCGGACCGGCCCGTGGCGTCGAACAGCAGCCCGGACGGAAGGGCACAGAACCGCCGCGTCGAGATTTCGATCGCGCCGATCAAGGAAAGCTGACCCCACTTATGGATTGCAGAAAGCCGGTCACTTCGAGTGGCCGGCTTTTTTTGTGCCTGCAGCTTGCATCAACCGCAAGATAGCACCAAAATTGCACCATTATCGCAAGCCAAAGCCCATCAGCGCCATTGACGCGCCGAGCCGTCAAAACTTAAACTCGGTGATCGCGAACGTGAGCAGATACGAATGCGCGTGAACGCCGGATCCCTCGCTCAGGCCCTTGATCAAGTTCAGGCCGCGGTTTTCGAGCCGTCGCTGTGGTTGCCGGCGATCGAAGCCATCAGCGCGGCGAGCGGTTCTGTCGGCGCCAATATCATGGAGCCGACCGGCCGCGGTGCCTTTGGCGCCGCCCTCTGCACCGACACTCTCGGAGATCTGCTGGAAGGCTATCTGCGCGAGGAATGGAACGTGAGGGATTTCCGCGCCCAGCTTCTGCGTCCGCTTCAGCAGTCGGGTGTGGTACAGGAAACGAAATTCGTCTCCAAGGCACAGTTCGATCAGCATGAATATTATAAATTCTTGAGAAAATACGGGATTCGCGACAGCGTTCTCATGGATGTCTCGTCGGGCAAGGACGAACTGTATTTCGTCCTCCAAAACGGCGCTTCGCAAGATTCTCCGGCTCCCGAAGACATGCCGCATTTCCATGCGATCCGAACGCGGCTCCTGACAGCCAGTCATCTCGCCAGACATATCGACGCCAGCAAGGTCACGGGCATGGCGGCCGCCTTCGAGACATCGAACATTGCCTGCATCTTCTTTAACCGGAAAGGCCTCGTCACACTGACCAATCCGAAAGCGGACGCCCTGTTCAAAGGGGGATTGCGGATTTCGAGAGGCGGCGTGCGAGCCTGCCTGGCCAGTGAAACCGCCCGCTTCAACCAGGAACTCAAAATCGCGATACAGGCCGCCGGCCACTCCGCCGAAGCATTATCCGCGGTCCGTCTCTCGCGTCCCGGCAAACGGCCGCTGGTCGTTCGCTTCGAACGGTTCGGCCCACATCTCTCAGATGTGTTTTCACATTCCTGCGCCGTCGCCCTGATCGAGGATCCGGACGAGGACGTGCGGCTGAAGCCGGAAACGCTGATGGCGCTGTTCGACCTGACGCCCGCCGAGGCCAGGGTATCGCTTCTCGTCGCCAGCGGCCTGAGCGCCGTCGATATCGCCGCTCGGCACGCAACCGGCTACGAAACGGTCAGAAGCCATATCCGCTCGATATTCCAGAAAACCGGAACCAGCCGGCAGTCCGAACTCAGCGCCCTGTTCGGGAAAATTCGCCTCTAGTCTTTCTCTGCGACGGCCGGCGGATAGCTATGCGTCTCGCCGTGGAAATCCGAGACCGTGTAACAGCCGCCGCCATTGTCCTCGATCGTCGCGGCCGAAATCACAGTCTTGCCGTGGCCGCCGGGGATATCGAGGATATAGGCGGGCTGGCAGAGCCCGGAGACGCGGCCGCGCAAGGATGCGACCAGCGCCTGCCCCTCCTCGATCGTCAGGCGGAAATGGCTGGTGCCCGGCGCGAGATCGGGATGGTGCAGGTAGTAGGGCTTGATCCGATTTTCGACGAAGACCCGCATCAACGCGGCGAGCGTATCCGGATCATCGTTGACGCCCTTCAGGAGCACCGACTGGCTCACCATGACGATGCCGGAATCGACGAGGCGGGCGCAAGCGGCACGCGCTTGAGACGTCAGTTCGCGCGGATGATTGGCATGCAGCGCCAGGTAGGTGGTCTTGCCGCTGGATTTCAGGGCGGCGATCAGGGCGTCATCCACGCGCTCGGGTTCGACGACCGGCACGCGGGTGTGGAAACGGACGATCTTCACATGATCGATCGCTGCCAGCCGTTCCATGATCGAAGCCAGCCGGCGCGGCGACAGCACCAGCGGATCGCCGCCGGTCAGGATCACCTCCCAGATTTCCGGATGACCGGCGATATAGGCGAAGGCCTTGTCCATCGCCTGCGATGCAAGCGTGCCGAGCCCCTGCGGTCCGACCATTTCGCGGCGGAAGCAGAAGCGGCAATAGACCGGGCAGACATGCACGGCCTTCAGGAGCACACGATCCGGATAGCGGTGGACGATGCCTTCGACGGGACTGTGCGCGCCGTCGCCGATCGGATCCTCGCGTTCTTCCGGCAAGCGGACAAGCTCGGCCGCGTCGGGAATGAACTGGCGGGCGATCGGATCGTTCGGATCGCCCGGATCGATCAGGGCCGCCATCGCGGGTGTAACGGCAATGGCATAACGAGTGGCGACGTCGGACAGCTGCGCGGGTCTAGCGCTGGCAATCAACCCGGCCTCTTCCAGATCCTCCAGGCTTTTCAGCGCACGTATTGCTGTCACGGCCGGCTTCCCCGCTGATGATCGCTGGTTTCGGCCACCGGCGCCCAGATGACCTGATCGATGCGCGATGCCCCCGTCGCCAGCATCACCAGCCGATCGAAGCCAAGCGCACTGCCGCTTGCTTGCGGCATGATTTCGAGCGCCTTGAGGAAATCCTCGTCCAGCGGATAGGTTTCGCCGTAGACGCGGCTCTTCTCCCTCATCTCCATGTCGAAGCGGCGGCGTTGCTCGGCAGCGTCCGTCAATTCACCGAAGGCATTGGCGAGCTCGACGCCGCAGGCATAAAGTTCGAACCGTTCCGCCACGCGCGCGTCGTGCGGCGTTGGACGCGCCAGTGCGGCTTCAGCGACGGGATATTCGTAGAGGATCGTCGCGCGGCCGAAGCCGAGATTGGGTTCTACCTTCTCGACGATCACGCGGCTGAAAAGATCCGCCCAGGTATCGTCTTCGGCGACGCGCAAACCGGCGGTTCGAAGCCCTTCGGCCAGGCGATCACGGTCTGTTTCGCCATTGCCGTCGATGGAGGCGAGCAAATCGATTCCCGCGAAACGCTCGAAGGCCTGCGCGACCGTGATGCGGTCCGGCGCCAGATGAGGATCGGCCTGCGCGCCGCGATAACCAAGCTGGCTCGTGCCGGCGGTTTCGGCGGCAAGGCCAAGGATATCGGCGCAATCGCGCATCAGCGCCTCATAGGTCTCACCCGCACGATACCATTCGAGCATGGTGAATTCCGGATGGTGCAGCGGACCGCGCTCGCGATTGCGATAGACATGGGCGAAGCAGGCGATGCGTTCCTCACCGGCGGCCAAAAGTTTCTTGCAGGCAAACTCCGGCGAGGTGTGAAGATAGAGCGGCACCCGACTGCCGTCATGATTGATAGCCTGCGTTGCAAAGGCATGCAGGTGCGCCTCGTTGCCCGGCGAGACCTGCAGCGTGGCGGTATCGACTTCGATAAAATCCCGCGCGGCGAAGAAGGTGCGAAGCGCCGCCTGAATCCGGTTGCGGCCGATGAGGAAACCTCGGCGATCGGCATGGACATCGGGGGTCCACCAGGGAGAGGCAGCGGGCATGAGGGTCCTGGATCCAGATTTCTCGAGCAGTCGATACGTCGCGCAATTTTGCGGTTTCTTCGGGCAGACCCGGCGGTCACACTGGCAATTTGCGCAAATATAGGTTAGGTGCGGCCCGAAAACGCATTCTGGCGTCTTTGACGCGCATATTCGTGCGCTCCTCTACGACGCATCAAGCTCAGTTACAAGGAAGACTTATGGTCAAGGTAATCGCCTCTTCAGTCCGCAAGGGCAATGTTCTCGAAGTGGACGGCAAGCTCTACGCCGTTCTGACCGCCGCGAATTTTCATCCCGGCAAGGGCACGCCCGTCACTCAGGTGGACATGCGTCGCATCTCCGACGGCGTGAAGGTATCGGAGCGCTGGCGCACGACGGAACAGGTCGAGCGTGCCTTCGTCGAAGACCGTGATCATACCTTCCTCTATGAAGACGGCGAAGGCTTCCATTTCATGAACCCCGAAAGCTACGATCAGGTCGCGGTTGCGCCTGACGTCATCGGCGACGACAAGGCCTATCTGCAGGAAGGCATGGTCGTGCAGCTGAAGATGTTCGAAGGCATTGCCTTGGCGATCGAACTGCCGACCCGAATGACGCTGGAAATCGTCGAGACCGAGCCGGTCGTCAAGGGCCAGACGGCGTCTTCGTCCTACAAGCCGGCGATCCTGTCGAATGGCGTTCGCACCATGGTTCCGCCGCATATCGGCGTCGGCACCCGCGTCGTCATCCTGACGGAAGACGCGTCCTACGTCGAGCGCGCCAAGGACTGACCGTTACAACAGACATGGAAACGGGCGCGGCCTCGTACCGCGCCCGTTTCCGTCTCCGCCGCAAACTTTCAGTGTTTCAATTCCGGGTAGGCTTCGGACAGTTCATCGGCGCCGCTCAGCGCGTCGTCATAGCCTTCGAGCGTCACGCAAACACTGGAATGAACATCCAGCCCACCTTCACGCCGCACGGCGATGCGGGATCCGTTGCTGCGCACCAGAACCGCATCCCCCGTGAAACCCTGCTTCAGCAACCAGTCGCGCGGAGCATTCAAGCGAATGCGCACCTGGCTGGTGTCGTCGTCACGCGCCACGATCAACTCATAGGAAACCGGCTCGCAATGGCCGTTGATTTCCAGCTTGCCCTGGCCGCTGCCCTCGGCTGCGAATGTCAGCATCGTCTTTCTCCTTCAGGACCGATTGCTACCTTCGCACGGCGCGTCCGACCGCGATCAGCAGGCACGCGCCGATGAAGCCTATAACCAGATAGGCGAGCCAGCCGGTGAAACCCATTCCCGCAATCGCAAGAATGGCGTTGAGGACAATGGCGCCGACAATGCCGAGAAGGATGTTCGTGAACATGCCCATTTCGGATTTCATGAACTGTTCCGCCAACCATCCGGCAAAACCGCCGATGATGATGGCTGCAATCCATCCTACACCGTTGACTTCCATGTGGGTTCCCTCGCTTGAAGATTGCATTTGCCTGCGACGATAACGATCCGGAAGCGATTATGTTCCGGCCCTCCATACAGCCAGCATCAAACGCCCTGATGCTAACCTCCACAAATATGAATTTGTCCGGCGCGCCGGCTTTTAGTAGAGCCGATGCAAGCATCGTAAAACTGCTTGGGGGACAAGGACTTGGATCAGCAGACAGCAACACCGGCCTACGGAGACGCAACGTTGATCCCGGCAGCAGTGCCGTTGGCCACAGGGACGGCGACCGTCCTGACCGGCGGCGTGCTTTGCCTTCTGTCGATGTCGAGCGTCCAGTTCGGCTCGGCGTTTTCCGCATCCGCGATCGCCGCCTATGGCCCGTTCGGCACCACCTGGCTGCGGCTGATCTGGGCCGCCGCTCTGCTTGCCATTGTCGTCCGACCGCCGATCCTGCGCTATTCGCGGGCGCAGTGGCAGACGGCCGGGCTTCTTGGCGCGTCAATGGCCGGCATGACGCTGTGTTTCTTTGCCGCTATCGAGCGCATTCCGCTCGGCCTTGCCGTCGCGATCGACTTTCTCGGCCCCCTTGCCGTCGCGACCTTTGCCTTCGGCCTCGGCTGGCGGCTGGTCTGGCCGCTGCTTGCCGGCGCCGGCGTGCTTTTCCTTGCCCGTGACGGGCAAGGCTGGGTCGGCGATCCGACCGGCATTCTCTTTGCCTTTGGTGCTGCGGCCGGCTGGGCGCTTTACATCGTCTTCATGAAGAAGGCGGGCAATGCGTTCGAAGGCCTGCAAGGCCTTTCCATGTCGCTGATCGTCGCTGCGATCGTCGCCACGCCGTTCGGGCTTTTGGAAGCCTCGCGCATGACCGTCGAGGGCGTCGGCGCCATCGCCGGCCTCGCCCTCCTCGTGCCGCTGATCCCCTACGCGCTGGAAATGATCGCGCTGCGCCGCATGAGCACCTCGTCCTTCGGCATCCTGATGAGCCTCGAGCCTGCGATCGGCGCCATTGCGGGCTTTGCCGTGCTCAGCCAGCCGATGACCGCGCTGCAAATCGCCGGCACCCTGTTGGTGGTCGCAGCGAGCGCCGGAGCAACCGCCACCGGCCGTTGAATTTTCACGAAATAATGCCGCGCATTTTGAAAAGCCGGTGATAGAGTGTGGCTCCGCGAGAGCCGCTTTATCCACCGAGGTGTGTATGTTTCCACTGTCGCATATGATGAAGGCCTTCATCCGCAAGGGCCGTCTGACGGTCATCGACGCTGAGGGCAGACCCCATGTTTTCTCGGGCGAGCCCGGTCCCGAAGTGACCATGCGGCTGACGGATCCGAAACTTTACCGCACCCTTGTCTTCAACTCCGAACTCGCCGCTGGCGAGGCCTATATGGACGGGACGCTGCGCTTCGAAGAAGGCTCGAGCCTACGTGATTTCCTGACGCTGTTCTCGATCAACCGGCTGTCGCTCGGTTCCTATCCGATCCAGAAGGCACTGCGCGCCATCAAGATGCGCTTTCGCAAGCGCCAGCAATCCAACGTCAAGGGCGAGGCGCAGCGCAACGTCGCCCATCACTATGATCTCGGCAACGATTTCTACAAACTCTTTCTCGACGAGCACATGCTCTATTCCTGCGCCTATTTTCGCGAGCCGCAGGAAACGCTGGAGCAGGCGCAGCGCAACAAGCTTCGGTTGCTTGCCGCCAAGCTCTGCCTGCGCCCCGGCATGAAGGTGCTCGACATCGGCTGCGGCTGGGGGGACCTCGCGCTCTATCTCGCCCAGCTCGAGGACGTCGAGGTTCTCGGCGTGACCCTGTCGAAGGAACAGCAGGCGCTGGCGACGCAGCGGGCGAAGGATGCCGGGCTCGAGGGCCGCGTGCGCTTCGAACTGCGCGACTATCGCGAGGTCGACGAGTCCTTTGACCGCATCGTTTCCGTCGGCATGTTCGAGCATGTCGGCGTGCATCACTATGACGAGTTCTTCAAGAAGGTGAACGCTCTGATGCCGGATGATGGCCTTGCGGTGCTGCATTCGATCGGCCACATGAGCCCGCCCGGTATGGCGAGCGCCTGGTTGCGCAAGTACATCTTCCCGGGCGCCTATTCCCCCGCGCTTTCCGAAGTGTTCGAGGTGGTGGAGAAGAACAGCCTGTGGGTGACGGATCTAGAATTCCTGCGCATCCACTATGCGACGACCCTCAAGCACTGGGGCGACCGCTTCGAAAAGAACCGCGACAAGGTCATCGAGATGTATGACGAGCGGTTTGCCCGCATGTGGGAATTCTATCTGATCAGTGCCGAGATGATGTTCCGCACCGGCAGCCAACTGGTCTTCCACATGCAGCTTTCCCGGTCCCGCGACGCCGCACCGATCGTGCGCGACTACATCAGCGACCGCCAGAAGGCCTATATCATCCGCGAGCAGACGCTCAATATTTCTCTATGAGTGGCCTATCGCCCCTGGCCTCCCATTGCAGCCGTTTGTAGTCGAAGCCGTATTCGAGCGTCGGCTTGACGATCGCGAAATAAGGAGAAAGGTCGAAATCACGCGGCGTATAGAGCGAATGATGGCGGATATGCAGGATTTCGGCGCGTGAATAATGCGATGTCGCCGCTGCCCGGCCGGGCGCGCGGGTGATCTCGGGCAGGATCGGATAGCGGATCTGCTCGAAGGCCTCGGCGATCAGCGTCGAGCAGATGGCACGGGTCGGATCGCCCGAACCGAAGGCCAGCAGGCGGCGGCGCCAGCGCACCGGAACCGGCGGGGCCGGCATGAAATAGCGCAGCATGTCGAGGATATTCTTCATGTCGTATTTCAGGCCCAGCCGCGAGACCATGAAGGACAGGACCGTATCCCGGTCTTCCGGCGTCAGGCCGATGGGCCGGCAGATGCGGGTGTTGTAGGTGGAGTATTTTCGAAGCGGCACCGCGACGCAGCCTTCACCAAGGTTGACCTCGATCAGTTGCGGGCGATCGATGACGGGAAGCGTCGCCTCATCGAGCGTCAGCGGGATTTCGTCGCCGGCGAAGAAGGCCGCATGCGACCAGGTCGACTGGGTCAGGTACTTGATCGCCGCCGACACTTTCTGATTGCCCTCAACCAGGAGAATGTCACCGGGACGGAGAGTGCGGGCGAGCGTTTCGGGATCCGACGGCGTATAGGGCTCATAGCCCGACGTCTTCGTCGTCAGCCTTTCGGCCATCGCCATGCCGAGGCGATCGAGCAGCGTATCCTTGCTGGACAGAAGCGGATTCATGGCGGACGCAGCTTTCGCAAAAGCGGTTCATCGTTTTGACTATGGTGGAAGGTATCCTGCCTCCTGTCGAGTCTGCTGACGTGTTTCGGCTTGACCTTTTCATGGTGCCTGCCTATTTTTAGAATTATTCTAAACTAGGCACTTCGTATCATGTTTTCACGTCTGTTTTCCGGCTCCAAACGTCGCCTTTCATCGCTTTCCGAACAGGAGGTTCTGGCGCTCGCCATATCCTGTGAAGAGGACGACGGGCGCATCTACCAAGCCTATGGACAGATACTGAAGCTGAGGTATCCGGATTCGGCCAAGGTTTTCGAGGATATGGCCGAGGTGGAAAACACCCACAAGAACATGCTGATCGACATGCACCGCCGCCGCTTCGGCGAGCGGATTCCGCTGATCAGGCGCGAGCATGTCAACGGCTTCCTGACGCGCCGCCCCGACTGGCTGCGCCAGAACCTGTCGCTCGACGCCATGCGCCGCGAGGCGGAGGCGATGGAGACGCAGGCCTATAATTTCTATGTGGAGACCGCAAAGAACACCTCGGACGCCTCGACCAGGCAATTGCTGGGCGAACTGGCGCTGGCCGAACAGGGGCATGAGGACGTGGCGCGCATGCTAACCGAAAGGCATGTGCCGGAAGGCGTCCGCAAGAAGGAGGACGACACGGCGTATCGCCAGTTCCTGCTCACCTATGTACAGCCGGGCCTTGCCGGGTTGATGGACGGTTCGGTCTCGACACTCGCGCCGATCTTCGCCGCCGCCTTTGCCACGCAGGACACTTGGCAGACCTTCCTGGTCGGCCTATCGGCTTCCGTCGGCGCCGGCATATCGATGGGCTTCACCGAGGCGGCGCATGATGACGGAAAGCTTTCGGGACGCGGCTCTCCGGTCAAGCGCGGTCTTGCTTGCGGCATCATGACAACACTCGGCGGGCTGGGCCACGCCCTGCCCTATCTCATCCCGCATTTCTGGACGGCGACGATCGCCGCCGGGATCATTGTCTTCTTCGAACTCTGGGCGATCGCCTTCATCCAGAACAAGTATATGGAAACCCCCTTCCTGCGTGCCGCTTTCCAGGTGGTGATAGGCGGCAGCCTGGTGCTGGCTGCGGGCGTGTTGATTGGGAATGCCTGACGATGGTCAGGCGGATAGCGGTCGTTGTCAGCCCAAGGACTCGGCTGGCTGGATTCCTGTGACGAGCACAGGAATGACGGAGTTTTGGTTGTCGCTTAATTTCCCAATGATCCGACATTGATGGGAAATGACCCGTAGGCCTCAAGGCGAGGCCTCTCGAGCACTCAAATCAACGGTCGTTGCCGAAACAGGCGCCGTCAGTTGCCGACCGAGCCGACCAGCACTTCCGCGCCATTTTCGATGGTGACCCAGCGGCCGGTGTTGAAGGAGGCCTGGCGCTTCAAAAAGCGGTAGGGCGTCTTCGTCCAGAGCTTCACCTCGTTGTCGAGATTGTCCAGGATGAAATCGCCCTGGGCCGTGCGGACGGTCAGAACCGCATGGCCCTCGCCATCCGGCTTGCGGACGACGGTGATCAGGAGGTCGGACGGCGAGAAGCCCTTCTGCATCAGATTCTTGCGCTTCAAAAGCACGAAATCCTCGCAGTCGCCTGCCCTATCGGGATAGGCCCAGACCTCGTCCTTGCCGAACAGGTCCTGATCGGTTATCGGCGTCATTTCGCGGTTAACAGTGAGATTGGCCTCGCGAATGACCGACCAGCCGAAATCGGTGACACGCGGCGCGGTCGACGACTTGGACTTGATCTCACATTCGGAGCGATGGGACTGGCAGAACTCGTAATGGCCGATCGGCTGCGAGGTGATGGCGCCTGTCTGCATCGAGAGTGCTGTCGCGTTCGGCGCCGGAATTGCCGCGCCTGCCGATGCGAAAACAGCCGCGATTGCCACGACCATTTTCTTAACCCCAGTCAACTGCGCCATACACGTCCCCTGTGGCGCGGTTTTCTCCCGAAACAAATCCTGAAGAATCCCCGCGAAAGCTGAAAATCTGACGTCAGCTTTCGCGATCGATCCCCACCGCGAGCTGCTCTAATCGTTAACAAAGAGTTAACAGTGCGCCCGAAACGAAGTCAATCTGCAGAATTGGCGATTGCCGGATATGGTTAAAATGTGCGGAAAACAGGCATTGCGGCTGATTTATCACATGTTTTCAGCTTGTTACCATCCCATCGACGGCGGCCAGCATGCGCTCGATGTCCTCGGGGCGCGACAGGCGGTGATCGCCGTCGCGGACCAACGTCATGACGACATCGTCGGACGGCAGATGCTCCATCAGCTTCAGCGCATGGCCATAGGGCACATCCGGATCCTGCATGCCCTGCAGGATATGCACCGGACATCCGGTCTCGATGACGCCCTGGAGGACCCGGTTGTCACGCCCGTCCTCGATCAGCCGCGCGGTATAGATGTTCGGGTCCGGGCCATAGGGTGTCGGCTCCTCGAAATAGCCGCGCTCGGCAAGCGATGTGCGCTCGGCATCCGTCAGGTTCGGCTCGATGAGCTCGCTGGTGAAATCCGGCGCTGGCGCGATCAGCACCAGGCCGGCAATCCGGCGGCCCTCGCCCCGGGCGCGCAGTTCGGCGATCAGCCGAAGCGCGATCCAGCCGCCCATCGACGAACCGACGAGAATGATGCGCTGGGGATCGGCGCGATCGATGATCGCGAGGCTTTCTTCCAGCCACCGGGAAATCGTCCCGTCGGCAAAGGCGCCGCCGGAGACGCCGTGGCCGGAATAGTCGAAGCGTATGCAGGCGGCACCGGTCTTTTCGGCGTGACGTTCGAGTTCGACCGCCTTGGTGCCGGCCATGTCAGACCGGTATCCGCCGAGCCAGACAAATGCCGGAAGGGACGAACCGCCCGCAGCGGGCAGGATACGCATGGCAATACGGCGCGATTCGGTGCCGGTACCGACGTCGAGATACTCTGGCTCTGCGGTTGAAGGTGGCGACGACATTGGCACTTTTACCCCTGTTTGCATGTTTCTTGCTGTTTTTCTTTCTAAAACAGATTCTCCGGAAGCCTGACAGGTGGTGATTTCCGCAAGAAGCTGTGGTATTGACTTTTCCGCAGCAATTTCCACATGACGGCCCAGCGGCAGTTGAACGGCATTTTGCCGGGAAATCGCGCTACCGTCAGGCATTCCATTCGTAACAGCTCGAGGAGAGTACGACCATTCGCAGACCGTTCAAAACGGACGCCCCGACAAAAGACGGGCCCCGCTCTAACAAGGAAATCCGGGTTCCCCGGGTTCAGCTCATCGACGCCGAAGGTCTCAACCACGGCAGCATCCCCACAGATCAGGCATTGCGCATGGCGGAGGAGGCCGGCCTTGACCTGGTGGAGATTTCGCCGAACGCTGAACCGCCGGTGTGCAAGATCCTTGATCTGGGCAAGCTGAAATACTCAACGCAGAAAAAGGCGGCCGAAGCACGCAAGAAGCAGAAGATCATCGAGATCAAGGAGATCAAGATGCGTCCGAACATCGACACGCACGACTACGACGTGAAGATGAGAGCGATGAACCGCTTCTTCGAAGAGGGCGACAAGGTCAAGGTGACCCTGAAGTTCCGCGGCCGCGAAATGGCGCACCAGGAACTTGGCCTGAAGCTCTTGCTCCAGGTCAAGGAAGACACCCTGTCAATCGCCAAGGTCGAAGCTGAGCCGAAGCTCGAGGGCCGTCAGATGATGATGGTGCTGGCGCCGAAGTAAGCGCCGCGTTTTCAGGTTCGATCCTGATGAAAGCCGCCGGAGAGGCGGCTTTTTCATATCTGATGCCGGCAATGCGGAATTATCGGGGCGTTCGCCTCAATCCCATTGCACTTTTCGGGCGCTTCGGTTACAAGCCCCCGTCCGAACGGTCCGGCAGGGCATGCCGTGGCCGTTCTTTACGCTGGAGGCGACCTCGTCAGTCGATCTCGAAATCAAGAAAAATGGAGTAGCAAAATGCCCAAGATGAAGACGAAATCCTCTGCCAAGAAGCGGTTCAAGATCACCGCAACCGGCAAGGTCATGGCAGCTGCCGCAGGCAAGCGCCATGGCATGATCAAGCGGTCCAACAAGTTCATTCGCGATGCACGTGGCACCATGGTGCTTGCAGAGCCTGATGGCAAGAAGGTCATCAAGAACTACCTGCCCAACGGTCTCTAAGACGTCTGGCACTTTTGGATTTTTAAGGAGATCATGACATGGCACGTGTAAAACGCGGCGTAGCAGCTCACGCCAAGCACAAGAAGACACTGAAGGCAGCCAAGGGCTTCTACGGCCGCCGCAAGAACACCATCCGCGCCGCCAAGGCAGCCGTGGACCGTTCGAAGGCTTTTGCCTACCGCGACCGCAAGGTCAACAAGCGCAATTTCCGCGCTCTCTGGATCCAGCGTATCAACGCTGCCGTCCGTGAGCACGGCCTGACCTACGGCCGCTTCATCGACGGTCTGTCGAAGGCTGGCATCGAAGTCGACCGCAAGGTTCTGTCCGACATGGCCATCCATGAGACGGAAGCATTCGGCGCGCTCGTCGCGGCCGCCAAGAAGGCGCTTGAATACCTCAAGGACGCCGGCACCACCAACGAGTTTGAAAGCGCGGTTCGTTAAAAGCCAGCGCTTCCCAGGCCTTTTGGAATATGAATTGGGAAACCCGCGCTGGTACGGCTGGCGCGGGTTTTTCTTTGACCTATCACGGGAAATGAACCATGTCCGATCTGCAAGCACTGAAAGAGAAGCTGCTGACCGAGGTGACCGGGGCGGATGACGAGGCGGCGATCGAAGCCGTGCGCGTCAATGCGCTCGGCAAGAAGGGCTCGATCTCCGAACTCCTGAAGACGCTCGGCACCATGTCCCCGGAAGAACGCCAGACGCGGGGTGCTGCGATCAACGCGCTGAAGACAGACGTCTTCGACGCGATCACGGCGCGCAAGTCGGCCCTTAAGGATGCGGCGATCGCTCAGCGGCTTGCCCGCGAGACCGTCGATATCTCGCTGCCGGTACGCTCCTCCCCGGCTGAACGCGGCCGTATCCATCCGATCAGCCAGATCATCGACGAGATCACCGCGATCTTCGCCGACATGGGGTTCTCGATCGCCGAAGGTCCGGATATCGAGACCGACTATTATAATTTCACGGCGCTGAACTTCCCCGAAGGCCACCCGGCGCGCGAAATGCACGACACTTTCTTCTTCAATCCGGACGAAAACGGCGAGCGCAAGGTGCTGCGCACCCACACCTCGCCGGTACAGGTCCGCACCATGGAGGCGCAAAAGCCGCCGATCCGCATCATCATCCCCGGCAAGACCTACCGGCAGGACAGTGACGCGACGCATTCGCCGATGTTTCACCAGGTCGAGGGCCTGGTAGTCGATACCAAGTCGAACGTCGCCAACATGCGCTGGATTCTCGAGGAATTCTGCAAGGCCTTCTTCGAGGTGGACGACGTGACGATGCGTTTCCGCCCGTCCTTCTTCCCCTTCACCGAGCCGTCCTTCGAGGTCGACATCCAGTGCGACCGTTCCTCCGGCCCGATCGTCAAGTTCGGCGAAGGCACCGACTGGATGGAAATCCTCGGCTGCGGCATGGTGCATCCGAACGTTCTGCGCGCCGGCGGTCTCGATCCCGACGTCTACCAGGGTTTTGCCTGGGGCATGGGCCTCGACCGCATCGCCATGTTGAAATACGGCATGCCCGACCTCAGAAACTTCTTTGACGCCGACGTGCGCTGGATGAGCCACTACGGCTTCCGCCCGCTCGACATGCCGACATTGTTTGGCGGGTTGAGCGCGTAAAGCGGCCGAACAAAACCTTTCCCGGACGACCGTCGCGTGGGGCCGTGCAAACAAGACATTAGGACACGAGTGAAATCATGAAGTTCACACTCTCCTGGCTGAAAGACCATCTGGAAACGGATGCAACCCTCGAGCAGATCTGCGAGCGCCTGACGGCGATCGGGCTGGAGGTCGAGGATGTCGACGACAGAGCCGCTTATCTGCCCTTTGTCATCGCCAAGGTCATTTCGGCCGACAAGCATCCGCAGGCCGACAAGCTCAAGGTACTGATGGTCGATACCGGGTCCGGCGCGCCCGTTCAGGTCGTTTGCGGCGCGCCGAATGCGCGCGCCGGCCTTGTCGGTGCTTTTGCGGCACCCGGCACCTATGTTCCCGGCATCGATGTGACGCTGTCGGTCGGCAATATCCGTGGCGTCGAAAGCCACGGCATGATGTGTTCGGAAAAGGAGATGCAGATTTCCGACAGCCACGACGGCATCATCGACCTGCCTGAAGACGCACCGGTCGGCACGAGCTTCGCCGCCTATGCCGGGCTCGACGATCCGATGATCGAGATCAACCTGACGCCGAACCGTCCGGACTGCACCAGCGTCCACGGCATTGCCCGCGATCTGGCCGCATCCGGTCTCGGTACGCTGAAGACTCCGGTGGCGCCGTCCTTCAAGGTGGCAGGCGAGACGATGACCAAGGTCAGGCTCGATCTCGGCGAAGACACCCACCTCTGCCCCGGCTTTGCGCTGCGCCTCGTGCGCGGTGTCAGGAACGGTCCGAGCCCGAAATGGATGCAGCAGCGGCTGCTTGCCATCGGTCTTCGCCCGATCAACGCGCTGGTCGATGTCACCAACTACATGACCTTCGACCAGGGCCGGCCGCTGCACGTCTTCGACGCCGCCAAGGTCACGGGCAACCTGACCGTTCGCCGCGCCAAAGAGGGCGAAAAGGTCCTGGCGCTCGACACGCGCGAATACGCGCTGTCGCCCGCCAATGTCATCATTGCCGATGAAGACGGCATCGAATCGATCGGCGGCATCATGGGCGGCGAGCATTCCGGCTGCGACGGGAACACGACCGACGTCCTGATCGAATCGGCCCTCTGGGACCCGATGAACATCGCCAAGACCGGCCGCACGCTCGGCATCATCAGCGATGCGCGCTATCGCTTCGAGCGCGGTGTCGATCCGGAATACATGGTTCCGGGCCTCGAACGTGCCACGCAGCTGATCGTCGATATCTGCGGCGGCGTCCCAGCAAAGACCGACGTGGTCGGCTATGCCGGCTATACGCCAAAGGTCGTCCATTTCCCGGTCTCCGAGGTCAAGCGCCTCACAGGCCTTGAGGTCGGCTCGGATGAAGCCGTGTCGATCCTCAAGGGTCTCGGCTTCGGCGTTGAAGGTTCCGGCGAACGCGTTTCCGTCTCCGTCCCTTCCTGGCGGCCGGATGTCGATGGCAAGGCGGACCTCGTCGAAGAAGTCATGCGCATCCATGGCGTCGACAATATCAAGCCGGAGCCGATCGAAAGCCTCGGTTCCGTCAATGGCAAGATCCTGACCACCCTGCAGATCCGCACGCGGCTTGCCAAGCGGGCGCTGGCCGCGCGCGGCATGCTCGAAGCGGTCACATGGTCGTTCATCGCCAAGGCACAGGCCGAGCTTTTCGGCGGCGGGGCGCCGAGCCTGTCGCTGGCAAACCCGATCGCAGCCGACATGTCCGACATGCGGCCGTCCCTGCTGCCGGGCCTTTTGACCGCTGGCCAGCGCAACGCCGACAAGGGTTTTGGCGACGTGGCGATCTTCGAGGTCTCCGGCACCTATGAGAACGACACGCCATCAGGCCAGCGCCGCGTTGCCGGCGGCATCCGTCGCGGCACCGCATCGCTTGCCGGTGCCGGCCGCTCCTGGTCGAATGCCGCAAAGGGCGGCGGCAAGCCGGTCGATGTCTTCGACGCCAAGGCCGATGCCATTGCCGTTCTCGAAGCCTGCGGCGTGCCGATGGGCAATGTCCAGTTCGAAGCAGGAGGCCCCTCCTGGTACCATCCTGGCCGTTCCGGCACGATCAAGCTCGGCCCGAAGATTGTGCTCGGCACCTTCGGTGAATTTCATCCGAAGGTGCTGGAAGCGCTCGACGTTTCCGGCGCGCTTTCAGGCTTCGAAGTCTATGTCGACGCCATGCCCGAGCCGAAGAAGAAGGCCACCCGCACCAAGCCGGCGCTGGAGCTTTCGCCCTTCCAGGCCGTCAAGCGCGACTTCGCCTTCGTGGTCGACAAGACCGTTGAAGCCGGCGCGATCCTCAAGGCCGCCTCGAGCGCCGACCGCAAGCTGGTTGCCGGCGTCAATGTCTTCGACGTCTTCGAGGGCGCCTCGCTCGGCGAAGGCAAGAAGTCGGTGGCCATCGAGGTCGTCATCCAGCCCGCCGAACGCACGCTGACCGATGAGGATTTCGAAGCCCTGACTGGCAAGATCATCGCCAATGTGACGAAAAGCACGGGCGGCGTCTTGCGGGCGTGAGATAGTAGACATCGAAAGGGGCGGTTTTCGCCCCTCTCGCTGCCTGAGGCGCGCCACCACCATGTTTCAGCGGTGAACGCGGGCAGCAGCAGGAGCACATATTTTGAGCTCCATTGATCGCGAGGTTTATCTCGAGCCCGGAGTGGCGGAATATCGTTTAGCCAACGTCTTCAAGACTGAAAAGCTGGGAGAGCAGCGATGACGATCACAATTACCGCCTTTGAACGATCGCCTGATGGCGGCAGGGGGCTGGCGCGTGACATGCGCGTTCGCTGGGCGCTTGAAGAAGTGGGCCAGCCGTACGACGTTCGTCTTCTTTCGTTCAAAGCGATGAAGGAACCTGCGCATCTCGCGCTTCACCCTTTCGGGCAGATTCCGACCTATGAAGAAGGCGATCTCGCCCTGTTCGAGTCGGGGGCGATCGTGTTCCATATCGCGGAGCGCCATGCGGGCCTTTTGCCAGACGACGCGAATGCCCGGGCTCGCGCGATCACATGGATGTTTGCCGCGCTCACCACGATGGAGCCGCCGATCGTTGATCGCGAAATCGCCCGGCTCCTGGAGCGCGACGAGACTTGGTACGAGCAGCGCCTGTCCGTCGTCGAGGAACGTATCCGTAAACGGTTGAGCGAACTTTCCGGTCGACTTGGCGCTGCCGACTGGCTGGACGGCGAGTTCAGCGCCGGTGATCTCCACATGGTGTCGGTGCTGCTAAGGTTGAAAGGTTCGGGTTTACTTAACGAATATCCGAACCTCTCCGCCTATGTCGCCCGCGGCGAAGCGCGGCCCGCATACCAGCGTGCTTTCGACGCTCAGCTGGCGGTTTTCACCGCTGCATCGAGCGGCTGACCGGGCGTTGCCATCGACCGTTGAGGTCGCCACAACCTTCCTCGGCTCCCCAGCGGGGAGAAGGGGAGGAATACATCTTCCCTTTGAGGAAGGACAAAACCTACCGATGCAGGTGATACAGCTTGTTGACGATCACCCAGTGGCCGCCGATCTTCAGAAAGGACAGATAGTCGGAGAACCGCATGCCGGCGAATTCGTCGGTGACCTTGACGAAGGCGGCATCGCCCTCGATATCGGTGATCTCGATATCCATCAGGGGCTGGGTTCCAGGCTGAGCCGGCGGTTCGGCGAGGATGGCGGCGATGAAATCGTCGCGGGACATCCATTCGACCGCGCCTTCGTAATTGCCGATGATCTTCGCGTCCGGATGGAAGGCTTTGCGCAAGGCCGCCTCGTTGCAAAACGCCATGCCATCGACATAGAGGTGAACGACTGTGCCAATTGCCTGTTCGTCGGTCATTCCAGCGCTCCGTTGCTCGCCAAGCGATCCTAACACGGCGGAACGAGGGAACAAAGACGAAGTGCGAGGCAAGTCGCCCGCCGATGCTCTGAGCTCTGTGCCCTTCATTATTTCGGCTGAATGAAACCGGGTGGCAAGCTCCTTCCCTCTGCCATAGTCTCGAGACGGGAGGAGCCTCGCATGAAAAAGCCGGGATCGATGAAAGCGCTTGAAGATATGAGCCGCATCCGCCTATCGGAGAATTTCTTCCTGCGCGACTTCATGCATTCGGAGATCGCCGATTTCTACGGCATGCCGAATATTCCCGACGATCCCGAACTGGCGATCGCCGCCGGCACGAAACTTTGCGAAGAATTGCTGGAGCCGCTGCAGCGGACATTCGGTCGCCTGCACATCCGCTCCGGCTATCGGTCCCGGTCGGTCAATGAATTCGGCAACCGCAACAAGCTCAACTGCTCGACCAATGCGGCCAGTGCCGCCGACCACATATGGGACATGCGTGACGCCGACGGCTGTATCGGTGCAACGGCCTGCATCGTCATTCCCTGGGTCTGGGACCGGCGCGCAACACTCGGCGGCTGGCAGTCGCTCGCCTGGTGGATCCACGATAACCTGCCCTATGCCTCGCTCTGTTTCTTCCCGAAACTCTGGGCGGCGAACATACAGTGGCATGAGCGACCGGCACGGCGCATCCGCAGCTATGCGGCGCCGGCTGGTCTGCTGACGAAGGAAGGCATGGCCAATCATTCCGGTCACCACGCGGAGTTTTATCGGGGTTTTCCACCTCTGAAGGGCTAGAAACTCATGCGGTAGCGGACATGGCCGTCGGCCTCGGTGTATTTGTCGTAGAGCCGACGCGCCGTTTCATTGCCCTCGTCGGTATGCCAGTAAAGACGGGCCCAACCATTCGCCTTGGCTTTTTCGACGAGATCATCCAGCAGTGCCTTGCCTATACCCTTTCCGCGCGCCGTCTCGTCAAGGAACAGATCCTCCAGATAGCAGACCGGCTCCTTCACCCAGGTCGCCTCATGCAAAAGGCAGAGAGCAAAGCCGACGACGTGGCCGTCCAGCACCGCAACGCGCATGAACAGTGGCGAGCCAGGGTCGACGATCCGGCCCCATGTCGTTGTCGTCACGTCCGGGGATACTGCCACCCGGTAGAAAGCGACATAGCTCGCCCAGAGCCTGCGCCAGTCCGCTTCGTCGCGCGGTGCCGCGTCGCGTATCTCAACCGTCATACCTTCTTCCTCCGGATGTTCTATTCGCTGGCCTCGTTTAAGAGGCGGGACGCTTGGTCGGAAAGGCGGATCGAAGCCGCCTTAATCAGACTTTCGAGCTGGGTCAGGTTCGTCGCGCTGGAAATCGGCGCGGTGACGCCCTTGCGCGACATGATCCAGGCAAGCGCAATCTCGGCCTGCGTGTTGCCGGTGTCAGCAGCCACCTCATCCAGCGCGCCCAGGATACGCATGCCGCGGCCGTCGAGATATTTGCCGATGCCGCCGCCGCGTGCCGACCCTTCCAGGTCCCTATGCGAGCGATATTTCCCCGAAAGAAAACCTCTCGCAAGGCCGAAATAGGTGATTACACCCATATCTTCGGCCATGCAGAGGTTTCGGAGCGGACCATCGAAAGACGCGCGGTCATAGAGGTTGTATTCTGGCTGGAGCACCGCGTAGCGCGGCAGGTGCTTTTCTTTTGAAACATCGAGTGCGGCACGCAGCTGCTCGGCGCTCAGATTGGATGCGCCTATGTGGCGAACCTTGCCCTGGCGCAGAAGCGTATCATACGCACCGAGCGTTTCCTCGTACGGCGTTTCGGCGTCCGGCCAGTGTGACAGGTAGACGTCGATATGATCGGTCTGCAGCCGGCGAAGGGAACCCTCAACGGCTTGCAGGATCCATTTGGCCGACAGCCCCTTCCTGTCTGGCCCCATTTCGGAGCCGACCTTGGTGACGATCACGGCCTCGTCCCGACCCCGACCCGACTGCTTCAGCCATTTGCCGATGATCGTTTCGGACTCGCCGCCTTGGTGGCCCGGCACCCAGGTGGAATAGGCGTCTGCGGTATCGACGGCGTTGAAGCCCGCGTCGAAGAAGGCGTCGAGCAGGTGGAAGGACGTCTTTTCATCCGCGGTCCAGCCAAAGACATTGCCGCCGAAGACCAGCGGCGCGATAGACAGGCCGGTGCGGCCGAGGGTTCGCATTTCCATGAGGTCGCTCCAGCATGCCATGGGAGAATCGTGTGGGAGGCGGGAAGTCTGCTCCAGAGAGATAGGCGAGGTATAGCGTTTTTACATGGCCGGCGGCAATTTTATTCCCGCGTGCGTGGCTTGATGGGCAGGTATCTGGCGGTTACTGTGCCGCCAAAATAGAGAGGATCTGTCATGTTGCGCTTCGGTATTCTGTCGACGGCCAAGATCGGCCGCGAACTCGTTGTTCCTGCCATGCAGGACGCGGAAAACTGCGTCGTGACGGCAATTGCCAGCCGCAATCTCTCCAAAGCACGCGACATGGCCGACCGTTTCTCGGTGCCGCACGCCTTCGGCTCCTACGAGGAGATGCTCGCTTCTGACTTCATCGATGCCGTCTACATTCCATTGCCCACCTCACAGCACATCGAATGGACGATCAAGGCGGCCGATGCCGGCAAACACGTGCTCTGTGAAAAACCGATGTCCCTGAAGGCATCGGAAATCAACTCCGTGATTGCGGCGCGCGACCGCAACAAAGTGCTGATCTCCGAAGCCTTCATGGTAACCTATAGTCCTGTCTGGCACAAAGTTCGCTCACTGCTGCAGGAGGGTGCGATCGGTAGGCTGCGCCACGTTCAGGGCGCCTTCACCTACTACAACCGCGATGCCGCCAATATGCGCAACAAGCCGGAACTCGGCGGCGGCGGACTGCCTGACATCGGCGTCTATCCGACGATCACCACCCGTTTCGTCACGGACAAGGAACCGATCCGCGTTCAGGCGAATACCGATCGCGATCCGGAATTCGGCATCGACATCTATTCGAGCGTCAGGGCCGATTTCGGCGAATTCGAACTGAGCTTCTACATCTCCACCCAGCTTGCCGCCCGCCAGGTGATGGTCTTCCACGGCGACAAGGGCGTCATTGAGGTCAAGTCGCCGTTCAACGCCGATCGCTACGGTGCGGAAGAACTGGAACTGAGCAATCAGAACCACTCGCAATCTCAACACTTCCGCTTCCAGGACGCCCGCCAGTACAAGCTCGAAGCCGAAGCTTTTTCGCGCGCGGCAAAAGGCGGGACGGAAGAGGTGGTGACGCTGGAAAGCTCGGTGAACAATCAGAAGCTCATCGATGCGATCTACCGTGCCAGCGAGAAAGATGGTTGGGAGCCAGTCTAACCCTCATCTGGAAACGCGGCGGGTTCTTTCAATGACACTTGATGTGCCGCCTTATGCCTGACGGCGGCGCGCAAGAATGAACGCGGCGAAGACCGGTGCGGCGATCCCGCCATTATAAGCGAGCAACGCCAGAACGAGCGCAAACAGGGATACGGAACCGGCTGAAAAGAGCGCGGCAAGTGAGAAGGCTGCGATGATCAGACCACCGGTCAGAGCGTAGCAAGGCACAGACCGCAGACCCGCCGTCAAAAACCCGATTGCAAATGTGGTCAAGACTATCATCCGACCCCTCCCGGTGATGAGCATAGCGCAACAATCTGCCCAAGGCTCGCAAAAATTGGCTTAACCCTCCGATTGTTCATAACGAAGCGGTCGCCAAAGAGTTCCCTCGGCGACCGGCATATTTGACATTTGCGTGAATTCTATGGCGATCGTTCCATCAAGAATAGGCGCCAGCTTTTGCTTGAATTGACGTATTGGCGGCACGGAAAGGCCAGATCGTCAGGCTATCGTAGCGGCCGCAGGCAAACAGGCCACTCTGGTTACGGCCGAGGAAGACCTGGCCCGTTGTCATCGGTATAGTGGTATCGGTTGCAATCGTCCCGCCGTTATAGCTGCCCGAACGGCCGGTGGCGCTCCAGCCAAGACAGATACCGAACGCCGGCAAGGGCACCGTCAGGTTGGCTATGGATAGCGAGCTGCCGGCTATTACGGTTGTCTGCGCCGTATTGAAGCGTATGATCTCATCGCCGGTGTCGATGCCGACGAGATGCCCGAGAGAACCATAGAGACCCTGCCCCTTCAAAACAAAGGTGGCGGCACCCCTCTGGATCAGGGCTTCGCCGGCCGGCGAGAGGCGGCAGCTATCGGCATTTCGCGTCGCTGCCATTGTCGCCGTCTGGACGAACGAGCTGGCCGCCGCCCCCGTTTCCAGCTGGGCCCGGCTCAAGGTGCCGTTGACCGTCAGCGTCAGACTGGCCGACGTCGCCGTGAAAGTCACCGGCGCAGCTTGCGTCACCGTGGCCGTCGCTGCGCCTGCGAGGATCAGCGAGCCTGAGCCTCGGCAGGAAACCGTATATTGCGCGGCATTGGTGACGGTGATCCTCTGCGTCGCGGGTGTGAACGCGTTCACGAAAAGGTTGGTCGCGGGGCCTTCGAGCAGGAGCTGCCGATAGCCGTTGCGGTAGTCGAAGCGCGGGACGTCCGCAGCCGCCTGCTGGGCCATTCCTGCGGCATCGATGTATTCCGCCACCGATCCGCGTGTGAACACGAACAGATCCGAAAACGGAACGGATTGCGGCGACACAAGTGCATCCACCGAGGCAGCGGCAATGTTCGCCGCAATCACCGGAGTGACGGCGTGGCGATCCCTGCGGAAATCGGCGACGAAGGCCGGTAGCTTGGCAACGCCGTCGCTGGGATCGGCAACTGCAAAGGCTGGCCCGGCAAACCATGCGCCAGCGGCTCCCACCAAACCGAGGCTTGAACTCAGACCAAGCGACACCATCAGACGAGCCCAACGATGCTGCCTGCAGTCGTTCCCGTTGCAAGCACACGATCGGCGCGCAGCGGCAGGATGCTGCCTGCTGCGACGCCGGCGAGATTGACGGTCTGGCCCGAGAGCAGGCGCAGTGCAAGCGTGCCGCCGGAGCCGACATAGATCGCCCTGGTCACCTCGGCGAGATCAAGCGTATCGTTGGGTGTCACCGGAAAACCATGGGTGGCAGGACTGGTGAGCGAAGGGATATTGCTGGAAAAACGGTCTGGCATCGGCTGGTCCTCAGGGGTGACGTTGCCGCCATGATGCGCATGGTTTTGAGCACCGGGGACGAACGGGGAAATTGAAAGGCCTGTTGAGGGCGCCGCCAAAGGCTGGTCATCCGCAGACGGGCGCGGCAAAATAGTTCCATGAGCTCTTTCTTCGATTCCGATTCGCCCTCCAATCTCACCGAATATTCGGTTTCAGAGCTTTCCGGCTCTATCAAACGCACGGTCGAGCAGGCCTTCGACCAGGTGCGGGTGCGCGGCGAGATTTCCGGTTATCGCGGCCCGCATTCCTCGGGACACGCCTATTTTTCCCTGAAAGACGACAAGGCGCGGATCGACGCGGTCATCTGGAAAGGGACGATGAGCCGGCTGAAGTTCCGGCCGGAAGAGGGCATGGAGGTGATCGCCACCGGCAAGGTGACGACCTTCCCCGGTTCGTCCAAATACCAGATCGTCATCGAGACGCTGGAGCCCGCCGGCGCAGGCGCGCTGATGGCGCTGATCGAGGAGCGCAAGCGCAAGCTCGGCGCCGAGGGGCTTTTCGATCAGGCCCGGAAGCGGCCCCTGCCCTATATGCCGCGTATCATCGGTGTCATTACCTCGCCCACCGGCGCTGTCATCCGCGATATCCTGCACCGGATTACCGATCGGTTCCCCGTACATGTGATCGTCTGGCCCGTGCGCGTCCAAGGCGAAGGCTCCGGCAATGAAGTGGCTGCAGCGGTCGAGGGTTTCAACGCCTTCACTGCCGGCGGCCCGATCGCTCGGCCGGACCTTCTGATTGTCGCGCGCGGCGGCGGCAGCCTTGAGGATCTCTGGAGTTTCAACGACGAGGCCGTGGTGCGGGCGGCGGCGAATTCGCAGATTCCGCTTATTTCTGCCGTCGGTCACGAGACCGACTGGACACTGATCGACTACGCTAGCGACCAGCGTGCGCCGACGCCGACGGGCGCAGCCGAAATGGCCGTTCCGGTGAAGGCTGAGCTAGAGGCCGGTGTTTCGGCTCTTTCTGCGCGTCTCAAGGCCGCGGTGACGCGCCAGATGGACAACCGGCGGCAGTCGGTTCGTGCCTTGGCGCGAGCGCTGCCGTCACTCGACCAGCTCCTCGCTTTGCCGCGCCGGCGCTTCGACGAAGCTTCGACGGGGCTTGGGCGCGGCCTTCAGATGAATACCGCCAACAAGCGGCGCGCCTTCGAGCGCATATCAGCGCATCTGAGGCGTGACCTATTGGCGAGCCGGATCAACGAGCGGCGGCAGAAACTGTCCGATCGGATGATCCGCGCCGAGCGCATCGTCGAGCGCCTCATCCAACGTTCTGCTACAAGAGTGTCTTCGGCCGATGCGTCGCTCAGGACCCTTCCAGGTCGGCTGCTTAGCCAGATTCACCGTTCTCAGGATCGCCTGGCAGGCCTTGCAGGCAGAGCCGACAAGGCGCTTCTGGCCGATCTGGGTCGGCGACGCAGCACGATCGTTGCGCAGGACCGTATCCTGCAGTCGCTGTCCTATCGCAACGTATTGAAACGCGGCTATGCCCTGGTGCACGACGAGACGGGGGCGCCGGTCAAGGCGGCCGCAGCCCTTTCGCTGAACCAGGCGATCGCGATCGAATTCGCCGACGGGTCTATCAACGCGGTGACCACGGAAGGCAGCACTCCGACGCCGCCACAACTTGTGAAGAAGCGCGGGGAAAAACCGGCACAGGCCGAGCCGCCGAAACAGGGCACCCTGTTCTAAGGACGGAAACCTCATGCGCTTCCTCATCGTCCTCTCCCATCCCCTCGCGGGCAGTTTTGCCGCAAGCGTCGCCGCGACGGCGCAGAGGGCGCTGGAGACGAACGGCCACAGCGTCGATCTGCTTGATCTGTACAGCGAGGGCTTCGATCCCCGTCTCAGCAAAACGGAGCGGCGCGGCTATTTCGACATTCCCTATGATACCTCCTCCGTCGACGATCTCGTCACGCGGCTCAAAGTCGCCGATGGGTTGATCCTCGTCTTTCCGCAGTGGTGGTTCAATTTTCCGGCGATCCTCAAGGGTTTCTTCGACCGCGTCTTTGCCCCCGGCGTCGCCTTCGATCATGAGCAATCCGGCGGGCGCATCATTCCGTGTCTGACCAATATCACGTTGTTTTGGGCGCTGACCACGACCGGTTCCCCCTGGTGGGTCGTCAAGCTCTATATGGGCGATCCGGTCCGCCGCCTGTTGAAGCGCGGTGTCGCCGCCTTCTGCGCCAAGGATGTACGCTTCCGGATGATCTCGTTGCACGACATGGACCGCGTGACGGCGAAGCAGCGCACCGCGCATCTGGCGAAGATCGAAAAGGCGATCGCGCGGATTTGACAGGGGCAAGCCTTTGTCCGCGCAAAAAGAAACGCTTCCGTAACGATCCCGCCTGTAAACTTGGCCCTGGAACCCAAGGACGTCGAATGCCGATCGAACTCTCAGCTTCCCAGGCGCTGAACCTCTGGCACGCCGTCTCGCTCGAGCAGGTGCGGATCGATAATCGCGACCTGACGCTGCGGCAGATGTCCATTCTCCTGCATATCTACCTCGTGCCGCCGCCGCATACCGTGCGCGGGCTGGCTGGCATTCTCGGGGTGACGAAACCTGTGATCACCCGCGCCCTCGACACGATGGGTGATCTCGGCCTCGTCGCCCGCATGCGCGACGAGCGCGACAGGCGCAATGTGATCATCAAGCGCACGGTTGACGGCGCGCTTTATCTTGAAAAACTTGGCGATCTGATCATTGATCAGGGACGCAAACTGTCTATCTGAGGGCACATGTCTGACCTTCCCGACCGCCGCCTGAACGCCTATCGCCCCGATCTTGCCGAGGAGCGGTTGCGCGGCATCGTCGAGGCGGCAAGCTACGTCAGCGGCTCACCAGGCGTCATCTCTGTTCCCGTGGTGCAGATGCGCGCGAGACCGGAACTCGAATGCGGCACCGACACGGAACTGTTGCTCGGCGAGACGGTCCATGTTTTCGACACCGCCGGCGGCTGGGCGTGGGTGAAGGCAGATTTTGACGGTTATGTCGGCTATGTTCCGGACCATGCCGTTTCGCCCGTGGTGCGCAGCCTGACGCATATCGTCACGGCCCCCCGCACCTTTGTCTATTCCGGCCCAGACCTCAAGTTTCCCACTGTCCAGGCGCTATCGATGGGCAACCGGCTCACTGTCGTCGATGAGCGGGAAACGCGTGGCACACGCTATTTCCTGCTGGAAGGCGGGCAGGCCGTGATTGCCAACCACTGTGCGGAGGTCGGAAAGCCTGTATCCGACGACTATGTCTCTGTTGCTGCACGCTTTCTTGAAACGCCCTATCTCTGGGGCGGACGCTCCGGCTTCGGCATCGATTGCTCCGGCCTTATCCAGCTGTCGATGATGATGACCGGAAAAAGCGCTCCGCGCGACACCGACATGCAGGCCAAAGGACTTGGCAGCGAAATCACCCGGGACGAACTGAGCCGCGGCGATCTGGTCTTCTGGAAGGGGCACGTGGCCATTATGGAAGATGAAAAGACGCTGCTGCACGCCAATGGCCACACGATGAACGTTGCCCTGGAGGGGTTGGACGACGCGATCACGCGGATCGGCTGGCTCTACGACCAGCCGACAGGGTATCGCCGACCCTGATCAATAGCCGGCTTTTCGATCCACCAGATGTTCCAGCGACAGGCCGCTTTCAAAGCGGTTGATCTGTTGTTCGACATGCGCAAAGAGCGCCTTGACGTCCGAGGAGGCTGCGACATGCGGGGTGATGTAGACGTTGTCCATATCCCAGAAGGGGCTGTCCTTGGTCAGCGGTTCCTGTTCGAACACGTCGAGCGAGGCGGCGCCAAGGACACCTGATTTGAGTGCCGCCAGAATGTCGGCCCCAATCTGGCTGCCGCCACGGCCGCCATTGATGAACACCGGCGCGCCGAAGGGGCCGCTTCGGCTGAGCTTCGAGAAGAGTTGTGCGTTGAAAATGCCCCGGGTTTCATCCGTCAAAGGCAGCAGGCCGACAAGGAAATCGGTGCAGCCGAGAAACGCGTCCAGTTCATCGCCGGCGAAGGTCTCGATGCCATCGATCTCCTTCTTCGACCGTGACCAGCCGATGGTCTTGAATCCCATTATGCGAAGCTTGTGGGTGGCATCCTGGCCCAACACGCCGAGGCCCATGACGCCGACGGTGACATCGGCGGCTTCCGGCTGGCTCAGATCCTCCCAGACATGCGCTTTGGCACGCGTCTCATAGGCGCGGTGCTGGCGCAGGTGCATGAGACAGTTCATGACGACCCACTCGCTCATTCGCGTCGTCAGGCTACGATCGACGAAGCGGACCAGCGGCACGGCCGGCAGACCGGGAAGTGTCAACACATGATCGACGCCGGCGCCGCCGGAAAAGACCACCTTCAGATCCGGCGCGCGTGAAAAGAGGTCCGGATCGGATTTCCAGACGACGGCATAGTCGATGCCCGAGAGAGCGCGTCCCTGATGGGCAACGTCGGCGAGATTGATCACTTCGCGGCCGGCAAAGGCGCCTTTCAGGGCGGCTTCGACTTCCTGCGGAATAAACTTCAGATCGACGATGACGGGACTTTTCGAAGGCATGAAACGGAACTCTATTGATTGATAGCGGGCACGTTGACCGCTTCCATGTTGAAGGCGGCGGCCATCAGCGCCTTGGTATAGTCTTCCTGCGGCGCGGTGAAAATGCGTTCAGACGGTCCCTGCTCCACCACCTTGCCGAGCCGCATGACGATCATGTCATTGGCGAGCGCTCTGACGACCTTCAGGTCGTGGCTGATGAAGAGATAGGCGAGCGAATGTTTCGCCTGCAGGTCGCGCAGCAGATCGACCACCTGCGCCTGCACGCTCATGTCGAGCGCCGAGGTCGGTTCATCGAGCATGACGAACTGGGGTTTGAGAACCATGGCGCGGGCAATGGCGACACGCTGTCGCTGACCGCCGGAGAATTCGTGCGGGTACCTCCAGCGGGTCGCCGCATCGAGACCGACTTCCTCCAGCGCTGCCGCCACGCGGGCATCGCGTTCCTTCTCAGAGAGGGCGGGCTCGTGCACCTTCAGCCCCTCGCCGACAATGTCGCTGATCGCCATGCGTGGGCTGAGAGAGCCGTATGGATCCTGGAAGACGATCTGCATGCGGCTGCGCAAGGGCCGCATCTGCTTGAACGAATAGCCGGCAATTTCATTGCCGATGAAGCTGATACGGCCCTTCGAGGAGATCAGGCGCGTTAATGCAAGGCCGAGCGTCGTCTTGCCGGAACCGGATTCGCCGACGACGCCGAGTGTCTGGCCTGCACGCAGCGTCAGGTCGATGCCATCGACCGCCTTCACATGGTCAACGACCTTGCGCAAAAAACCGGCCTTGATCGGGAACCAGACCTTCATGTCCTTTGCTTCGATTACTACCGGCTTGGAGGTATCGGAGACGGGCGGTACGCCCTTTGGTTCCGAGGCCAAAAGATGGCGAGTATAGGCGTGCTGCGGGTTCGCGAAGATCTCCGATGTCGGACCGGTTTCGACGATCTTGCCCTTGGTCATGACGCAGACCCGGTCGGCGATCTTGCGGACGATGCCGAGATCATGGGTGATGAACAGCATCGACATGTCGTGGTCATCCTTGAGCTTCTTCAGAAGCTCGAGAATCTGCGCCTGGACGGTCACGTCGAGCGCCGTTGTCGGCTCGTCGGCGATCAACAATTCTGGTCGGTTGGCGAGCGCCATGGCAATCATGACACGCTGGCGCTGGCCGCCGGACAGCTCATGCGGATAGGCAGAGAGGCGTTTTTCCGGCTCGCGGATGCCGACCTGATTGAGCAGTTCCAAGACGCGGGTTTTGGCAGCGGCGCCGGTGATGCCTTGGTGCAGGTCGAGAATTTCGGCGATTTGCCGCTCGATCGAATGCAGCGGATTGAGCGAGGTCATCGGCTCCTGGAAAATCATCGTGATATCGTTGCCGCGCACCTGGCGCAGTTCGGCATCCGAGGCCGTCATCAGATCCTTGCCGTTGAACAGGATTTCCCCGCCAGGGTGGCTTGCCGCGGGATAGGGCAGCAGTTTCAGGATCGAATTGGCCGAAACCGATTTTCCCGAGCCGGATTCGCCGACCAGAGCAACGACTTCGCCGCGCTTGATGTCGAAGGAGATGCTATCGACCGCGAGCGACGTGTTGCCGCCCTGATGGAAGGCAACGGAGAGATCGCGCACGGAAAGGAGTGTATCTGTCATCGCGATGCTCATCTGAACGTCTTCCTCGGGTCAAAGGCGTCGCGGGCCGCTTCGCCGATGAAGATCAGCAGCGACAGCATGACGGACATGACCACGAAAGCCGTGAGGCCAAGCCAGGGGGCCTGCAGGTTGGACTTGCCCTGCGAGATCAATTCGCCGAGCGAGGCGGAGCCCGGCGGCATGCCGAAGCCAAGAAAATCGAGCGAGGTGAGTGTGGTGATCGAGCCGGAGAGGATGAACGGCAGGAAGGTCAAGGTCGCCACCATGGCATTGGGAAGCAAGTGGCGGAACATGATCGTCCGGTTGTTGACGCCGAGCGCCCGGGCGGCCCGGACATATTCAAAATTGCGGGCTCTCAGAAACTCGGCCCGCACGATGCCGACGAAACCGACCCAGGAGAAGAGCAGCATGATGCCGAGCAGCACGAAAAAGCCGGGGGGCAGGATCGCCGCGATGATGAGCAGAATATAGAGCACCGGCATCGACGACCAGATCTCGATGAAGCGCTGCAGGAGCAGGTCCGTCCAGCCGCCGAAATAGCCCTGCACAGCCCCGGCGGAAACGCCGACAATGGCGGATGCTATGGTCAAGGCCAGACCGAAGAGAACCGAAATACGGAAGCCGTAGATCATCCGGGCGGCAACATCGCGGGCCTGATCGTCCGTGCCAATCCAGTTGAGGTTGCCGAGCGTGCAGCCCGGGTCGTTCTCGCCCTGCGGATAGCCGGCGCAGCGTTCCGCCTTGTCCATCAACCAGAAGGGCGCCGTTGGAGCCGAATGCGGGATGTTGGAATTGGCGGTCTGGTAGGAATAGCGGATCGGTGGCCAGATCATCCAACCATTGGCATTGATCTCGTCTCGGATATAGTCGGAGCGGTAATCCGTTTCGGCAAGAAAGCCGCCGAACTTCTCTTCCGGATAGTTGACCAGCACCGGCACCAGGATTTCGCCCTTGTAGGAGGCGAGGACCGGCTTGTCGTTGGCGATGAATTCGGCGCAGAGGCTAAGGCCGAACAGCACCATGAAGATCCAGAATGACCAGTAGCCGCGCCGGTTGGCCCTGAAATTCTCCCAGCGGCGCTGGTTGATGGGCGACAGCCTGCCGGGAGCGCCCGTGACGAGGGCCGGATTGGTGGAGATGATATCTGCCATCAGACATCCCTCCGCTCGAAGTCGATGCGTGGATCTACCCAGGTATAAATCAGATCCGACAGCAGGCCGACAAGCAGCCCCATCAGCGAGAAGATATAGAGCGTTGCAAAGACAATGGGGTAATCGCGCTTGACGACGGATTCGTATCCAAGCCGGCCGAGACCATCGAGCGAGAAAATGTATTCCGTCAAAAGCGATCCCGTAAAAAAAGCCGTGATGAAGGCGCCCGGAAATCCGGCGATGATGATCAGCATGGCGTTGCGGAATACGTGCCGGTAGAGGACCTGCCGCTCGTTCAGACCCTTGGCGCGGGCCGTGGTGACATACTGCTTCTTGATCTCGTCGATGAAGGAATTCTTCGTCAGCAGTGTCGTCGTTGCAAAGGCCGACATCAGTAACGTGATCAAGGGCAGTGTCATGTGCCAGAAATAATCGAGGATCTTCTGCCACCAGTTCAATTGGACGAAATTATCCGAGACGATGCCGCGCAACGGGAACCAGTCGAGGAACGAGCCGCCGGCAAAGAGCACGATCAGCAGGATGCCGAACAGGAAGCCCGGCACCGCATAGCCGATGATGATGATGCCGGAGGTCCAGACATCGAAGGTCGAGCCATCCGAGATGGCTTTTTTTATGCCGAGCGGAATGGAGATCGCGTAGGAAAACAGAAGAATCCAGAGGCCCAGCGAGATCGACACCGGCATCTTATCGAGGATCAGGTCGATCACCGAGGTGTTGCGGAAGAAGCTTTCGCCGAAATCGAAGCGGATATAGTTCCACATCATCAGGCCGAACCGTTCGAGCGGCGGCTTGTCGAAACCGAACTGCTTCTCGAGCTTTGCAATGAACTCCGGATCCAGCCCCTGTGCGCCGCGGTATTTTCCAGAAAATTCGTCGCCGCCTGACTGCATGCCGAGGTCGCCGCTGCCGCCGGAAAGCCGGTCGCCGCCCTGGTTCTGGCCCGTGAGGTCGGAGATGACCTGCTCCACCGGTCCACCGGGGGCAAACTGAACGACGGCGAAGGAGATGGCCATAATGCCGACGATCGTCGGGATCATCAGAATCAGGCGCCGCAGAATATAGGCACCCATCAGCGAACCTCCTGCCTGCCGCTTCCGGCAATCCGATTTGATCCGCACTCGGCAACGCACCTGTTTTCAGTCAATCCGCTGGTCTCCTTCAAGGCGCCGCCGCCACGACCGGCTTCGGCGCCCAACTGATTCGCTTGCGTGCATTTGGAGTACAGGACGAGCCGTGCGCAAGGCTTTCATTGAGCGGCGGCTGCCTTCGACCACCAGATCGTCGGGAATCCGACGGCGTATTTCGGGAGCTCGCGGGGCCGTTCGAGGTTTGCGGAATAGGCGATCCGGGAATAGCGTCCGGTGTAGCTGGGGATGACATAGTGATGGGCGAGCAGGACACGATCGAGCACCTTGGTCGTGGCAATGAGTTCATCGCGATCCTTGGCGAAGATAATCCGGCGAATGAGCGCATCGATGCCCGGATCGCTGATGCCGGCATAATTCTGCGAGCCATCGCGCTTGGCGGATTCCGAGCCCCAATATTCCGCCTGTTCGTTGCCGGGGTTCAAGGACTGGCCCCAGCCGAGGTAGATCACGTCGAAATCGCGCGAACGCCAGCGGTTGGTATATTGCGACGCATCCACGGTACGAACGCTGACTTGAACGCCGATCTTCTTGAGATTTTGCGCAAAAGGCAGCGCTACGATCTCGATCGTCGGTCCATCGAGCAAGATTTCAAAACTGAAGGGTTCGCCGGTCTTTGAGTTGACCATTCGGTTACCCTTGAGTTGATAACCGGCCTCCTTGAACAGAGCGATCGCCTGTCGCAGATTGTCGCGCAGTTTCTTGGGATCGCCGCCAACGGGATTCTTGTACTCCTTCGTGAAGACCACCGGCGGAACCTGATCCTTCAGTTCATTCAGGATCTCCAGCTCACGGCCCTGTGGCAATCCGCTTGAGGCGAGTTCGGAGCCGAAAAAGTAGCTGTTGATGCGATCATACTGATTATAGAAGATCGTGCGCTTCAGCTCTTCGAAATCGAAGGCGTAGTTGAGTGCCTCGCGCACACGCGGGTCCTGAAACTTTTCGCGGCGCAGATTGGGGATGAAACCGACCAGGATACCGCTGCTGCGGTAGTCGTTGTCGAGAACTTCCCGCTTGATGCGACCATCCTTGACGGCAGGGAAATCATAGGCCGTCGCCCAGCGCTTGGCCGAATTTTCCCACCAGTAGTCCGCATTGCCCGAACGAAACGCCTCGAAGGCAACATCGAGGTCGCCATAATAGGAATAGGTGTAGGACCTGAAATTGTTATGGCCGATATTCACGTTGAGGTTCTTGCCCCAATAGTCGTCGCGCAGTTCGTAGCGGATGGTTGCTCCCGGCGTCATTGCCGCAATCTTGTAAGGGCCGGAGCCCATCGGGATTTCGAGCGTGGTTTTCGAGATGTCGCGCTGGATGCCGTTGGCGTCCTTGCCTTCCCACCAGTGCTTTGGAACGATCATCAGTTCGCCGACGATCTTCGGCAGTTCACGGTTGTTCTTCTCGTCGAAGGAGAACGTGATTTCGCGGTCGCCGGTCTTTTCCGCCTTGGTCACGTGCTTGTAATAGAATTCCTTCTGGGGATCGAGTTCCTTGGTTTTCTCGAAACTAAAAACAACATCCTCCGGCGTCACCGGCTGACCATCCGCCCATTTGGCTTCCGGCCGCAATCGAAATTTGACGAAGCCAAAATCGTCGGGAAAGGCGATGGCTTCGGCCAGGAGACCATAATCGGAGGCGATCTCGTCCATCGAAGGCGTCATCAGCCGGTCATATACGAGATTGCCGGCGGGGGGTGATGCCATGCCGGCCGCGATTTCGCCTTTGGCCAAAAGCGAGTTGAGCGTGTCGAAGGTACCTGAAGCCGTCAGGTTTACATTACCGCCCTTCGGCGCGTCCGGATTGACATAGTCGAAGCGCGCAAATCCGTCCTTGTATTTCAGTTCACCCACCGTCGCTGTGCCGCCATGCCATTCCGGCTCCTCAGCGACCGCTGCCGCGGTCAGGGACAGAAAGACTGCGGCCAAGATCACCACGCTTCTGAAAGTCATGCCAAATCGCTGCATCCAGCTTTTTCCCTTTTTTCTTTGTTTGAAGAACAGAATAGGCAAAATCCGGGCAATTGACAGAACCCGCCTCAAATCAGGCATTTTTTTTGGGTCAGCATCGCAAGCTCTGCAAGGTTGACGCAAAGACACAGTGTCACGCCAAGCGAGAACAATCGCGGCTGGAGCGATGCTTCGACATGCGGCACTATGAAGATCGGGGAATCAGCGGGGATGACAGTGATAAAGGCAGGACTCTTTCGGCATCTGGGATCGATCGCGCTTGCAGCGCTGATCAGCTCGAGCCTTGTCAGCGGCGATGCGGCCTCGGCCGACGACACGCCCGCCAAGCAGCTCTTCGGCACGGTCCAGCTGCCCAGCAATTCCGCGCCCAGCCCGATCGGATTTTATGCCAAGGGCTGCATGGCTGGAGCTGTGGCGATCCCGACGGATGGGCCTACCTGGCAGGCGATGCGCCTGTCGCGAAACCGACGCTGGGGCAATCCGGCGATGATCGAGCTTCTTGAAAAATTCTCGAAGGATGCCGTCCGGCTCGGCTGGGGTTCCGGCATCCTCATCGGCGACATTTCCCAGCCGCGCGGCGGACCGATGCTCTCCGGACACTCGTCCCACCAGGTCGGGCTCGATGCGGATATCTGGTTCACGCCGATGCCCGAGCAGCGCCTGTCCGCTCAGGCGCGGGAGGATCTGCCGTTCACCTCCATGCTCGACAAGAGCAAATTCCTGACCGTGAACTCCAAGCGCTGGACGCCGGCCCATGCCAAGGTCGTCATGCGGGCTGCAAGTTATCCGCAAGTGGAGCGGGTCTTCGTCAATCCGGCGATCAAGAAAAAGCTGTGCGACACCTGGACCGGCGACCGCTCGCTGCTCGGCAAGGTCCGCCCGATCTATGGCCATGACGAACATTTCCACATTCGCATGCATTGCCCGGCCGGCACCTCCGGCTGCAAGGCGCAGGCACCCGTGGCAAGCGGCGATGGTTGCGACAAGTCGCTGGCCTGGTGGTTTACCAAGGAACCCTGGGCCAAGCCGGGAAAGAAGCCTGGCGAAAAGCCGGTGAAGCCGAGATTCGCGACGCTTTCCGACCTGCCGAAAGCCTGCGCCGCCGTGCTTGCCGCTCCCGCAGCGTCCGGACAGTCGGCGACCGTTGGCACCGCCTATGTCGCGCCCCAGGTCCAGCCAGCGTCACAGACTGGCGATGCGGCGATCCAGCAGGTGATCAATGCCGGGGCCGGTGATCTGCCGGACAACACCATTCCGATCCCCGTTTCCCGTCCCTCCCTTCAGTAGATCATCCGAGCCGCCTTTAAGCGCTTTCCAAGCGCGGAACTGTGCTGTACAGGAATTCAAATCGATTTAAATCGAAGACCGTCATGGTCGGTTGACGCCGGGGTTCGGGGATGACCAGTCAAAAGTGCGTGGCGCTGATTGCGCATGACCAGAAGAAAGACGACCTGGCAGCCTTTGCCAAGGCGAACGAATCCGTGCTGGCGCGCTGGAAGGTCGTTGCCACCGGCACGACTGGCGGTCGGGTGCAGGAGGCCTGTCCAAGCCTCGAGATCATTCGCCTGAAGAGCGGCCCACTCGGCGGCGATCAGCAGATCGGCGCGATGATCGCCACCGGCGACGTGCACATGCTGATCTTCTTCACCGATCCCCTCACCGCCATGCCGCATGATGTCGACGTCAAGGCGCTGATGCGGCTCGCGACGGTCTACGACATCCCGATGGCGCTGAACCGGGCAACGGCAGAACGGTTGATCGACTTCCATCATCCCTGATACAGCTTTGTTTCGAGCCCGCCCGATCACAACGGAACGTTCCCATGCCAACGCTCACAGACACCGAAAGCAGCCTCACCTTTCCGATCCTGATCGGGGATATCGGCGGAACCAATGCGCGCTTCGCGCTGCTGCTCGACGCCTTCGCCGAGCCGAAACTGTTCCCGATCATTCCGACCACGAGCTATGCCAGCATCGAGGAAGCGCTGCAGACCAGCATCCTCGACAAGACCTCGGTGCAGCCGCGCTCGGCGATCATTGCGGTTGCCGGCCCGGTCAAGGGCGACGATATTCCGCTCACCAATGCCGGCTGGGTTATCAAGCCGAAAGACATGCTGACGGCGCTTTCGCTCGAGGACGTGATCATCATCAACGATTTTGAGGCGCAGGCGCTGGCGATTGCCTCGATCGGCGCGGAAGGTCGCGAGCAGATCGGCCCCGGCAGCATTCTCGAAGACGCATCGTGTGCCGTGCTCGGCCCGGGAACCGGTCTTGGCGTGGCTGGCCTCGTTCATGCCCAGCGTAGCTGGATCCCGGTTCCCGGCGAAGGCGGCCATGTCGATGTCGGGCCGCGCACCGAGCGCGACTATCAGATCTGGCCCTTCCTCGAACCGATCGAGGGCCGCATTTCGGCCGAGCAGCTTCTTTGCGGCCGCGGCATCATGAACATTTACCGTGCGGTCTGCGAATCAAAAGCCTGGTATCCGGAGCTGCCCGACCCGGCCGCCGTGACGACCAGTGCGCTCGCCGAACGTGATGAGGCGGCGGTGGAAACCATCTCTCTGTTTTCCACCTATCTCGGCCGCGTCGCCGGCGACATGGCCATGATCTTCATGGCGCGCGGCGGTGTTTTCCTCGCGGGCGGCATTTCCCAGAAAATCCTGCCGGCCCTGAGAAAACCGGCGTTCCGCGCCGCCTTCGAAGACAAGGCGCCGCACTCGGAGCTTCTCAAGACCATCCCGACTTTCGTCGTCACCCACCCGACGGCTGCCCTTTCGGGCCTTGCCGCCTATTCTCGCACGCCGTCACGGTTTGGTGTGGCAACTGAGGGACGGCGCTGGAGAACTTGAGGGGCGAACCGGGGTCAAGACTCGCCAAAGAGGGATCAAGGGACTATAGACCCCGCTGAAATATGGCGCCTGCAAGCGCGTCGGGCTTTAAGGAAACCAGCTTGAAACAAGCCAAGACAAAGCTGCCACCCGTAGACCGCGAGACCATCACCAGTGTCCTGAAGCGGGTCATCGCCGAGAACGGACGTGCGCATTTGCGCGGCTATATCTTCGCCATTGCCTGCCTTGCGCTCGTCGCCGGCACCACCGCCTTCACCGCCTGGATCATGGAATCGGTGGTCAACGAGGCCTTCGCCAACAAGCGGGCCGATATCGTTCTTTACATCTGCGGCGCGATCTTCATCGCCTTTGTGGTGCGCGGGTTTGCCACCTACGGCCAGGCCGTGGCGCTTTCCAAGATTGGCAACAGCATCGTCGCCAGCTATCAGCGCAGGCTCTATTCGCACCTCATGGCTTTGAGCGTCGGCTATTTCAGCGAGACTCGCTCCGCCCGTATTTCCGCGCAGATCAGCCAGAACGTCTCCGGCATCCGCGATGTGCTCAACATGACGGTCACGTCGCTGGCGCGTGATTTCCTGACGCTCATTGCGCTGATCGGGGTGATGATCAGCAAGGACTGGCTGCTGACGCTGATCGTCTTTGTCATTGCGCCGCCATTGCTGATCGGCCTGCGCTACGTCTCGCGGCGACTGAAGCAGGCGACCCGCGAATCCGTCGAGATCAACAGCCACGTGCTCGGTGCCATGCAGGAAACCATCCAGGGCATCACCATCGTCAAGGCCTTCACGATGGAGAAGCAACTGAAGACCAAGGTCGAAACCATCATCGACCGAGCCGAAAACCGCGCCAACCGCATCGCCCGCTTAAGCGAACGAACCGCCCCGATGACGGAAACCTTTGCCGGCTTCGCGATTTCCAGCGTGCTTGCCTATGCGGCTTTCCGCACGATCTACAACGGCATCCAGCCAGGAGCCTTTTTCGCCTTCGTCACCGCGCTCCTGATGGCCTATGATCCAGCCCGCCGGCTTGCGAGGCTCCAGGTCTCGCTCGAGCGCGCCGTCGTCAATGCACGGATGATCTATGAAATCCTCGATACCGTGCCCCATCAGCGCGATCTTCCGGGTGCCGGCAATATTGCCATGCAGCAGGCGACGATCGAATTCAGGGACGTCCGCTTCGGATATAACCAGGGCGACGACATCCTGAAGGGCGTCAGCTTTGTTGCGGAAGGCGGCAAGACCACAGCGCTGGTCGGCCCTTCCGGCGCGGGCAAATCGACCGTGATCAGCCTCATTCCCCGCTTTTACGACCCTTCCGGCGGCGAAATCCTGATCGACGGGCAGGACATCGCCCACGTCACCAAACAATCGCTGCGCAACGGCCTCGCCTATGTTTCGCAACAGCCTTACCTCTTCGAAGGCTCGATCCGCGACAATATCCGCTACGGCCGCCCGGAAGCGACCGACGCGGAGGTCGAGGAAGCGGCAAGGCTCGCCTATGCGCATGACTTCATTCGCGCGCAGCCGCAAGGCTATGACACGCCGGTCGGCGAAAACGGCGTGACGCTGTCCGGCGGCCAGCGCCA
>UCOA01000190.1 GCA_900474095.1 Hyphomicrobiales bacterium | reverse complement strand
GCCGCATCCATCCCATGAGGAAAAAGACCGTTGAATCGGGGGGGCTCCACATCTTCACTTACCCACAATTTATCAGCGAGCTGCCGATGGTGCTCTGCCGCCGCCTTGTCGTCCGCCCGCAAGTAGAGTTCGCAAAGGTGACGATGCGCCTGATAGTTGAACGAGGATCGGCTTTGTTCGAAGCGATGCCATATGGCGATCGCTCCGGCAATGTCACCATCTTGCTCCAGCTCACCGGCTTTTAGTTGAAGAAGTGCCGGATCTTCGGGGGCTCGTTCCAATCCTCGTGCAATTGCCTCGGTGCGAAGATTGCCTGTTAGATCGAATATCGCCGCCAGCTGTGCCAGTTGCAGCCAGTCTTGCGCATCAAACGCCTGCTGCCCGCGACGCTGCAGAAGCTTTGAGAATTCGCTGCGTTGATGGTCATGCCACCCTTTAGCATCCCGCCAACCTTGCGCCGCATTCTCGCGCCAATCGGCATCGAGCTGCGCGGCGATGCTGGAAGCTTCCTCCCCCAGCCAATCTGCGACCGCTGACATCTCTTCGAGGCGCCACGGCAGATGATCAGGAAGCGGGCTTGCCGGATCAAATTCTGTTGCCGCGACGCGCTCGAAAAAGACAGGATGCGTGCTGCGAGGATCCGGTTGCTGGCAGAGACTTTCGTGAATCCAGATGGCCCCCTGCGCGCCATCGCGCGGGCGGCTGTCCGGCGGCTCCTTCAAAATCTGGGTAAATGGCTGTGCGAGAGTGATGTCGGCATTGCCCGCTTGCCCGAATATACCCGGCCAGAACTGGCTGGACATGGCCTTTTGCCGCAATGCCAGAGCTACTTCTGCCTCGAATACGATAGCGCCGCCGCAAATCTCGACCGCTTGCGCATCGGCAACCTTCTCGCAACGGCGTGAAAACTCCAGTGTTTCGCGCATCATCCGAGGCACGTACCAGGAAAGAAACAATCTGAGTGGTGCGGTAATCAGGGAATGATTTCGGTCATGCAATTCGCCAAGTGCTGCCCAGCGTTGACGGGCCATATACGCCCAACGAGCAAAATGGCCATGCAGCCGGGAAATATGGGCGTACTCATGCGCGATAACCGCTGCAGCTTGCCTTCCTGTCAATAGGGCAAGCAGCGGCAACCCAAGCACCAGAATATGCCGACCGGCCCGGGCGCCTGTCTGGTAGATGGATGCGTTCAGCTCGGCATTGACATAGACGGCTGTGAAAGCCGGTGCATCGCAGGCAATACGCAGCCGTTCAAGCTCACCGGCAAGGGCAGGAACCCTGCCGGGATCCAGCCATATCCCGTTCGAGACCGGTGGTGGCGGCGTCGTCGCATAGGCGCGCAAGACCGTCAGTCCGTAAAAGACCCATGACAGCGACGGCAAGGCAAGAAGCGCCAGCACAAGCCACGACGGCTGCAACGATAAAAGCAAAAGAGGCGACAGAACCAGCGCAGATCCGCTGACGAGCAACAACACGTCGCCAAAGGCGAGCCAGATCAAGGCTCGCAATCGGCCTTCGCGCGGTGACGGGAGGGAACTAGCCATTGCGATCACTATTTCGGCGGGAGATGCTCTTTTGAAAGTTTCTTGCCGAGGAAAAAGGCCCGTAATGCCCGCCCGGCCATTTGCCATCCGGTTGTTCCATAGACCTGCGTTTCCATCCAATCCATTGCCGAATGGGCGGGGAAAAGCTCCTTGTAACGATCAAACCACTGCATGGCAGTAAATTCGCTCTTGGGAACGCCGTCGCCATGCTTGTAAGCCAGGACGACCTCACCATAGGCCTCACCGGCAATGTGGTCGTCCTCGTGGGCAACGAGGGATTTCATGTCGGCGACGGCCTGCTGTTTTTCCTCCGCGGTTCCATGCCGGCGCTCGACGCTTGCTAACCTGATCATCGACATTTCCACGCCGCCATTCGTCGCGTCGACGTATAAATTGCGAACCCGTTCGAAATTTTCACGGACCGTCAAATCAATCCCGTCTACGTTTTCGAGACGCCAGGCGTAGTTATACAACGAAACTGGTACACCTTCCTCGACGGCCAGCTCGAGCCAATAGTCCGCTTCCTTGCGATCAAGCAACTGCGGCTCGGTATCGGGCCGGATGCCCGCTGTAATGTCATACATGCTTACCGCGCCAGAATAGGCACGCCTCTCGGCAAATGCGCGGGTGAGATAGGTCGCCTCCTGTTGAAACCCTCCGTCCCATATCATCCGGCAGGCATGCATCGGCGTAAACTCATCCGGCTCATAGAGCGGTTCGAGCTGTGCTGCCCGGTCGATCAACTGCGTGGCAATGGCCGGATCCGCCTTAATTCCCCACATGCCGAACTGCCAGGCAAATGCTGCCATGGTGAGCATTGTCGGTTCATCGAAACGGCGGACTGCGGTTTGCAATACGCTTGCATAGGCGCCTTCGTGATCCTCAAAATGCCTGATCAGCATCAGGTTGGTGAAGTCCCGAAACGGGCCATCAATAGCCGGATAGGTTTCCGGCGGCTTGCAATAGCGGACGGATTCGACATGGCGCTGATGCGCAAGTTCCCTGTCGACGAGCGAGTAATGGGTAAAATTGGCGTACTTTCCAAGAGAAATGAAACGCACACCATCGGAGAGATCTCGGGCCAGCCAATTCTCAAAGATCTTCTGTTTGGCCGCGATCTCACGGACATCCCCGGGCTCCGGATATTCAGGGATGGTCAATGCGTCGTGAACTCCAGGCCACCGGACGGAATTGCGTTCCTGCTCGTTCAGCGAAGAACATACAGGACCCGTGGCGAACTTTTCGACTTCTCCATCGCTGCCACCCCATCTGGGGCTCAGATATTGCGCATAAGCTGCCAGGACATCCGGCCACCGGGGTCTTAGCGAAAGGCAATAACGCAACCAGTAATAGCCAGGATTTTCGACATCTCCCTCTTTCAGGGGCGGAAGAGAGGCGGGAAGCGTCGCCGTCACAGTGCCGGGCGGCTTTAATCCATATCTGGCAAGCTGGACACATGCCGCATCATAAAGGTCCGGTTCGAACTCCTCGCGCTGCATCGTTTTTTCCACGGCCGCGCCGCGAAACAGCGCGTCCAGAAAATCTGACTGGCCGAGATACTGGCTGATCTGCATCATGGTTTCGGCCGCGAGCGCCGGTCGCTCCGAGAGCGTCATCGCCTTCAACAGATGTTCGGCCGCTGTTACGCAAGCCATATTGGCAGCAACCCATTGGTCGTCGCCAACGTCAGACGCCCAGGCCGCGGTCCGAATGTCACAGGCGCGGCGAAAATAATAGTGACCCGTGATTTGCCGCGCATGGTAGGAGCCCGGATAAGCTCGGCTCCAGTCAGTCAACAATTCAAGCCTGAGGGCCGCGTCAACGCTGGCATAGTCGAACAGCCCGGAGCCGCTTGCAAGGAAGGTGTAGCGGTCATCGGACAAATCCGCAGACTGCCACCATGCCGCTTCCAGCGTCACCAATGTGCGCTCAACCTCGTCGAAACGCCGCTCAAGCATCGCCTTTCGCAGTTCTTCTCGCTGGCGCAACCACTCCCATTGCGGATCATCCAATGGCAAGAGAGGCGAGCTGGTGACTGTCTGCATGGGCGGCTCCTCAACAGGTATACGGGCGATGATTACCAGGGGGTGATCAGCGTGGAAGGATTGACCTGCGGTCCGGCATATTCAATCCGCTACACATTCGATTGCCAGCAGCCCAGCCCCACAGGCGAGCAGACCGCCTAGCGACAAACCAGAACCGTCATGAACCAAGCGCAAGAATTCTGCCGCCCATGACCAAGCCTTCTCATTCACTACCCCGAGCTGTAATCGCGCTGTTACTACCTCCTAGTTCGGGAAATCGCGAAGTGTCAATCCCTGCAGCCCCTAGAGAGAGAAAAGCTGCTACAAACTCTCATCTCTGACGATTAGGAGGGGACCGACAGGTCACAGATCTTGAGCGCGCTTGCCTATCCTAGACGCGCAACTTCGTGAACCTGCCCAACGGACATCGGCGGAATTATGCAAGTTCCAGGCGAGATGTTATGCGATCCTGCGAGGACGGTATCAGAATATGCACAGGCTCAATGTAAGCTCTCAATGTCTCGCGCCACCTCCGTCATATCGTCGTTGAGCTGGTGGTTGCGTCCCGCCAGTCGTCGGACGACAGCATGAGGGATGGCGCGCGAATAGAGATCGAGATGCGCATTGGCGCGATCTCATCTTCGCTGCCGTGATAGAGAAAGACGGGCGCGTCGGGAAAGCGCTGGCCGAAATCCCTGGGCATTGTGAAGCCCTCGACCTTCCATCCGCCTTCGCCGAAGAACGGCGCCGAAATCAGAAAGATGCCGGCAATGCGCAGCTCAAGATCGCTGGTCGCCAGGACACGCAGAGCATTGCGGCACCGGCGGAATGTCTAACGAGAACTGCGTCCTCACCCATGTCCGCAAGTTCAGCGGCGATCAGGTCCCCCCAGGCGTTATCATCAGGATCGCCTTCGTTGGGCATCGCCGGATAGCGGACCTCGTAATCAGGTCCGAGCTCCTTGCGGAGGCTCTCCGCGAGCTTCGCATCGTCTTGGTGGGCGCCTTCGCCGGCACCTTGTATCAAGAGAACCTGTTTTGCCATTATAGCCTCCGGGAGATTGCTGTTGCCAAAAAGCGAACCGGATGGGGTGAGCGCTGCCCGACTGCGCCTTCGATTTTCGGATTTGGTTTTTGGGATGTGCACGTAGTGCTAACGTTCAACCGGACACTATGTCCGAACAAGCCTTCGATATTGATAGCTGCCGCCGCCTCGACTTCCGCGATCAGAATGGCAAACGCCAATGATGAAATTAGACCTTGCCTCAATTTGCCCCCTCCCCGCAATCAGCGGTAGTTTTGTACCCCGCTACTGAACTCACGCGGATGGCCTTCCGGCAAGGCCCATTCGTCGATCCGCCGGTGCGCCTAAGCCGCGGGCTGAGCCGCGCCCCGAGTGCTCCTGGATGGCTGCCGCCTGATGAGCGCCTTACGAGGGGGCACCAGAGAGACGGGCGGACTATCTAACAGAGCTTCGCGAACCGCTTCGGTCATGGTGGACACGGCGAAGTCGCCGTTGACCGACGGCTCTTGATCCTCCACTTTCCGCCCGGCAGCAGGCCAAATCACCACGCCGACCCGCGCTGAGGGAAACAACCGCTTGAACCGCCTGATGAGGATGCTGGCGTACCTCGCTGAGTCGGGGTTCAGAAAGCATATGGCGACAGCGTCCGGTCCAACCTGGTGCAGTTCGCGAATTCTGCGCGCGCTTGCGTCGCTATGGCGGACCGTCGCCCCCTCCGCCCCCTGAACTTGGAGAACCTGTGCAAGCATAGAAGCGGAAGCGTCGTCGAGCGCGCTTCTGCCGCCGACACACAGCACCGTCTTGCCAGTTCCTTCTGGGAGGTCTTCGTCTGAGGCTGCGTTTGCTTTTTCGGGTGCCGGCTTGGTGCCGTCCAATGCCTCCCCACTTTCGTCGGGTTCTTCCTGCTCCTCCTCAAGGGCGATGTCCTCCAGGTTTGCGATCAGCTTGTCCGCCGCCTCCGCGACCTTCTCCATCTGATCAGCGGTCAGGACGCCGCGCCGCATGTCTGTTTCTGCAAGCATCAGCGCAGGAATCGCTACATCGCCGTAGTAGTCAACCAGGTACTGCTCTTCGAGGATTTCCTCGGCAAGGTCGGTGGCCTCGTCCGGATCGCCCGCAAGGAATCTTTGGTACAATCGTTCTTTCGGATCGAGCACCGGTTCCCGGCCAAAGAGAACTTCCAGGAATTCGAATTGAGGAACATATCGTCCCAGGACTGCGAGGCACACTGTCAGCGGTGTCGAGAGGACGAGTCCGACCGGACCCCATAGCCACGCCCAGAAGATCGCGGAGACTATGATGGCGACCGGCGAGAGACCCGTACGCGAGCCGTACAGCCAAGGTTCAATGACATTGTTGCTGGTGAGTTCAAGGATGAGAAAGATCGCCGCGACCCACAGCAGCAGACTCCATCCTGGATCCACCGCGAAGGCCAGAAACAGCGGAAGGACCGTGGAGATGACTGACCCGATGTAGGGGACGAACCGAAGCACGATCGCGAGCATGCCCCACAGGGCCGCGTTCGGAATACCCACCCACCAAAGTCCCAGCGACAGGGGAATTCCATACGCGCAGTTCACCACGAGCTGCATGAGAAGGTACTGGCCTACCCGGCGTCCTGCTTCCTGTAGCGCTTCCGTGGTTCGATGCAGGTCCCCGTACCCCACCAATCTGATGAAGCGGTCGCGAAGCTCTTCGCGCTCCAGGAGCATGAAGATTACGACGACAATGATGAGACCGAAGGAAGCGATGGGACCGATCAGAGGGCCGATCAGGCGGACGAGCGTCTCGATCGGACGGCTTGGCGCGAAGATTTCAACAAGGATGGGCTCGCGTGGAGATGACGCCGTCTGCGCCCCCGCCGCGCCGGCTTGCGTTTCATTAAGTTCGCGCCCCACGCGTTCCACGACGGCGGTCAGCCGGCGGATTATGGCGTTGTCGGTCCCGCTCTCCTGGAGGGCACGGATCTTGGCGATGATGTTGCCCTGGTATGCAGTAACATTCTGGGCGACCTCGGCCACCTGGCCGGCCACTACGAGCCCGAACAGGATCAGGAGAACAAAGGCCATGACTACGGTCGCAATAACGGCCAGCACGCGGGGGAGCCCGAACCGCCTGAGGCGGGAGGAAATCGGAGCCAAGGCGAAGGTAAGGAGCACGGCAATGGCGAGGGGAAGCAGCACTTCCTTGGCGAAGTAGAGGATCGCTACTACGGCGAGAACGGCGGTGAGCGTCGGCGTCCGAGACGGAGAGGACGGGGAGATGGAGTAGAGGCTGGAGCCACCGAAACTGCTTCTCAAAGTCGCCTCCGTTGTCGCCCGGCCTCGGCCACCGCTCCGTAGCTGCGATATGGGCTTAAGGTATCAGATCTGGCGGACATCAACGCCTGTGACGGCGGGTTCGTGCCCGCCATCGCCGGGCTGGTGTTTCCGGCCCTGTCGTTCTTCACCCAGAACGCGGCCCGCGTGAAGAAATCCCCTACGGCAGCCTTGCGTTTGTGAGGGCGCAGTAATGATCGCTGAGCGGCCATATCAAGCGCTCGACAGGCATCGGTCGCGCCGCTGCCACCAAACTCGATCGGCGCGCTCCCGACGACGAAACGCTCGAAGAGTAGATCGTTTGTCTCGGGATCGGTCGACATTATCCCGAGGATATAACAGACGGCATCCCGGACCAACGTATTTCCGATTGGCCGACGCGAATTATACCCACCTTCATGATGTCTCCTTATCGCTCACACCTCCCGGCGCGTTTTGGGCTACGATGTCATCATGAGTTAGACTGTCGCCGTTTTCCATGAAGACCTTGATCAGGGCCAAATAGCGTTCTGCGTTGCAATTGCTCGCCTTGAAGGATATGAACGGATGACGCCGCCATTATGGAACCCTTTGAGCGACTCAGCTAAACAAAGGGGATGAGCTTCAGCAACTTCATCATCTATGTCGACGAAAGTGGCGACCATAGCCTCAAATCCATTGACGAAAATTACCCGGTTTCGTGCTCTCGTTCTGTATCTTCGAGAAAGCGGAATACTCTGCGAAGCAAGCCGCGACCTGCAGTTTCTCGACTGCTCTCCGAACTGCGTCGTCGCGCCTATCGAGCTCAGGAGTGCCGGTCAGGAGCATCGCGTCGACGGCATTCTGATGGTCGGTATGATTGTCGCTGAGCCCGACATCGATCACGACCAGCGGGAAGAACATCAGCCTCAACGACCGAGACTCAGCAAGTCGATGGTGGGGGCTGTTCCTCGCCTTTGGTGCTTTCGGTTTGATGCCCGACGAGCATATCCATCGATAAGCACTACCTCAGCATTTCAACCGACACAGGGGCGATGGCCCCAGTATAAGGTGAGATGTTCGTTCCTCCGATAGGGCGACAGCACTTGACGTCCCAGCCGCGATGTATCGTGGATCGTCCCGAGACAATGACATCATGCGCTTTCGAGCAAAAACTTTGAAGTCAAAATAATTCTCACCTCAGAACGGCCGACCTTCGACTGACGAAGTCCACCCGGACTCCTGGCCTGACCATACCGGCCAGCTCTTCCACATCCCAGTTCGTCAACCGCACGCAACCGTGCGATCCAACCTTGTCGATAAGCTTAGGCTCAGGTGTCCCGTGTAGTCCATAAGTCGGTTCGGTCAGGTCGATCCAAACGCTGCCGACCGGACCGTTTGGCCCTTTTGGAATCGTCAGGATCTTGTCATTCTTTCCCTGCTTGAAGTTGAGCTTGGGGTTGTACCTGTATACCGGCATCCTCGCGACGCCCTTGACCTTGTGCCTGCCCGACGGCGCCGGATTGTCTTCACTTCCGATCGTCGCGGGGTACACAGAAAGCAGTGATCCGTTCTCGGCATAGGCCAGCACCTGCCCTGCCTTTTTGTTGACCTCGATCCTCGTGACCTTTCCTTTCCTCGGAGGACCAGGGTTCACGACCCACACTGTATCGCCAGGCACGAACTGCGAAACTGGATTGAGCGCTTTCAAAAGATCCATATCCATGTGGAACCGCTCGGATAGCTTCTCCGCAACGCTGGTATATCCGAGGCTCTCCATCTTTGCCTTCTCGCCATAGTCTTCAGGTATCCTGTCAACGAGACCCGTAGCATCCTCTGCCGAGACCACGTAGCTTGCAACGATGGGGGCATGGCCTTCCAAGCGGGCGACGACTTCCTGGTCAAGCCTCCCATCAACAGGAAGGCTGTTCATGGCCTCAAAGCCAGCCACCGCCTTGATGAGGTTCTCGCCATACAAGCCATCGATCACGCCTGGAGACGAACCCGCACGGTCGAGCAGGACCTGAAGACGGACGATCGCTGGGTCGGGATCTGCGGGCGCGGGCGCCTCTCGCCCGATGGAAGCAATCGAAGCGCTATCGATTGCTTCGGGGCGTAGTTCCCGCACCGTCGTACCGCCAACGGAGATGGCCAGAGCGAGCAGCGATATCGGCAGAGCAGTTTTCATGGAGGACAAATGGCCGGCGCCGGAACTTGTTCCATCGTGCGACTGGCATCAGCTTCGCCGGCGGCGGAGGCAGCGTTATGCCGACGCGGCCGTGCGCATGTAGGAGGATTGCCGGCATCTGCGTGAGCAACTTGGATTGACACAAGTGGGTAGGTTGAGGTGTTCCTCCCAACCGCATCGGAACCAAAAGGCGCGATGAGTGGGGGCCTGGGGATAGTTAATTGCAAGCGGGGCTCGGATCTTTCGGTAACGACACAAATCCCGCCTTTCATCGATTGTGATTCGATGGCACCGGAACCAGGGAGTATTTTCGGCGTTGCTCATTTGTTGATCATGTGGGTTCTGGGAGTTTCATAACCTAAACCTTTGGGCCCCGCTGTTTTCCAACAGCGGGGCCCGTCCTGTGAGAGCCGCGGTAGCGGTACACACGCTACTTTCTTGGAACCATGTTCTGGCCGGCATCGTTGTAACGGCGCATGGAAAATCCAGGAGGAAATATGAAGAAACTGATCATCCCTGCTGTTGCCGTATTCCTGTCGCTCGGCGGAGCGGCAGTTGCGCAGACGGCGACCGTCACCGTTCCCGGCGAAGTCAGAACCTCTGGAGCAGAAAACACCATCGGTCACGTTTGAAGGCGATCTGGCAGTCGGCACGGCGCTACCGGACACGGTCGAGATCCACACGATCCCCGACCAGCCCGATTATGGTTATGTGATCGTCAACGACAAGCGGGTGCTCGTCAATCCGAAGACCCGCGCCGTGGTTGAAATCGTCCAATAACTTGAAAAGGTAACGCGGGCCCGGGTTGCCCGGGCCCGCGTTTCCGCCCCTACGAATCCAGCTTTGTCCAGGTCAGAGACCATTCGTCCACGCCGCCGGCATTGTGGGCATAGTGACCGTGGCCGGCTTCATCGCTCGCCCCCGTGTTCGTCAATATCCACGCGGGCGCAACTCCACCAGGCAGCTCCAGCGTCTCGGACACCGTCACCTTGTCGCCGCCCCTCGGTCGCCGCCCGTGACGGTGACTGGCCTGAGCCAGTTGATTCCCGCCGTCTCGATGTCGGGGATTGTCGGTGCTCTTGATAGGCGAGGCGTGGTCACAAACGACCTTGGTCAAGGCTTTGAGCGTTTCCCACTTGTCCCATCCAGCTGCAGTGAACACGCCGATCAAATGGGCGATTGAGTGATCCATGGCCTTTCGCAGTTCGGCGCTGTAACTGGGACCACCGATCGGAAGGCGTTTCGAATGTGGGGGTTTTCATGACGATCTCCTTTAAAAGGAGAACATAAGTCAGACGCGTTTGTTCCTAAGGCCGGTAAGGAACAAACGCGCCTTACCCCACCACTCATCCGTTGGGTGGCAGGGATCACGGCGCGGCATCACTAGTCCAAGATGCCGTCCGCCCGCCGTCCGTGCACTTCCGGGCTAGCCGATCATTTGCCCGGCGCGAGCGGCGATCCGTCCGTAAATGTCATGAACCGGCTCACGCATCTGAAAGGCACGACGGACCCTACGAGGCAGAAGCGCCTTCAGGTGCTCGCGGCCGGAATCAAGCCCCACGATCGGGGCGTAGGGCGTCATC
>UCOA01000187.1 GCA_900474095.1 Hyphomicrobiales bacterium | reverse complement strand
GTCCTTCATGCCGGCGAGGTGCTGGATGGCGCCGGAGATGCCGACCGCGATGTAGAGCTGCGGCGCCACCACCTTGCCGGTCTGTCCGACCTGCCAGTCGTTCGGGGCATAACCGGCGTCGACGGCGGCGCGGCTTGCGCCGACGGCAGCCCCGAGCTTGTCGGCGACCGGCAGGATGACCTGCTGGAATTTTTCCGACGAACCGAGCGCCCGGCCGCCGGAGATGATGATCCTGGCCGAGGTCAGTTCCGGACGGTCCGACGAGGACAGCGCATCCTTGACGAAAGTCGAGAGACCGGGATTGGCTGCCGCCGAGATGGTCTCGACCGATGCCGAGCCGCCTTCTGCAGCCGAGGCGAAGGAGGCCGTGCGCACGGTGATGACCTTCTTGGCCTCGGTTGTCTGCACCGTCTGGATGGCGTTGCCGGCATAGATCGGCCGCTTGAACGTGTCGGCCGAGACGACCTCGGTGATCTCCGAGATCTGGGCGATGTCGAGCAACGCGGCAACGCGCGGCAGCACGTTCTTGCCGACCGACGTGGCGGCCGAGAGGATGGTGTCATAGCTGCCTGCCAGCGACACGATCAGGGCTGCGAGCGGCTCGGCGAGGTTGTTGGCAAGGTCGTCGCTTTCGGCGAGCAGCACCTTGGAGACGCCGGAAAGCTTGGCGGCGGCGTCGGCCGCGGCTTGTGAGCCCTTGCCGGCCACCAGCACATGTACGTCGCTTCCAGTCCCACTGGCGATCTTGGAAGCGGCCGTCAGCGCCTTGGCGGTCTGGTCGGACAGGGTTGCGTTGTCGTGATCTGCCAGAAGAAGAATGGCCATGATTTTAGTCTCCCTTTTCCTGGACCTTAGAGGACGCCGGCTTCGTGTCTGAGCTTGTCGACCAGCTCGGCGACCGACTTGACCTTGATGCCGGCCTTGCGGCCCGAGGGCTCCTCGGTCTTCAGGACCTTGAGGCGGGCGGTCGTGTCGACGCCGAAATCGGCAGGCGTCTTCTTGTCGAGCGGCTTCTTCTTCGCCTTCATGATGTTCGGCAGCGAGGCATAGCGCGGCTCGTTCAATCTGAGGTCGGTGGTGACGACCGCCGGCAGCTTGATCTCGATGGTCTGCAGGCCGCC
>UCOA01000153.1 GCA_900474095.1 Hyphomicrobiales bacterium | reverse complement strand
CATCAGCAATTAGGTAAGCGGGCATAGCTGAACTCCTCCGCATGCGCCATGCGTGTGAGGCCCGGGCTAGTTGCGAGGATAACCCGGGCCCCCAGTCGTCTTTTTCCACGTATGGTGGCAACGACTATCAGAGGCTTGTCCTCGGGGAAAAGGTAAAACCTCCTGCCGATTCAAATGGCGGTATCTGGATCGGGTACTAAAAGTTAGTCGCTTCTAATATCTTGGCAATATGCAAAGAAGTGCAAGGTGTATCATCCATCGGGCGGGCGCTCCCGAAGCGCGTGCTAACCCTCGTCGCTTCGCGCTGTCGACTGGATGGGTTTTCCTCATCCGCTGATCATCGGTAGGTAAGGCGTTACCCAACTATCTGTGGCATTTTGCCATCGAGGAAGTGTTGACACCGGCAGCAATCTCGTTAGCGCCCTCGAGGTCGGCGCGCGTGGGACTGTTTCGGTCCGCTCTACCTTTTGGCTATCTCGGACCGGAACAATACCCGACGAGAGAATTGCGGTGCACGTGAGAGATCTGTCCGCTGAGACCACACCAAGTGAAATAGGCGAGAACAGTCTTACAGCTACGCAAAAACACGGCATTATGGAGCAAGTGCCACAACGACTGGTTTTATATTAGTAGAATAAGATATTATGAAATAGATTAAGATGCCTCAGTAGTCCCATCACGGGCTTTTGAGGAAAACATGCTAACCCGTCAACCAATGCTTGGACGTATGCGTCTAGCTTCCGACAAGCGCATTGCGCTTTGTATATTGATCACTGTTGTAAACACCATTTTTTCTCTAAATGCAGAGCCGCGGGCTGGCTCTTCTGTGCTAACCGCTAAGCTGAGAATGGTTTGTGGTCGATCAGATGTCGTCTGGAACTACATTGTAAGTGTAATGGGTGAAAAGAAAGCTATCGTGAACAACAGCAATCGTGGCAAGCAGGGCGAAACGATCCGTCACTTCTTGATGTATCGCGACAAAAGCTGGGTCCTCATTTACGACTTTTTTCGACAAGGGCGTCCAAGTGAGGAAGATCAAGCCTGCATCGTTGCGAGCGGCACCCGAGAAACCGCCTACGAAGCGACCGACCTCCTGGTCGATAACCTTCCTCAAGATTGGATGGGTGAGAGGCTAAAAGACGTTCCTCCGCCGCAGCTTGATCGAATACCTCACTGAGACAGGACGCTGGTCCGATGTCAGGTTCAATCTTGTGGCACTTGCTCCATAACCAGTCGCGGGTCGGTGTCCCGCCTGCGGGGATTAGAAACGGTATGCTAGTGTGGGCGCTGGAGGGGAGCGGCCGTTGGAATTTTGGTGGTATCTAACCCCGTCACATAACGTGGTCCATGGGTTGCTGCGCACTTGAGAGTGGCGACGTCGTTTTGCGGCGATCCCGTTTAGGAATTTGATCTTTTGGCACAGCCCAGCCCCTCCATTCGTCAACGAATAGGAGAAGCCTGCCATGTCTGGAACAAAGAAGTGTCGCAGCAAGCGTGATATTTCCCCTACACACCCAGATGCGGCTGCAATCGACATCGGCGCGACTTTGCACGTAGCCGCAGTCAGGCCCGACAAGTTTTCCGAGCCGGTCCGCAGTTTTGGAACCTTCACCGACGATCTGCATCGGTTGGCGGACTGGTTTAAGCAGTGCGGCGTGCGCACGGTCGCGATGGAGTCCACGGGGGGTCTACTGGATCCCTGTCTTCGAGATACTCGACCAGCGCGGCTTCGACGTCATATTGGTCAACGCTCGGCGATGCCAAGCATGTGCCGGGCCGCAAGACCGATATCAGCGATGCCCAATGGCTGCAGCGTTTGCATGAGTATGGATTGCTCAGGGCCAGCTTCCGGCTGAAGGGCGAAGTTGCAGTCATGCGCGCCTATCTGCGCCAGCGTGAACGTTTGCTGGATTATGCCGCCTCGCACATCCAGCACATGCAAAAGGCGCTGACGCAAATGAATCTGCAACTCCACCACGTGGTGACAGACATCACCGGTGCAACCGGCATGGCGATCATCCGTGCGATTGTGGCCGGGGAGCGCGACCCCATGGTTCTATCGACCCATCGCCATCCGCGCTGCCGAGCATCTGCCGAGACGATCCGTCAGGCGCTCGTTGGCAATGATCGCGAAGAGCACATCTTTGCCCTGACCCAGGCGCTGGAGTTGTACGACGTCTACCAAGCCAAGGTGGCGCTCTGTGACGTGCGCATCGAGGCCGTCTTGAAACGGCTGCGGAAGGTCTCGTCCGGCCCTGCTGGCAAACTGCCGCTCGTAGGGACAACGAAGAAGCAATCCAATAGCCCAGCCTTCGATGTTCGCGCCGCACTGCAAGCATTGCTTGGTTGCGACGTCACCCAGATTCATGGGCTCGGGGCTTATCTGGCGCTCAAATTGGTCGCAGAGTGCGGAACCGATCTCTCGGCCTGGCCCAATGCCAAGCACTTCACCTCCTGGCTGTGCCTCTCACCAAGCAACAAAATCTCCGGCGGCAAGGTGTTGTCCTCACGAACCCGACGATCTGGCAGCCGGGCCGCGGCACTACTGCGGCTTGCCGCAGTTGGGGTCGGGCGCACTGAGACCGCGTTGGGGGCATTCTATCGGCGTTTGTCCGCACGGGTTGGCAAGGCCAAGGCGGTCACCGCCACCGCCCGCAAAATCGCCGTCTTGTTCTACAATACGCTGCGTCACGGTATGGAATACAGCGATCCGGGAGCCTCCTATTACGAGGAGAGTTACCGCCGACGCGTCCTCAACAATCTCGAGCGAAGGGCAAAGTCGCTTGGCTACACACTACAGCCCGCGTCAACGCCCGGCTGAATGTTTCTTAGGAATGCCGCAAAAACAGCCAGTTGATCCGTGCAATCGTTCGGCGGTGGCTTTCAGTTGCCACCGAGCTCACCGGACAACGGGTTCGCCGTGATAACGCCGCTTTGATGGCTTCGAGACGCCAAATCCGACCTCCATCATCAGGCGCGGGGCGTTTTTTGCCAATGTCCCCATATGAAAGCCAAACGGATTCTCGACAAAACCGGTGCCAGCTTTCCCGGTCAATGTGACGGCGCTGTCCTGACCATAGAAACCCAGCACCTCATCGGCCGGATGAATGCCCCACGAGCAGCGTCAGTTGATGCTTGATGCGCCGGCGAACTTTTTCTTGGTCTATCAACTCGACGCGCAACAGCGCGATCGTGCAGTGGCGGGCATCACCACCGCCCTCGAACACGGCAAGGTCGTTGCCCGCATCGGTCCGACATCCCCGCTCACCGAAACCGCCGCCGCGCATGAGGCTGTCGAGCAGGGAACGATCGGCAACGTCATCGTAAAAATCACATAGTAACGCAGCGGGCGAATAGCGACCGCTGGTGACGCAAGTGCGCGCCCTGATCGGCCAATGCAAATTCAGAAAAGTTCGATTCTAGATTTTTCCTGTCCTCTTGCACCTACTGTATTGGTTAGTGCAATTCGTCGTGCAGGTCCTCGTTGCCTGTTGTTCTGTGCCAAGGACCTCGTAGCAATCGCTCACACAGGAATTGAGAACAAAGTCGCACATCTGCTTTCGCGGTGATGATGTCGTTGTGCCGGGTTGCCTGCGCGTTTCCGCGTCGGAGGGTGTGGACGAAGTCAGCGCGACAAGCATTGCCGCGACTGCGATGCCGTCTCATATATTGTTCTCCTTCCAACGGCGTCGTAAGCGAAAGGCGCCATGAGTGACAGGCCCGGGCTAGTTGCGAGGATAACCCGGGCCCCGTCGCTTCTGTCCACATATGGTGGTGGCGACCTACGGAGGCTTAGTCTCGGGGAAAAGGTAAAACCTCCCGCCGATCCCAGGTGGCGGTACTCGGATCGGAGATCAAACATTAATATTTCCTAATATATTGGCAATATGCGGGAAATCATCATCACGGATGGGGCAAAGATACACAGCCATCCATCAGTGCAGGGCGGTTCAACCCTTGCCGCTTTGCGCGGTCAACGGATGGGGTTTCCCTCCGGCTGATCATCCGGGTAAAGCTTCCCGCAATGATCTGTCGTATTTTGCCTGCCAGGTTTGTTATCCATAGGAGGGTTGCTGCGATAGTGATGACGCGAGATAGTTTGCTATTGTTTCAGGGCGTTTAGCGCCCCGGCGGAGCAGAGCCGGAGCAGCTCGATACACTGAGACCGCTGGCTTGAGCTCGTTACCTGAAAAGGCCGTCCATCATTGCTTGATCAAGATTTTCGACTGCCGTGACGGCAAGTTCCTTGGTCGCCGCATAACCTTGTTGGACGTCAAACTGGGGCCCACCGAGAGTCGACCACCTCCAGGCTCCTTCGGTTCCCAGGCGTCCCTCTAGCGTCACTCTGCCAATCATTCGTTCGCCCTCGTAGCCAACAAAATCCTGGTCAGGCGAGAAATACAATGAGATCCAATAATATTCATGGGGTGCAGAATCTGGAGGCATTGCTGGTCATTCCTTCTAGGTTTGCCGCCGTTTGTCCCAATTGTGCTCGTTGATGGGCTGGAAATGCGTCCCGTTTAGACAAAACCTCTGACTGGCGGCGCCTTGGTACGCACTTAGTCTTTCAATTCTTTCCGATGTGCGTTGGCCAAGTCGGCCATGTTGTTAAAGCGAAAGTCATACTTCGGCATCCGACCCGGCTCGATGGTTGCTCCGAACCCCTCCTGATCATAGCGACGGTAGATCCAGCAGGAAGCCAAGCCGTGTTTGTTCGCAGGGCCGTGATCGTGGAACATGCTTTCCGCCGTGTGCAGGATTTCGTGCTTCTGAATGCCAAGCGACTCCAGCTTTGCAAGCATGTAATCGAAATTGCGGCCGGATGGTTTGTAAGAGCCGATGTCCTCGGCCGTGTAGATCGCGTCGAAGTTCACTTCCAGCTTTTCGTTGCTTGCGGCAAAGGTCTCATTGTCCACGTTCGAGAGGATCACCAACTTATAATATCGCTTCAAATATTGAAGTGCGCTGGCAGAATCGGAGAAAGGCGGCCAATCCTTCACGGAGCGCCCGTAGGCGACGCACTCGTCCCAACCGACCGTAACGTCCCATTCTTCCGCGAGGCGGCGGTACACCACCGGTAACAGATCGCGATAGAGCTTGGCCGGTGTTTGGACCTGTTGCGAGGATTCATGGCGCGCATGCGCCGCCAGAATCTCGTCGCGCGAGAGCTTCCGTTCGACCTTACTTGTCAGCGGTTTGAGCGCCTCTACCATGCCTGTTTCCCAGTCGATGAGCGTGCCGTAGCAGTCGAACGTCAGGGCTTTGAAATCGGTAAGCTTCATGGGAGCAGCTCCTTGATCTCGGGGAAGTCATCGATCCAGGCTCCCGAGCCGTGACGACGAGACTCGGCAAAAATGGCAGGTCGCTAATATACAACAGTTACTTTGGCTATTGCTACCAAGATCACGATCTTGGCCGATCAGCCGAAATTGAGCTGGTTGTCGGGAAATCGGCCCGGGAAAGCAGCTATAGGGCAGAAACGCGCTGAATGTCGGCTATCAAGCAGCGAAATAGGGGGCTTATGAGGGACTGTTGGAGGCAGGTCTGCGCTACGAATAGATGTCGAGGGGATTGTCGTCATCGAATCGAACCTGAAAGAAATGCGATCCCCGATCGCGGCTTCGAAAGTGCCTCACAGCGCCTTCCGATTACGATGAGAACAAGCTAAAATGGCATTTCGCACGTGGGGAGCGTGATGACGAACGAGCGCATCAAACGGCGACTTGCTGTCGTTATGGCAACGGACATCGTCGGCTACTCTCGCCTGATGGAGTTCGACGATACCGGCACGCTCGCTTCCGGCAGGGATTGCTGAAAGCGGTATTGTGCGGGAGTAAGGCTCCATTTGACTGTCACTCGGCGCTGTTCTCCGCCGCAGCAATAGAGCTGGTTTTAATCGGTGTCTTTCACGACGCTCAGGAGCGACCGACCATGACCCACGATCAGATGCTCGCCCACCTTCGCGCTGCCAATGAAGTCGCACGCGAGGCCGCAGTGCATGGTCATCATCCTTTCGGCTGCGTGCTGGTCGACTCAGACGACCGCATCCTGATGCGCCAGGGCAATATTGACACCGTGCGTCACGCCGAGACCGAGCTCAGCCGGCGCTCCGCGGCGGCCTATCCGGCGGATTTCCTGTGGACCTGCACGCTGGTCTCGACCGGCGAGCCCTGTGCCATGTGCACCGGGACGCTCTATTGGGCGAATATCGGCCGCTTGGTCTATGGTTTCGAGGAGGCGAAGCTCCTCGCGGAGACTGGCGACCACCCAGACAACCCGACCATGAGCCTCGCGGCGCGTACGGTCCTCGCCTCCGGCCAGAAACCGATCGAGGTCGTTGGCCCCTTCCCCGAGCTCGAGGACGAGCTCCTCGCCCCGCACCGGACCTTCTGGCGACGCTAATAGCCCCCCTTCGCAAGTCCTACGAAGGTTTGACCTCGGCCTCCAGGGCAAGCTCACATGATCGGCCGTGCCCCAACGCGGCGCGTCTCGCATTAGAGCTCGCTGATCTGCCTGGCCATCCGGTGAGCGCAATTGCCGAGCGTCGCAAGGGGCGTTGCGTCACGGTGTCGACCTCCTTGACAAGCGGTCATTCCGTCGCCGCGGCAACGGGCGCAGGAACTCGCTCTACTGATCGACGGAGACACAGCGCTTGCGTCATTTACTGTAGTCGAAGCTATGCCGATCTGCGGTCGCGCCACGCAATGCTCGCCGAAACTGATGAATAGCGACGACCGAAATGACCGCTTCGGGGCCAATTGCGGCGTCTCAATTGCTCGCATTGAAATGATCCGAACCCACGCCCCTGCTGTTAATATTTCCATCCGTTTAGGTTTCTCTAGGCCAAACATGAACTTGCGTGGCTAGAACGGCGCCATCGAATGGCACGTGGACCGATCGGACGGCTACGCCCTCTCCTGGCCTTCCACGCGCCTATGAGCGGTTATCAGAGGCGAGAACGGTCCAACTCCGGCCGGGAAATCCTCGCGGTCAAGACGCAACTGCCCAATGGTCATTTCATGCCATGGATCGAGGATAAGAGCGGCATCAGCTACACGGCTGCCCAGCGGTTCATGCGCGCGGCGAAGGAGGCAGTGCAGCCAGAGCGATCATCGATCGTGACAACCCGGTCTACAGGCGCTGCGCAAACTCCGTCTCGATAGCGCCTCGGATCAATAGTACGGTGAAATGCACTCCTGGCGCGGCCCATAATACGGCTGGAACGTGTTATCGTAGGCTTGATACGAACGATAGCGCGCGTAGCACCATTCGACATGGGCCGAACTGGCGTCCGAGTAGGCCCTGCGCGGGGGCGACGCGATCGCTCCGCCGAGGGCCAATCCCGCTCCGAATGCGGCCAGCGGATACCACCAGCCATCGTTGTGCCGACGGTAGCCATCCCGATGGTAGCGGTAGCCCCGGTAGCCATTGAAATTACCGTAGTGTGGGCCGGCACTGTAACGAGGGCTGCTGTAGCTACGTGCGTGCGGCGGACCGCCACGGTGGCCCGGTTTGTGATGGACCAAGTCACCCCCCTGAGAACTCGAGGGCATCGACACCGGCGGCACAGGCATTGCCTGC
>UCOA01000171.1 GCA_900474095.1 Hyphomicrobiales bacterium | reverse complement strand
CCCAGCCATTGGCGCGGGCGCGTTTGCGCCCGGCCAGTTGTGTGGTTTCAGGAAGGGTCATCGGCCGTCTCCGGCCTATTCCTTGGAAACGTTGAAGACGTAGTTGGTGTCGAAGCTCGGTCCGAGCTTGAAGCCCTTCAGAGTGCCGCGATAGCCGGCGACCTCCGTCTGCTGGAAGATGATCACGAACGGGCTGTTTGCGAGCACCTTCTTCTGAAGATCCTTGTACATCTCGGCGCGCTTGGTCGCATCCTTCTCAAGCAGGGCAGCCTTGCTCTGTTCCGTCCATTCCTTCGGTACGTCCCAGCTGTTCCGCCAGGCGAGCGTCTTCACCTTTCCTTCGTCGGAATTGTCCGGATTGACCGTGAAGGTCTCGGCATTCGAGTTCGGATCAAAGTAATCCTGCCCCCACTGGCCGATATAGATGTCGTGCGTGCGGGCGCGGTACTTGGTCAGAGTCTGCTTACCATCGCCTGGAATGATTTCCATCTTGATGTTGGCCTGGGCGAGCGTCTGCTGGACGGATTCGGCAATGCCGGTGATCGGCTGCGTGTTGCGGACGTCCATTGTCACCGAGAAGCCATCGGCTAGACCGGCCTTGGCCAGCAGTTCCTTGGCCTTGGCGACATCGAGCTTGTAGGGGTTCTCATCGAGTTCGCCGAGAACGCCCTTGGGCAGGAACGTCTGGTGGATCTCGCCGATGCCCTTGATCAGGGTCGAACCGATCGCATCATAATCGACCAGATACTTGAAGGCTTCCGCCACTTCCGGCTTGGCGAGATTCTGATTCTTCAGGTTGAGGCTGAAATAGTAAACGGTACCTTTTGGCGCACTGGTGGTAGCGAGATCGGCATTCTTCGAAACGGCGTCGAAATCACCCGGCTCAAGATTGCGCGCCACATCGATATCGCCGGCTTCGAGTGCGAGGCGCTGGCCGGAACTTTCCTTCATATGGCGGTAGATGACGCGAGCGAGCGGTGTCTTCTCGCCGTAATAATTGTCGTTGCGCTCCATCACAACCACTTCGTTGGCGCGCCACTCACGCATCTTGAAGGCGCCGGAGCCGGCATAGCCGGTCTTCAGCCATTCATTGCCGAAATCGTTGTCGTATTTGTATTCATCGGACGGCGTGACGGCCTTGACATGCTCGAGCACCAGCTTCTTGTCGACGACCGACCCGACGGTCGCGGTGAGGCAGTTCAAGACAAAGCTCGGCGCATAGGCCTTGTCGACGGTGAAGACAAAGGTGCCTTCATCGGTCGCTTTCGCCTTTTCGGTGATATTGTCGCCCGTCAGGCCGAACTGGGTGAGGATGAAGGCGGGGCTCTTGTCGAGCTTCACAACGCGCTCGAAGGAATAGGCAACGTCTTCAGCAGTAACGGGGTTGCCGGAGGCGAATTTCAGGCCGGGCTTGAGCTTGAACGTATAGGTCAGGCCGTCCTCCGAAACCGTCCAGCTTTCGGCGAGATCACCGACGACCTTGGAGGTGTCGTTGAGGTCAAGCCGCACGAGATAGCTGTAAGTGTTGGCCGTGACTTCCGCCGTCGAGAGTTCGAAGGCTTCGCCAGGGTCCATGGTGATAATGTCGTCGATCGCCCAGCCCTCGACCAGGGTATCGGCCGGCGTCTCGGCGAAAGCGGGCGCACCCGACATGAGGATCAGCGACAGGGCCGCACCGGCCGTCAACATTCGGACATGCTTGTTCAGTGAGTACATCATCGTTCCGTTCCCTCTTTTTTTTAAGCCCATGCGGGCCTTTGTTTTCGGTTCAAGCGGCTTCGTGCCAGGCTTGAGCCAAAACGCGCAGCCAGTTTTCCCGGCACAATTTCGTGAGTTCGGCATCACCATATCCGGCAGCCCTGAGAGCGGCAATCAGGTTCTGATTGCCCGCCGCGTCGCCGATTTCTTCTGGGATGGTGGCACCGTCGAAGTCCGATCCGAGCGCCACGCAATCGATGCCCATGCGCTCGACCATGTAGTCGACATGGCGGACCATGTCGGAGAGCGGCGTCCTGGCATTTTCCTGGCCGTCGGGCCGCAGCATCGTCGTCGCATAGTTGAGCCCTGCCAGCCCCTTGCTATCGCGGATAGCATCCAGTTGCCGGTCGGTGAGGTTGCGGGCGACGGTGGTCAGCGAATGCACGTTGGAGTGGCTGGCAATCAGCGGCTGCTCGGTCGTTGCCGCCACATCCCAAAAACCCTTTTCAGTGATGTGGGCAAGGTCGATCGCTATGCCGAGGCGGTTGCATTCGCGCACGAGGTTAAAGCCGGCATCGGTCAGACCTGGCCCGGTGTCCGGCCTCATCGGAAAGGCAAAGGGCACGCCGTGGCCGAAGATGTTGTGGCGGCTCCAGACTGGCCCGAGCGAGCGCAATCCGGCGGCGTAGAATGTCTCGAGGGCCGCGAGATCGGCCCCGATCGCCTCACAGCCTTCCATATGAAGCACGGCTGCGAAGATGCCCTGCTCTATTGCAGCCCTGATATCTGCCGTCGAGCGGCAGAGTTTCCAGGCCCTAGCGCGATCCAGCCGCAAGGCGATGGCGGTGAATTCGAGCGCGATGTCGAGAGAGGGCTGCCGCTGCAGCGGCTCGGACAGCGGCGTGTTGTAATGGCCATTCGCGTCCGGCGTTTTCAGCACCAGATGATCGGACGGGATGTATATCGCCGAGAGACCGCCGGCAAGACCGCCTCGCTTGGCGCGGGGGCCGTCAATGTGGCCTTCACCCGTTCCGTTCACAAATTCATGAACCGGATCGGCGCCGTTCTTGGCATTGCTCCAAAGCCGCAGCAGCACGTCATTGTGCCCGTCGAAAACCGCCTGCATTCAAAAGTTCCCGTCCTGCCTGATGTCCCGATGGGCGGAAGCCCATTTTTGTCCAGGTGGTCAAGAACATGATGCTAGTGAATCGCACGGCGAATAACAATGTGGCATCGACAAAATTCAACACTCTGAAAATGCTTTTGGAATAAAGACTTACATCACAGTAAACGGATTTCTCTACGCAAGAAACAGCTAATTTTGGGATCCGAAAAACAGCGGGAATTCAAAATAGGGTGTCATGCTGCTCGAAAATCTGGCATGGGCTTGCTGTTCACAACGGGGGTTTCAACGATGACTGCTGATCTGCAGCCTCGGAACATCAAGGGGCCGCCTCGCGCGATCGCTGGCGTGCAATGACCGGGCAGCAAGAACGTCCCCGCTTTCACCTGCTCGGCGCCATCGTGCGCGCCGTGTCCACGCTCGCCATCCTGGGCTTTGCTGCCTGGGGGGCAGTCGCCCTCTTCTATCAGGCTCCCGGCGCTTCGCCCGTCAGGTTCGCAGCCGCTGCCCTCTGGGTCGTCGTCTCGCTGGCAGTGCTCTTTGCCTATCTGCGCTGGCGCTCGCGGCTTGCCGCGCTGGGCTATCCGGTGTTGATTGCCGCGTTGCTCTTCTGGTGGGGCTCGATAGCGGCCAGCAACGACCGCGACTGGGCCGACGAAGTCGGGCAGATGACCCCGGGCGTGGTCAACGGTCCGGAAGTGACGCTCGCCAATGTGCGGAATTTCGACTGGCGGACATCGACCGACTACACGGTACGTTGGGAAAACCGCACCTACGATCTCGACAAGCTAGCCTCGGTCGATCTGCTTCTCTCTTACTGGGCGAGCCCGGCGATCGCCCATACGCTGATCTCCTTCGGCTTCGAGGACGGCAATTTCGTCACCTTCTCGGTGGAAATCCGCAAGGAGAAGCACGAGAGTTTTTCGGAGATCGGCGGTTTCTTCAAGGAGTTCGAGACCAGCGTGATTGCCGCCGACGAGCGCGACATCGTCCGGGTTCGAACCAATATCCGTAAAGAGGACGTCTATCTCTACCGCGTCAATATGCGCAAACCGGCGATGCGCTCGCTGTTCATGGCCTATGTCGACGAGGCGAATGACCTCGTCGAAACGCCGCGCTTCTACAACACGATCACGGCCAACTGCACGACGATCGTCTTTGCGATGGTCAGCCGCATCGTCCCCGGACTGCCGGTTGACTACCGCCTGCTGTTCTCGGGCTATCTGCCGGCCTATATCGTGGACGTGAACGGCTTCATGCCAGGCTTCACGCTTGAGCAGTTGCGCGAAGGTGGAGCGATCAGTGCACGGGCGCAGGCCGCGGACACGGCACCGGACTACTCTCGGCGTATCCGCGAAGGCGTGCCGGGCATCACCTCTTTGCCGCAGCCGTAAAGCAGCCTAAACTATTGCCGCAGACAACAGGAAATCCCGCATGAACCTCAAGGAGTTCGCAAGCCGGCTGGAGCTTTCGCAGACGACGGTGAGCCGCGCCCTCAGCGGTTATCCCGAGGTGAAGCAGGCGACCCGCGAACGCGTGCTGAAAGCCGCACTCGAATATGGTTACAGACCGAACACCAGCGCGCTCGGCCTTGCGACTGGCCGTGTCGGCGCGATCGGCATCGTGCTGAAGGGCGGCGGCGAGTTCGGGCCGCATACGAGCGAGTTCATGGGCGGACTGGGCGGGCGGTTGCAGCAGGAGGAGATCGACATCCTGGTCTCCACCGTCGATTCGCAGGAGGCAGAGTTGTCCACCTATCGGCGGCTGGCCGCCAGCAAGCGCGTCGATGCCGTCATCCTGCATTCGCCCTTCCTCGACGATCCGCGTATTGCCCTTCTCACGTCTCTGCGCCTGCCCTTCCTCGTGCACGGGCGCACCAATACCGGCGGCAATTTCGGCTGGCTGGATATCGACAATTTCGGCGCGGTGCGTCAGGCAACCAGCCATCTGCTCGATCTTGGCCACCGCCGCATCGCGTTGCTCAACGGTTATCGCGGCCGGATTTTCGCCGAGCACCGGCAGGAGGGCTACCAGACCGCTCTGAGCGAGCGCGGCATCGCGATCGACCCTGCTTTGACGGGACACAGCGAATTCACCGATGAGATGGGGTTCCGGCTAATGCAGGGCTTCCTGAAGCTTGACCGAAAGCCGACGGCGGTTGTTGCCGGCTCGATGATGTCGGCGCTTGGTGCGATGCGAGCGATCCGGATCGCGGGAATGAAGGTCGGCGAGGACATTTCCCTGATCGCCCATGACGACGTCTTTCCCTATATCAGCCCCGACCATCTCGTGCCGACGCTATCGACGACGCGGTCCTCGATCCGGGCAGCCGGTGCGCGGATCGGCGAAATGGTGCTGGAGCTTCTGCAGGGAACACCGGCCGAGACGCTCCGCGAGGTCTGGCCGGTGGAACTGGTCATCCGCAACTCGACGGCCGCTGCGAAGCGGGACTGACGTCACACCGCGCGCTCACGGCGCTCCTTCTCCGTGAGCAGGGCAAGATCGAGTATCTTCTGGAGATCCGCCGCGTGCCGGAAGCCCGGCTCCTGCGTCTTGCCAGCCCTGATCGCATCGATGAAGCGCTGGTAGTTGGTGAGCACGGTTCCCGCGTCGATATCCTTCCAGATACCCTTTTCGATGTCCTCGCCGAGGCAGGCGCGAAGCGTCGATCCGTCCGGCGTGTGGATCACCTCGATCGCTCCCTTGTCACCATGCATGCGCAGGCGCAGCTCGTTGAGATGGCCCGTCGCCCAGCGGCTGGCATGAATGACGCCCATGGCGCCGTTGGCGAATTCGGCGGTCATCGTGAAGCTGTCATTGGCGTCGAGATCGTACTCGCCAATCCGGTTGCCCGGCGCTTTGTCGAAGGTTTTCAGCCGCGCAAAGACATGATCGATATCGGTTGCCGCGCCATAACCGGCAAAATCGAGAATATGAATGCCGACATCCCCGAGCACGCCGTTCGAGCCATGCTTGGTCGAAAGCCGCCAGAGCCACTGCGATTCCGTCGCCCAGTCGCCCCAGGCCTTGGAGACCAGCCAGCTTTGCAGATAGGAGGCCTCGATGTGGCGCACTTCGCCGATCTCGCCGGCAAGCACCATCCGGCGCGCCTTCTGGATTTCCGCGACGTTGCGGTAGGTCAGGTTGACCATCGTCACCAAACCGGATTTCTCCGCTAAAGCCGCCATCTCGTCGGCCTTGGCATAATCCTCGGCCAGCGGCTTTTCGCAAAGCACGTGTTTGCCGGCCACCAGAAGCTTCAACGTCGTCGGATAGTGGATCTTGTCCGGCGTGACATTGGCGACCGCGTCGAACTCGCCCCAGGCGATCGCCTCGTCAAGCGAGGTGAAGGTATTCGGGATGGCGTGGCGCAGCGCAAAGGCCTGCACCCGGACGAGGTCGACATCGACAGCAGCAACGAATTGCACACCCTTGATGGTCGCGAAATTCATGGCATGGGTGTTGGCCATGCCACCGGTGCCGAGAATGAGGAGACGAATAGGCTTCATCACTTGTACCCCTGCTCACCCGCCTGATGCAGCTTCGGCCCGCGCTCGACAATCGGCTCCAGCGCCTGTTCGACCGGCACGTTCGGCGCATCGTGGATGGCGCTGTAAGTACCCTGGGGGTTGTAGGCCCACCGCACGGAATTGCGCAGCACCTTGTGGACGTTGGCATCGTGATAGGTCGGATAGGTCTCGTGGCCGGGACGGAAATAGAAGATGTTGCCGGCGCCGCGCCGCCAGGTCAGGCCCGAGCGGAACACTTCGCCCCCGGCGAACCAGGAGATGAACACGGTTTCGAGCGGCTCCGGCACGGAGAACTGCTCGCCGTACATCTCCTCGTTCTCCAGCGCGAAATTCTCGTCCAGCCCCTCGGCGATCGGATGGCGCGGGTTGATCACCCAGACCCGCTCGCGCTCGCCCGCCTCGCGCCATTTCAGCGCGCACGGAGTGCCCATCAGCCGCTTGAACGGCTTGGAGAAATGGCCGGAATGCAGGACGATCAGGCCCATGCCTTCCCAGACGCGCCTGGCGACGCGCTCGACGATCTCGTCGGAAACGGCGCCGTGATCCTTGTGGCCCCACCACAGGAGCACGTCGGTCTCTGCCAGGCGCTCGACGCTCAGCCCATGTTCCGGCTCCTGCAGGGTCGCCGTCGTCGCCTCGATGCCGACATCGGTGTTGAGCGCCGCAGCGATCGTGTTGTGCATGCCGTTCGGGTAGATTTCCCGCACGACCGCGTTTGTCTGCTCGTGGATGTTTTCACCCCAGACGACTGCCTTGATGGTCATGACCAATCCTCTTCCTCGTTTCATCGATCAGCAATCAATAAAATTGAAACCGCTTTCAATTTTAAGCGATAGAACCGGTGGAGCCCTTTTGCAAGCTAAATTCCGCGCCCGGGAACAGTTTAGTGGAAGGTGGATTTGGAGAAGAGATTGAGCACGACAACCCCGGCGATGATCAGGCCAAGTCCCAGAATGGCAGCAAAATCAAGCTTCTGACCGAAGACAAGATAGCCGGCAAGCGAGATCAGCACGATACCCAGCCCGCTCCAGATCGCATAGGCAATGCCGACAGGAATAACCTTTAGCGTATAGGAGAGGAAGTAGAAGGCGACGGCGTAACAGACCACCATCATCAGCGTCGGCAGCAGCCTGGTAAAATGCTGGGCCGCCTGCATCGCCGACGTGCCAAGCACCTCGAACACGATGGCAAGCACGAGCATGGAATAGAGCATGGTGGGGTTCATCTGGCGCTCCGACAACCGGTTATTGCTGGGAAAGATCGATCAGCTGCGCCCGCATCATCTGGCGCGTCGCCGGATCGATTTCGTGGCTCCTGAGAATATCTGCCAGCCACAGGCCATCGGCGGCAAGCCGCACAAGCAGGCATCCGGCCGAAGAATCGGTCCCGACATATTCATCGGCCCGATCCGCCACCCATTGCCGCCAGCGCTCCCGCAATTGCGGCTCGGACAAAAGCGCGATGGTGAGCACCTGCCAGCCCTGCGCATCGGCCTCGCCCTGCAGCGCAAAGACACAGGATAGATAGGCGCGTGTGAAGCGGCCATGCGCAACCGCATCTTTGCGCATTTCCTCGGCGATCGTCCGCTCGAGCTTGCCGGTCAGATCGTCGAACAATCCTTCCAGCAGCGCCATCTTGTTGGGGAAATGATGCAGCAATCCGCCCTTGCTGACGCCTGCTGCCTGCGACACCGCATCCAGCGTCACGCCCGCGGCGCCCTGCTCCAGGGACAGGCGCGCGGCGACCTCCAGCAATTGCTGACGAACGCGTTCAGGCTGTTTGCGGCGGTGATGAGCGATGGACATGTCCTATTAAGATACCGTCTGGACGGTTTGTCAAGGAATTCATTGGACACGCATCGCGGCGCGATCAATCGCCGCAACCCTCACAATGCCGCGAAAACTATTGGAACGAGAAAGTCCGCTGCGCTAGAAATGGCGACAATCAAGGACAGTATGATGACGGACGCGCAGACGGAAACACTCTACGATGCGATCGGCGGCGACAGCACGGTGCGGGCGCTGACACATCGCTTTTACGAGCTGATGGACACGCTGCCGGAAGCGGCCCGCTGCCGCGCCGTGCATCCGGCCGATCTCTCCGGCAGTGAAGAAAAATTCTACGAATATCTGACCGGCTGGCTCGGTGGGCCG
>UCOA01000186.1 GCA_900474095.1 Hyphomicrobiales bacterium | reverse complement strand
GTGATGCCGCAGGCCACGCCTGCCCGCGCAGGCTGCGGAGACCGTCCGGCGACAGCGCCCAGCCCGGTGGCTGCGCGGCGATGCGCCGACGGGTGCGCAAAACATCGCGGGCGATGGTCAGCTCGTAGGTCGGCGTGCGAATATCTTTCGTGGCGTCGTGCAGGACGAGGTCCTCTAGATGGACCAGTTCGCCGTCGATCCACAGCGAAGCGCAGGCGTCGGTGAAGTGGGAGCGTTCGACAAAACCCTCGCCAACCGGCGAACGGGCAATGCGCTCATCAAGACGGGACAACGCCGAGCCCGCGTCCGAAATCGGCCGCAGCAGGTTTGAGATGGGCAATTTCGACAAATCGTAAGACATTGAAATCATGGTAAATGATTTGCTAAACGGACACCAGTGGATAGTTTGTGTCCGTCACTTCGTGGTTCTGTGGGTTGAGGTTCTAACCATCGATAATTATAGCTTATCGGAAGTGATATGTACGTGATACTTGTACGTACGGTGAAGCGGTGGTATCAATACCTTCAGAGCAAATTTCGGAGGTCCCCGATGCCCCAGACCAGCTACAAGATCAGCGAAGCCCGCAAGAATTTCGCAGAAGTCCTCGAACGCGCCAACCAGGGCGAGGAAATCGTCATCATGCGCGGCAACGAAGTTTATGCCCGTATTGGTCCAGCGGCCGACGGCGGCAAGCGTCCCTTTGGCCTGCTTCGCAACCGTGACTTGCCCGATGATCTGTTCGATACCACAGATGCCGAGCAGGCAGCTATCGACGCTGGCGACTGGAATGATGATACCGGCGTCTGGCAAGGCAAATCCAACGGTAGCGAAAGCACTCAATGAAAGTCCTGCTCGACAGCCATGCCGTCTACTGGTGGACAATCGGTAGTGATCGCCTGTCCACGAAGGCACGATCGCTGATCGAGGACAAGGCGAACGCCATCCTCGTCAGTGCGGTCACGTTCTATGAGCTGGACAACAAGATGCGCCTGAACAAGCTCGACCTCAAGCCACAGGAATTACGTGCTGCCGTCACAGCCAGCGGCCTGCAGACCCTGGCCATCACCGATCTGCATGCCGAACTCGCAGCGGCTTTCGACTGGGACCATCGCGATCCCTGGGACCGCATTCTCGCAGCTCAAGCGCGACTTGAGCATTGCACTTTCGTCTCAACCGATGTGATGTTCGACGCAATTCTCCATGAGCGGGTCTGGTAGAGGGCAATGGCGGTGAAGGTGTTTGTGGAAATTGCCGCGGCAGTGGAGCAACTTGAAGAACTGATTGACCTTGTTTCGCGCGAGAATCAGGTTGTCATCTGTCGAGCAGGCGATCCCATTGCGGCCCTCGAGCCCGTGGCGCAGAAAGGCCAGGGAACAATGGATGATCTCTGGGCGCCGATGGCCGAGGGAAGACCTGCGACCAATGGCCAGACTTCGAACCCCGATGAATTTTATGACGGGAATGGACTGCCGAAATGAGCAGCTCGTCGTCACGTTCGATCGAGAAACGCACCGAGACCTTGGACACGATCGCCGCGGTCCTGCCGATCGACCGCCGCGACGAACTGGCGGAACTTCTTACCGACCAGGATGTCGAGACCTTACGCCACCTGGTCAACGAAGGGATGGGCACCAACACGCTTCGAGCACTGACGTCGGACCTCGCCTATCTGCAGGCATGGTCGCTGGCCGCAACTGGTGCCTCTCTCCCCTGGCCGGCGCCCGAAGCCTTGGCTCTGAAATTCGTCGCGCACCATCTGTGGCAGCCCGAACAGCGCGAGATCGATCCACACCACGGCATGCCCGATATCGTCGAGCAAAGCCTGCGGGACCAGCGGTTCCTTCGATCCACCGGGCCACACGCGCCCGATACGGTGCGCCGTCGGCTTGCGAGTTGGTCGACTCTGACGAAATGGCGGGGGCTGACCGGTGTGTTCTCCTCCCCTGCCCTGAAGTCTGCCATCCGCCTTGCCGTGCGGGCAACGCCGCGGCAACGCCGCCGCAAAAGCGCCAAAGCTGTCACCGGTGACGTGCTGGCAAAACTGCTGGCGACATGCGCAGGCGAAAGCTTGCGGGATCTGCGCGATCGGGCCATTTTGATGGTTGGCTTTGCATCCGGTGGCCGTCGGCGCAGTGAGATTGCTGGCCTTCGCAAGGACCAGCTGACGATCGAGGCGCCGATCACCGTTGAAGACGGCCCTCCCCTCCCCTCGCTGTCGATCCATCTGGGCCGTACCAAGACCAGCGGCACGGAGCATGATGAAGTGGTCTATCTGACCGGCCGTCCCGTCGATGCGCTGAACGCGTGGCTTGCTGCGGCAAGGATCGACAGTGGAAGCGTGTTTCGGGCGATCGATCGTTGGGGCAATGTTTCCAAGCGCGCCATCGATCCGAAAGCGATCAACGATATTGTCAAGCAGCGTGCGGCCCTCGCCGGGCTTGAGGCTGGGCAGTTTTCCGCGCATGGGCTACGGTCGGGATATCTCACTGAGGCCGCCAACCGAGGGGTGCCGCTACCCGAGGCGATGGAGCAATCGCGTCATCGCTCGGTGCAACAAGCCTCAAGCTATTACAACAACGCCACAAGGCGCACCGGCAAAGCCGCACGGCTTCTACCGTAGTCGTCGCTGAAGGCATCGGGTTCAAATCAATGATCAGCTTCTGCCGTTTGATGCGAAAACCCTCACTTTCGCTATAACGGTGGCAAGCGCCGTTTGACAGACGTTCCCTTGATGACGGCCGTGCTGGTGACGGCGTGCTCGGAGAGCGCTTCGAGAACATCGTCCATTTGTTCGATCGAATGGACGACCAGCCGGGCAAGGAAAGGATCATCACCGGTGATCTTGTCGCATTCGATAAATTCCGGCCGCTCCTGTATGAGCCGTTCCACCAGGTGAAGCTTGCCGGGTAGCGGCCGGATTCTCACCATCGCCCGTATCTGATAGCCGATGGCGCGCGTATCCACATCGACGGTGAAGCCTCGGATAATGCCGGCAGCTTCGAGCCTGCGAACTCGCTCCGATATACTCGGAGCGGACATGCCGGCTAGGCGGGCAAGCTCGCTCATCGACAGGCGGGCATCGGAATCGAGCGCCGCAAGAATACGTGCGTCCGTCTCGTCCAGCGTCGATTTTCCAATTTGAAGGTTCTGAGGTGCTTTTGCCTTCGACATGGCAAGTAATCTATGCGAACCGCTCTTACTATTCCATATAAATCGGTCGGATCGCACTGCATGATGGCTCCAATAGGAGAACATCATGCTGCTTGGGATCATAGCCGGTCTGACCACTTGCGCCTTATGGGGGCTGACCTTCGTCGCCCCGCGCGCCGTCGCACCATTCACCGCATGGGATTTGACCATTGCCCGCTGTGGTATCTTCGGTTTGGCCTGCCTTCTCCTGATGGCCGATAGACGGTTCCGGCCCGCCGGCATCGCCTCCTCACGGCTTCTGATCGGGCTAATACTCGGTGGGGCGGGATATGTCGGGTATTTCGTCAGTGCTGCCTTTGCCGTCCAGTTCGCAGGTGCAGCCGTTCCGCCCGTTATTATAGGTACTATGCCCGTGTTTCTGGCGATCATCGCCAATATGCGAGACCATTCCGCACCATGGCGAACATTCGCCTTACCGTTGGTGTTGATTGCGATCGGCGTTGGGATCGTCAACGTCGCGGCGATCGGCGCGGCAGAGGTGACGGACATGCCGTCGATTTTGCTCGGCGTTCTCGCCAGTTCGACAGCGCTAGCTTTCTGGATCGCTTACGGGTTGGCGAATGCGGCTGTGATGCGGTCGGCCAACGCGCCGGATGGTCTGCAATGGACAGGGGTGCAAGGTGTCGGCGCGGCGATCGGAAGCCTGCTCCTGCTGCCGTTGGCTTCTTTCGATTTGGCCGGTACGACATCCGCTTCGGAAACCTTGCGCTTTGTCGCGTGGGCGTTGGTGATGGGACTGGTCGGCTCGTGGTTCGCGACGTGGTGTTGGGTGGTTGCCTCTCGTCGCTTGCCCTTGGCACTCTGCGCCCAGCTCATCGTTGCCGAAACGGTCTTCGGCCTCGCCTACGGCTTCATCTTCGAGGGCCGGTTTCCATCTCCCACCGAGGCGATCGGAGCGACTTTGCAGTTCGCCGGCGTCTGTTCCGCCATTGCAGTTTTCAGTAAGCCTCAATCAATAGTGACGCAGATTTCCTGAAAACCGCGCTGGGAGCCTTCGGGCTGCCGGTATCAGATTTTTCTGAAATCGATGGTTAGGGACAACGAATTTCTCCTGACACCCTCCGGCACCCAAAGGGTATCCTCAAAGGAGCCAGCTAGCCTCCATCCTTCCCGCTCGTAGAACCTTTCAGCTCGGGTATTGCCGGCCGTGCAAAGCAGTTTGGCCGCCGATATTCGTGGCGCGGTCGTTGCCCACTGCACCATCCATTTCGTCAGGAGAACGCATGCTCCCTACCCCACTCACTTCCATTCATGGGACTTTGCTGTGTAGTACGGTCGTTGCGTTACGAATGTCGGCTCATCCGTCATTGAAATGAATTCCAATGCATCGGTTTCGTCATTGAATCCAACGAAGACCATCAGCATGGAGCGAGCGACTGCCTGACCCTTTTTGCGAAAGGAAAAATTGACCGCGCAGTGCGGGTATTGCGCATTCACCGATCGGGCCTGGGAGGCCCTACCGGCTTCCGCCTGGTCGGCTAATGCCACAAACTGGCCAAGCGCGAAAAACCGATCGATCGCTGAAAACGCAGCCGCCTGTGAAATCTGTTGGTTCTGGCCAGTGGCTGCGGAGCGACCGTAATACAAACTGTCCGTCTGGCCTTTGCGTCGCTTAGTCTCGTACACGACAAGGCTGCCGGCTGCGACCAGTTCCAGCCGCACATCGAATGTTTGGAATCGTTCGGACCTCCGGTCCAGTTCAGCAAAAAGTGCCCTCAGGTCCCCGATGTAGTCGGCGTAGCGTGCAACGTTCATGGAATTTCTGTCCAGTGTTTTTGGTGACAGTCGCGGCTTTTAGCACCGGAACATTGAAGGGGACACCGCCTTTAGCTTCAATCGCGCCGGCGCGCTTCCCATCACGGCGGTGATCAAGAGGAGTTGAGTTCTCTGAACGAGGCCGATCGCACTACACTTCTCAAAGCGAAGTTACCGAGGAGGAGTGATATCTTGCGAGCGTTCCACATCACACGCATAGTCGCAGTGCTGTTTGTTCTTTTCGGCACGTCCGCATTGGCTCAGGATCAGCACGGGCGCCCGCCGGAACAAGGCGTACAGGGCGGGATTTTCAGCCTCATACCGCCGGACTCGATCACCGAGCATACCCTGAAGCTGGGTACTGACATGCTGCCTTATACGGCGACTGCAGGTACGCTTGACCTGTTCGGCCAGAACGGCCACCGCTCTGCGAAAATCTTCTACACGGCCTATGTTGCGAAGGACCGGCCGATCGATCGCCCCCTCACCTTCGTATTTAACGGGGGACCGGGCGCCGCCTCGGCCTATCTTCACCTCGGGCTGGTCGGTCCACGCATCCTTGAGTTCGGTGAACGTCAGGACGATGGCACCCGCCCCTCGCTGGTCGACAATCCGGACAGTTGGCTTTCTTTCACAGACCTCGTCTTGATCGATCCCGTTGGGACCGGCTGGAGCCGCCCCACCGACAATGAGGATGCCAAAAGTTTCTATGGCGTCCGTCAAGATGCCGAGAGTCTCGCCAAGGTCATTACCCTGTACACGCAGAAGAATGGGCGCATGCCCTCGCCGAAATATCTTCTGGGTGAAAGCTACGGTGGTTTTCGCGCCGCCAAAGTTGCTTCAGCCTTGAAGGAAACCCAGGGCATGCTTGTCTCAGGCGTCGTCATGATTTCGCCGATGATCGAGGGCCGGTTTCTGTGGGGCGCTGACGACGATCCGCTGGCTGCGGCCCTGCGCCTGCCCACACTCGCCGCTGCGGAACTTGAGCGGAAAAATGCGTTCGACCCGAGCCTCGTGGAGGACGCTGAACGTTTCGCCATGTCCGACTATCTTGTCTCGCTGGCGGGGCTGCCTTTGCAGGGATCTTCTGCGGATGCGTTCTATGCCCGTGTCTCACAGCTCACGGGTATTCCGCAGCAGCAGGTCTCGCGAACGCGCGGTTTCGTCGGCGACATCTATACGAAGCAGTCGGCGGGTGAGGGCAGGGTTGTCAGCCCCTATGATGCTGCCCATTCGGTTGCCGATGCCTATCCCGAGGCGGCCACTCGCCAAAACGACGATCCCATTCTCGACGGCTTCACCCGGGCCTACGGCGCTGCCTTTGCCACTTACGCCCGCGACGAACTCGGATTCAAAACCGATATGACATACACACTCTTGAACGAGGATGTGAACCGCCGTTGGGAATGGAACGGTGGGAGGGGTGGCGATAGCCGCGTGACCGCGACCGCGGCAACCGATATCCGCGACCTCCTATCGGTGATCCCTCAGTTTAGGGTGATGGTGGCGCATGGATACAGCGACGCTCTGACGCCCTACGGTTTCAGCAAATATGTCGTCGACCATCTACCGTCGGCGCTTGGCGCGGGACGGTTGAAGCTCGAGCTCTATCGGGGTGGTCATATGTTCTATACCTCCCCATCAGCGCGAAAGGCGTTTTCGCAGGACGTCCGCACATTTTATTCGGCTACGACAAATTCACGGGATTAGCTGAATGGGGAGCCGGTTAACGCCTTTAGAACCGTTGATATCAGCCAATCCGTTCCCCGCGGGGAACGGTTTTCTGTAAGTTCCCCGCGGGGAACTTGTGCGACTTGGACTCGTCCACCGAATCGATCTACTGTGAAGCTACGGCATTTTGTCGAACTATCGATTTTTACCGTAGACAACGTTTGGTTAACGATTTGTTAACCAAACGTTGTCTAACTCGGGCGATCGATGAACGAGGTTTTCAATGCGTCGCCAACTGAGCAGCCTGGATTTTATGCAGACCTTTTCCGGAAAACTGGAATTGGCTCTGAAAAATTTGAGTATGGCTCAATTTCCGCCGGATGCGACCCGGACGATGCGAAAGTTTGCATCATCGGAAGTTGCCGAGCTCCTTGACGTTACCGAAGCATACATCCGGCAGATTTCCCTAAAGGAAAAGGGGCCGACGCCGGAGGTAACCGGCAATGGCCGACGCTTATATACCCTTGAGCAGGTGCTCGAACTAAGAATGTACCTGTCTGAAAATGGCAGGAAGAAATGGATGAATCCACGCCGAATAGACGGCGAGGAGTGCCAGATCATCGCCGTTACGAATTTCAAGGGTGGATCCAGCAAAACATCGACGACCATTCATTTGGCACATTTCCTGGCGTTGAAAGGCTACCGGGTTCTCGCTCTGGATCTTGATCCTCAGGCGTCGCTTACAAGTCTTCATGGAGCACTGGCGGGCTTTGACGTTCGAGAGGGCGACACGCTCTTCTCAGCAATTCGTTTTGACGATCCTGTTCCAACGAAACAGTTGATCCACAAATCTCACATTGTTGGCCTGGACGTTATCTGCGCCGGTTTGGATCTCACTGAGTTCGAGACATCAGTGGCTCTCGAGATGAGAAAGAGCGGCGGCACGAGTTTTCTCCTGCGCGTTTCGCAGGCTCTGGAACAGGTGACAGACGACTACGATGTGATCCTGATGGACTCGGCACCCTCGCTGAATTTTCTCACGCTTTCGTCGCTCACGGCCGCGACGGGCGTGCTTATTCCGGTTCCAGCGCACATGCTGGATGTGGATTCAACCGGCAAGTTTCTGGAACTCGCTGCGTCCTACATGCAGATCTTGAGCGATATGGGCACGTCCGCACAATGGGACTTCGCAAAGTTCCTTGTGACCAAATTCGAACCCAACGATCATCCTCAAGCCAACATGACTGCATTGATGCGGCAAGTTTTTGGCGAAGACCTGCTCCTGAACATGGTTATCAAGTCCGCTGCGGTGGCTGATGCACTGACCTGGAAACAGAGTCTCTACGAAGTCCAGCGTACCAGATTTTCCGCGCCCAAGACCTATGACCGGGCGATGGAATCCATCAATGCGGCCAATTCAGAAATTGAAAATTTGCTCTGGAAATCGTGGGGGCGGGAATGAGCCGGAAGGATTCGAAGGGTCTGTTTGCAAACGTGCTGGGGAATTCGCCCGCGGCACCCGATCCTGGCCGTCTTGAAGTCAAGACGGCGTCACCGCATCTGCAGAAGGTTGCCGCAGGGATGCGGGAAATTCAGGAACGCGGGCAGCTTGCCGACAAACTTCTGAAGGACGGCGAGCACGTTGTCGAGCTATATCCCAATCTCATTCTCAGTTCCGCAATCAGCGACCGCTTTGAAGACATGGCGCATTCCGCGTCTGTCGCGGAAATCGCGGAATCGATCCAGGTGCGCGGACAGATCGTGCCGGGGCTAGTTCGGCCTCATCCAGAGCGTCCCGGCTATTTTCAGATCGTCTACGGCCGCAGGCGTCTGGCCGCTGCGCGGATGCTCAATATAAAGTTCAGGGCTACGATCCGCGACCTGTCCGACGAACAGGCAGTCATCTTCCAGGGCGAAGAAAATACGAATCGCAACGATCTGTCATTCATCGAGAAATGCGCTTTCGCGTTGGCGCAGGAGAATGCCGGATTCAGCAGGGACGTTATTTCAGCGTCGTTGTCGACGGGCAAATCTCATATTTCGGAGATGCTGCGCGTTGCGGGGACGGTTCCCGGCGAGTTTCTTGTCAGGATTGGCCCGGCAAAGGATATAGGCCGCCGCCGCTGGGTGGAATTCGCCGAGAAGTGGTTGAAAAACCCCGATGCAGTACGGTGCGCACAGGCGACATTGGTCCCGAGCCTGGACGTCCTCCCGAGCGAGCAGAGATTTGCGAAGGTTCTTGCTGCGCTAGATCTTAAGACAGGCCCGTCTCGATCTGACCAGGGCACAACAAGCGTTGTTTCTAAAGGCATCACCCTAGCGGTGTTGAGTCATGCGAAGAGTGGCTCGACGCTGAGATTTGAGAAAGCCGTTCCGGCCGGTTTCGTCGACTTCATGGCTTCGAGAATTGAAGCGCTGCACGACGAATATATTGCAGGCCTCGACGTTCAGAAGAAAACAGGAGACTAAACCGCAAAAGAAAAAGGCCCCCAAACGTTGCCGTCGTGGAAGCCCTTCTCGTGTCTAGCAACTAGAGAATCGCATTTCCCCGAATCACAGTCAAGAGTCTTGGCACCGTTCTGGTGAGCGAATTTCTTTTGCCTAATTGAAGGTGAAAGAAGATGCAGATTGGAAGTGTGACGACGCCCTTCGGGCGGCGGCCGATGACGCTTGCCTTGGTAAAAGGCCAACTGGCAACAGCTGAAACAAAGACCGGTCGATCGGTCGACAAGTGGAAAGTGTTTCGCGACGCCTGTGAGGCTCGAGCTGTACTCGGTGTCACGGACCGAGCGCTTTCTGTGCTCAACGCGCTCCTCTCGTTCTATCCCGACCAGCAGTTAGGCGAGGAGAGGGGCCTGGTTGTGTTCCCCTCTAACAATCAGCTGACAGTGCGTGCGCACGGCATCACCGGCACCACCCTGCGCCGGCACCTGGCGGCGCTTGTCGATGCTGGCCTGATCATCCGCAAGGACAGTCCTAACGGCAAGCGCTACGCCCACAAGGACAAGGCGGGTACGATCGAAGACGCTTTCGGCTTTAGCCTGGCGCCGATGCTTGCCCGCGCGGCCGAACTTGCCCTCATGGCTCAACAGGTGGCAGCGGATCGAAAAGCCTTTCGTCTTTTGAAGGAACGTCTGTCGATTTGCCGTCGTGATGTCCGCAAGCTGATCTCTGCTGCCATGGAGGAGGGAGCGTCAGGGGATTGGGGAATGATTGAGGAGCATTTCATCGGGCTTCTCGCACGGCTGCCACGCAGGCCGCAGGTTGGCGATCTGGAACCAATTATCGAAGAAATGGAGATGCTGCGCGACGAAATCGTCAATCTGCTGGAAATACAGGTAAATTCAGAAAAAACAGACATCAATGATGTCCAAATTGAACGCCACATACAGAATTCAAATACCGATTCCATCCATGAATCTGAACCTCGCTCCGAAACGAAGCAGGGAGCAAATCCGAGCCAAGCCATCAGACCTGCGAGTGAGCCGATAAAGGCATTCCCGCTTGGAATGGTGTTGAGGGCGTGCCCCGAGATCGCGATGTATGGGCCAGGAGGTGCCGTTGGGAACTGGCGCGACCTGATGGCGGGGGCGGTCGTGGTGCGGTCGATGCTCGGCGTCAGTCCGTCGGCATACCAGGACGCCTGCGAAATCATGGGGCCGGAAAACGCGGCCGCGGCGATGGCTTGCATCCTGGAGAGGGGAGGGCAGATTAATTCCGCTGGTGGATATCTGCGTGATCTCACCCGACGAGCGGAGAATGGTGAATTCTCGCTTGGTCCGATGTTGATGGCGCTGCTACGGGCGAATGGTTCGGCGGTCTCGAAGGCGGGTTAGTCCGACGCGTGTAGCTGGTGTCGATGTCCCGGCCAGGGAATTGCTGCACCGCTTTCGCGAAGCGTCGATAGAGTGGTATGGCGAACTTGGAAGATAACGAGAAGGTGGCTTTCACGCCAGCGAGGGACTGCCAGGCGTGTCCCGGAGTGCCAACTGGCGGTGTCGGTTATGCGCGGTGTTCAATCCGGACAAGGTCGGCGAAGACCATCCGCAATTGCGGCCATGGCCTTTCCTCGAAGTGAGCGCCGGGGTCCTCTGTTTCAATGATCGAATGAAGCTTGGCAATGACGTCCGAGGTTGTGAGAGCGGGGGCCTCCCAAAGGGACTTTGCGGAAGCTTCTTCATCGCCAGCGTTTTGGGTTTCCGCATGACGGGTCCTGCTGTAGCCGAACAGTTCATCGGCGGCGTTCCATTTTCGAAGCCTGGCCGCCAATTCGGTTTTCGCCGTCTTCCTTGCTTCCGCCATTGCATCCCCAGGTAACAGGGTATCGATTTGTGCGCAGGTGCGGACGACGATAGGAGTGCCTTCGCCCGGTATCTCCAGCTTTAGGACTGGAAAACTGCCGGCGGATTTCAGGACTTCCGTTTCCAGCCTCTGTTGCTGGTGGCACAACCTCTTTCCTTCTTCATGCGCGTCGTACCAGGCGCGCCAAAGTGCCAACACGTTTCCAGGGGCAATGGTTTTTTGATCACTGGAGGGGAGGGATGCGCCGTGGGCGGTATGATCCGTCAGGGCACTCAGGTATGCCGTTGTAGCGAAAAGCATTTTTCTGCGGGTGATTGCGGGCAACGTTCCGTTGTTCTCAGAATCGATCATGATCCGAACTCCCCTGCAACCAGATTTCGGTCGGGACCGTCAATAACCTGCCCCTGAAATTTGCTGGAACGTTAGCCAGATTCGGTTTGGTGACGTTGCTCAGCATCCTCTCAGCTCCATGAGGATGAGATCCTTCAACATGGTCCGCAGTTCCGGCCAAGGGGTCGTTTTGAGTTTCAGGGCGGGATCTTGCGTGACGATCAACCAATGGAGCTTCGCGGCCAATTCGACCAGGGACGAAGGCGTCGCAATCCCCATAACACGGCCCGTTATCCCCGCCTCTTGGGCGAGGTCTTGCTCCAGCGCAACGGCGGCACTGTACCCCAAACGTCGGTCGGCGTTTTTCCATGATCGCCGACGTTGCCGAAGTTCGGCGCGTGCCTGGGTGATCTGTTCAGCGTCCAGTTGGAAGGATAGTCGTTGGATGTCGGCAAAGGAGTGAACGACAAGCGGTCGATCGGCTTCGTCAATTTGCAACGCTACCGACAAACCGGCGGAATTTTCCAACATCTCGGCTTCAAGCTTTTTTCTGAAGTGATAAGCCCGCATTTGCCGCTGATAGAGTGCGTACCATTGGGGCCACAATTCCCTTACAGGCGTTGGACCGGGCGCTCTTCGCTGACCATCAAGTTCTACGACACGTGCGCCGAGCAGACGTGCGGCAACGGGCAGAAGGTTTCGCCGGTCGATTATCCGCGGCAATTTTTCTGCCGCCCATCCCTTTGAATTTTGTTTTCGGCGGGTAATTGCGGGCAGAGTTCTGCTATTCTCAGAATCAGCCATGATCCGAGCTCCAGCTAGCTTGGGTGTGGTTAGGCCGGCTCTAGTGCTACGAACACGAAAGCCAGCCGATTAAGATCTGGAGGGTACAATTGCGGACGCGGATTAGCAAGATAAATCACAACAGTGTTGTGAAATGAACGCCATTCAGTGCAAGCTTGCTCGTGTTGCACTGGGCTGGGGAGTGCGGGAGCTCGCACAAGCGGCAAATGTTTCAACCCAGACAGTAAGCCGCTTAGAAAGAGGTGAGCAGCTTCGGGTCGGCACTGTCGACAGCTTGAGATATGTCCTGGAAGCAGCAGGTATAGAGTTCATTCCAGAAGACGAAGATGGCTATGGGATCTGGGTCAAAAAAGCTGCAATTTCCGCGTTGGTTGATGACTAGAGCTTGATTGGGCTCTCGATCATTGACTTGTAACTGAGGCGGACGACCGCGCCGTGCGATATTCCCAAGCAGGTTTGCACCTTCAGTGCCGTGTAGGGGTGGCGAGGGGTAAAAGCTTGCTCGCCTGGTCGATGACCTTTCGCAGCTTTCTCCATCCCGGCAGATTTTGCTCATTGACGCGTTCCTCAACGGCTTTCAGCATCCATCCGGCGCAGGCAACGTCTCCAGCCGCTTTGTATCTATCAACGCGCTTGAAACAGGCCTCGATGCGGGGGCGGGCGTCGCCATTGTCCAATGGGATCGCTGCGACGAGCAGCTCGGCTTCCTGATAGGCCAACGCTATACGCTGCCGTTTCTCTGCATCGCTGTCGATGATGACGCTGAGAGTGAAGACCAGCGTTTTCGATAGATGTTCGTTCTCGTCGTTCATGCTGGATCGAAGGCCCCTTTGAATTCCGGATCGGTATAATATTTGAGCTTGCGGACCCATGCCGGCCGCTGCCCCTGTCTGAGCAGGATCATCCTGTCTTCCGGTAGTCGCATGATTTCGTCGGCATTGATGAGATCACGCGCCGAGATGTGTTCGGAGGACGAGTTTTTACCCTCGCTCCAGGACCTGGTGACGTATTGCGCATCGGTCTTGCCGATCGAGCGGGCAATGAGTTCGGCCGTGTCGATATCGTTGACCCCAAAAACTTGGCATACGGCGGCATTCGACAGGAATGTGCCGGCGCGTTGTCCATAGGTGGCGCGCAGTTGATGGGTATCCTGGAGGATCGGCCAGAGCTGAACGCCATAGCCGGCCATCAGACCCATGGCCCGTTCGACCGGAGCCAGATGGCCGAGAGCGGTAAACTCGTCGAGCAGGTAGAGGATAGGCCGGGCAGGGGAGGCGGGTTCACGCGCCATGTCGGTGAGGCTCTGGGTGATCAGCAGCCGCAGCCATCGCGAATAGGTGGAAAGCCGATCTGGCGGCAGGACCAGGAACACCGTGACGTTGTTGCGCTTGAGATCGGCGAAGCGGAACTCCGATCGGCTAAGCACCGTGGCCATGCGCGGACTGTCGAGGAAATGGGTATGACGTTGCGCGGCCGACAGAACGCCGGCCGCCTCCCGGTCGGACTTGCCAAGGTGACGATTGGCGGCGCGTGCGATCAACCCGTTTGCCTCGTCCATATCCTGCATGCGGGCCAATAGAACGGAGAACCGCTCGGGCGCAAGTGTCAGGTATTCGCGCAGAGTTCCGAGATGCCGGCGCCCCGGGGATTCTGCCACGGCAATCTTGAGGATCAGCCCGGCAATGAGCGCCTTGGCCTCCTCGTTCCAGTGCGCGTCACCGGCCATGCCCGGCTCGTCGAACACAAGCGCGTCGGCAAGCGTGTTGGCATCCTCCGCCACATCGAGACCGTCGGGATCGAGCATGTCGAGGGGATTGAATGCCGATGAATGTCTGCCCGTGACGCCGAATGGATCGATAATATGAACCGGGCCGAATTGTTCTCGCGCACGACCGGTGATCCGGGCATTCTCACCCTTCGGATCGATGCAGATTACCGAGCGTTCGGCCGTCAGCAGATTGGGGATGATGGTGCCGACGCCCTTGCCGGTTCGCGTCGGCGCCATGGTCAGCAGATGGGCAGGCCCGTCATAGCGCAGCAACGCGTCAGCCTCCGGATCGCGACCGATCAGCAGGCCATCATCTGTTGTCGAGAGTTTCTGCAGTTCCTTAGCCGTTGCCCAGCGGGCAGAGCCGAACACGGACGACATCGGAACATCCGTGATAAATGCCGAGAAGAAACCTCCCACACCGAATACGAGCGGCAGATATTTAGCGACGACCTGAACGAGCTGGCTGATCTCCCCATGCTCAAGCCCACCGATCAGGTGGATGAGAAAGTTGGCGAGCAGCAGCAGCGCCGAAAATAGCACGCCGACGATCATGCATCCGACAGCCAGGACCGGAGCCTTGACGATCGATTTGAGGAGCAGCGAAACCGTCATTCCGGATTTCCGCGGCTGATCCCTTCAGGCGATGATGCCGGCAGGAGGATATCGTCGAACAGGGCCTTGTCGCCGTCACGGGTGAGGAACCCGGGCAGCTCCTTGCGCAGCCAGTCGCCGAGGCGCTGGGTGAAGTCCGCATCGTTGGAATGCTCCAGCCGATGCAGTACTAGCGCGCCGAGTAGAACCTTGCGCCTGGTATCCTGGGCGCGCTCCTGTTTTCCCAACCGTGCCTTGAGCATCTTCTTGCGTTCTTCCAGTTCGGAGATGCGCTGTGTGATCGTTTTGCGCGCCATCATCATCCCTTTATTTCGTATTTCTGGCCGAGGTCTTCCTGAGGCGAACCAGGATCGTTTTTGGGTTATCCGCGGCCCGCTCGACATCGACGATGCCGGACGCTTTGACGAGATCGCTTAACCTCGGGAAGCCGTAGTTGCGCGCATCAAAGTCGGGCGCTTGCTTGGCCAGATGCCCGCCGACTTGAGCCAGATTGGCTCGGCCGTCTTCCTCAGCTGTGGCGATAACAGCCTTGGTCAACATGTCGCGAGCCGCCTTATCCAGACCCGCCTTCCTGGGCGCGGCTTTTGCGGCGGCGGGTTTGACCTCGGCCGGCTTTTGGGGAGCGGGCACCGTTGCCTCTTCGATCTCCTCGGCCGGCGCATTGAGCACGTCGAAATAGACGAACTTGTCGCAAGCCGTAATGAATGGACGAGGGGTCTTGCGCTCACCGAACCCATAGACCGTGACAGCCTGTTCACGGATGCGGGCTGCAAGCCGCGCAAAATCGCTGTCACTGGAGACGATGCAGAAACCGGAGAAGCGACCGGTGTAAAGCAGGTCCATGGCGTCGATGATCATCGCGCCGTCGGTGGCGTTCTTTCCTGTCGTGTAAGCAAATTGCTGAATGGGCTGAATGGAATGTTCGAGCAGGCAGTCCTTCCAGCCCTTCAGGTTGGGTCCGGTCCAGTCTCCATAGACACGTTTGACACTCGCCGTCCCGTAGTTGGCGATCTCAGCCATGAGACCAATGACGATTTTTGGCGAAGCGTTGTCGCCATCGATCAACAGGGCCAGTGTCCCGGAATTGTCGGTTGCCATTTACTCCTCCCTGCGATGCAACGAGACTACATATAGTGTCGTCTGGAACAACCCTAAATATGTACTGGTGTTGGTGCGTCTTGCATAATCCCGACGGAGGGAGCGAAGCGAGTGAAGTTACAAGGGCGCACTTACGAGTTGCAGGGCAACTCAGCGCTTGATATCCTCATTTGCAATTCGGAGAACGACATTTGGCAATTTATCATTGCAGCATGAAGCCGATAGCCCGCAGCGGCGGTCGTAGCGCCGTGGCGGCTGCCGCCTATCGGACTGCAACGATGATGCTGAATGAGCGCGACGGCCTGGTGCACGACTTCACCCGCAAGAAGGGCGTCGTGCATGCCGAGATCGTCCTTCCTGAAGACGTGAAAGCGGATTGGGCGCTTGATCGCTCTCGGCTGTGGAATGCGGTCGAGCATGCGGAGAAACGTCGGGATGCGCGGGTGGCCCGGGAGTTGGAGGTCGCCCTTCCGCATGAGATGACTTCAGAGCAGCGTCTTTCCTTGACGCGGGACTTTGCCCGCGATCTGGCCAACCGGTATGGCGCTGCGGTGGACTTCGCCATTCACCAGCCGCACACAGAAGGCGATGTCCGCAACTTCCACGCCCATGTGCTGATGACGACGCGGACAGTTTTGCCTGATGGCCTTGGCGAAAAGACTCTGATCGAGCGGGAGAACAAGTGGCTGCTGAACCATGATCAGCCGACCTCTCATATGCAGCTTCGGGATATCCGGCAGGCCTGGGAGAACCACGCCAACCGTCATCTGGTGCGGGCCGGCTTTGACGTTCGGATCGATCATCGCTCGCACCAGGAGCGCGGGCTTGAGGTTGAACCGACCGAGCATATGGGCGTCTTTGCCTCCCAGATGGACCGGCGTGGGCTGGAGGTGTCGCGGACGCGGATCGACGAGAAGGCGGCACGGCGCAATGCCGCGCTCATCCGGGAAAAGCCGGAGCAGGTGTTGTCGATCCTGACAGACGAGAAGAGCGTGTTCGACCGGCACGATGTGGCGCGGGCGCTGCATCGCTACATCGACGATATGCAAGGTTTTCGGAATGCCTTTGCCGCTGTCATGGCATCGCCGGCTTTGGTCGAATTGCAGCCGGAGCAGAACGGCGAGCTGGCGCGGTATTCGACACGGGAGATGCTGGAGATCGAGCACGCCATGGCCGCGCATGCTGAGCGAATGGCACAGTCCTCCAGCCATGGCGTTCATCGACATTATGTCGATCAGGCATTGAGCCTACAGGACGATGCGATAAGGGCAAGAACCGCGGCCTCACTTTCTGGAAAAGTCGAGGGCGGCGACATGTTGCTTGTCGATCGGGAGCGGGCGATCGAGCGTTCCGGTTTGAGTGAGGAGCAGCGTGTCGCCGTTCAGCACATCACCGGGCGGGAGCAGGTGGCGGCGGTGATCGGCTTTGCCGGCGCGGGCAAATCCACCATGCTTGCCGCTGCGCGCGATGCCTGGGAGCGGCAGGGGTATAAGGTTCATGGTGCAGCACTTGCCGGCAAGGCGGCGGAGGGGCTTGAAGAGTCCTCGGGCATTCCTTCGCGCACATTGGCGTCATGGGAATATGGCTGGCAGGCGGGGAGGGGGCAGCTCGGCAAGGGCGATGTTCTCGTCATCGACGAGGCCGGCATGGTCGGAAGCCGGCAGCTGGCCCGGTTCGTGATGGAGGCCGAGGCGCGTGGTGCCAAGCTGGTTTTTGTCGGCGATCACGAGCAGCTTCAGGCGATCGGGGCGGGATCTCCGTTCCGGGCGATTGCCGAGCGTGTCGGTGCGGTCGAACTTTCCGAAATCCGCCGGCAGAATGAAGGCTGGCAGCGAGAGGCGTCAATCGCATTTGCCACGCATCGCACAGGCGAGGGGCTTGCCGCTTACGCCGATCGCGGCACTGTAAACTTCTCGGACAACAAGGATGAGGCGCGCGCCGGTCTGGTCCGCGATTATCTCTCAGATCTGGAGGCGCGCTCATACGGATCGCGGATTGCGCTGGCGCATCGCCGCGTCGATGTCCGGGCGATCAATGCGGATATTCGCGCCTCGCTTCAGGACAGCCATCGGCTGGGGCGGGGCGAAGAGGCTGGGGAACTCACATTCCAGACCAATGACGGCAAGCGGTCGTTCGCGCCAGGCGACCGGATCGTGTTGCTGGAAAACAATCGCGACCTTGGTGTGAAAAACGGCATGCTGGGAACGGTTGAGGCCGTCGAGCCGGACGCACTACAAATACGTCTCGACGGCGCAGAGCAGAACAATGCCCGTACCATCTCCATACCTGTGAATAGTTACCAAGCCTTTGACCACGGCTATGCAACGACCATTCATAAATCCCAAGGAGCGACGGTCGATCGGACCTTCGTCATGGCCTCCGCCACCATGGATCGGCATCTGACCTATGTGGCGATGACGCGCCATCGTGACAGTGTGCAGCTCTATGCCGGCCGCGACGAGTTGAAGGATATGAAGGGGCTCAGCGCCAGCATGGGCCGATCGGGTGCCAAGGAAACGACGCTGGATTATACCCGGGCCTTTGCCGAGCGGCGCGGGCTTGCGGAGGAGTTTGGCCTTCGCAGCGAGATTGCCGTCAGCCTCTCGCCTGGTCGGGCCGAAGAGCGGCCTGCGGCTCACTACAGCGCTATCGATGAGCGCGTTCGCTCGCAGGCCGATCTTCAGCCCTCAGCACCCGCGCAACGGAGCGGGCAGGGTGTCGAGGGGCCGGCGGAGAAAGTCGAGCCGCTTGTGCCGGCGCTGACGAAACATTCGCGCAGCATCGAGGATGTGGCCCGCGAAAAGGCGCGGCCGGACTTTGAACGGTCCGTGGAGGCGGTGCGTTCCGTTGGTCGCAATGTCTATGCCGATCCCGATGGTGTTGCTGCCACGCTGAGTGTTGCCATTTTGGACAAGGGCATGGAGGGGCAGGCGCTGGCGAAATCAGTTGCCGAGCGGCCGGAGCAGTTTGGGGAGTTGCGCGGCAAGACGGGGCTGCTGGGTGAGAACAAGGAACGTAAGGCCGCTCGCCACTATGCCAAGGCGCTCAGCAATCATGTTGCATCGGCCGGTCGAACGTGGGAGCGGCGGCTGGAGGCTGAACGCCAGTCGGAGACCTGGAACCGCGAGAAGCGCGATGTGGTCGAGGTGCCGGGGCTGACACCGCGCAGCGAGGCCATCCTGAAGCAGCTCGATGGGCTGCCCCAGGCCGAGAAGCCGAAATTCCTTGAGAAGATGTCCGGCACGCCGGAAGGAAAGCAGGCGCTCGATGAGGCGACACAAGTCGCGCAGGCGCTGGAACAGCGGTTCGGCAGCGCTGATCCGCGCGACCTGAAGACGGAAAACCTGCGGTTTGGGCCAGAGGTCATCGCCAAGCTTGATCGGATCAAGGATGTTGCCCGCATTGCCGATCGAGCGCAGCGGGCTGAGCTGTCGCGTCAGTACGAACTGAAGCGCAGTCTCAACAAGGGGTTGGGATTGGGGATGTAAACTATGGCTCGCCCTGAATTGCCCCGAGTTCCGCTCTCGAAGCGGAACGACATTTGCGTGTGGATCACATCGCTAGAAAGCGAAAGTAGGCCGATAGCACAGCAAAATGACCGCGATAGGCAGGGTGGAGCGAACGCTTAAAGCCAACGCATCGTACCACTTGATGCGGGCGACTTTACTGCCAACCTTGACTCCGCGACAGTATTTTTTGGGAACAGGAGAGAGGGACGGTTTCGACACTCGTTATCAAATTTATCAATGCTTTAGCAAAAATCAGATAAGGCGATTTATGGAACTATTTTTCGCCTCGATAATTGAAGCTTTCCAGGAAGGACTGAATGACAGATACGCCGTCGTGTCCGGCGATCTCAAGATCAACGTAGTACAACAACATGCGCTCGTGATCGCGCACTAAACGCAATTGCACTAAATCTGATGACGGGCCGTGAATGTACAGGTCGTCAAATTCCTGCGCAAATGGTTTTAGAACTTCGCGAAACTGATGTAGCCAGCCGTTCCAATCGTCCGGCTGTATGTCTGCGAGAAGGTGCCTGGTAAGTTCAATAACACGCGCATTCTCCACCGGTTGCACTTGGTATCGCTCCAGGAGTTCACCAAGGGCATTTCCGACGAGTTGCTCTACTATTGAGAGCGTCTGAAAATCTTGTGCCTTATCGGGGAAGAGAATTGCCATCTCTCTAAACAATATTTCACCGACGAGTTCCCCAAAATGAGCCTCTCGCAGCTTCTCGATATATTCTTCAATTTTCATCGTCCCTACATCTCCGAGTAAACCGGCCCTTCGCCACCCTGCGGCGGAGCCCAGGTGATGTTCTGGTTGGGGTCCTTGATGTCACAGGTCTTGCAGTGGACGCAGTTCTGGGCGTTGATGACGAAGACTTGCCTGCCATCCTTTTCCACCCATTCGTAGACGCCCGCCGGACAGTAGCGCGACGACGGGCCGGCATAGATATCGTGCTCGGACCGTTTCTGCAGGTCCATGTCCTTCACCTTCAGATGGACCGGCTGGTCCTCCTCATGATTGGTGTTGGACAGGAAGACCGACGACAGGCGGTCGAAGGTCAGCACGCCGTCGGGCTTGGGATAGTCGATCTTCTTGTGCTTGGCCGCAGGCTCCAGCGAAGCGGCGTCGGTCTTGCCGTGCTTGAGCGTGAACGGCGAGCTGCCGAAGATCTGGTTGATCCACATGTCGAGACCGCCCAGCGCCACGCCCAGCGCCGTGCCGAACTTCGACCACAGCGGCTTGACGTTGCGCACCCGCTTCAGGTCCTTGCCGATGTCGGAGGCGCGCCAGCTGTTTTCGATCTCGATCACCTCGTCATGGGCGCGACCGCTGGCGATCGCTTCCGCCAGCTTGTCGGCCGCCAGCATCCCCGACAGCACCGCATTGTGGCTGCCCTTGATGCGCGGCACGTTGACGAAGCCGGCCGAACAGCCAATCAGCGCGCCGCCGGGGAAGGTCAGCTTCGGCACAGACTGCCAGCCGCCTTCGGTGATGGCGCGGGCGCCATAGGAGATCCGCTTGCCGCCCTCGAACGTGCCACGAATGGCCGGATGCGTCTTGAAGCGCTGAAACTCCTCGAATGGGTACAGATAGGGATTCTTGTAGTTCAGGTGAACCACGAAGCCGACGGCGACGGTGTTGTCTTCGAGGTGATAAAGGAACGAGCCACCGCCGGTCTTCATGCCGAGCGGCCAGCCGAACGAATGCTGGACGAGGCCCTGTTTGTGGTTCTCGGGCTTGACCTGCCAGAGTTCCTTGATGCCGATGCCGAATTTTTGCGGTTCGCGATCCTTCTGGAGATCGTACTTCGCGATCAGCTGCTTGGCGAGCGAGCCGCGCACGCCCTCGCCGATCAGCGTGTACTTGCCGAGAAGCTCCATGCCGCGGGCAAAGCTCGGGCCGGGCTCGCCGTTCTTCTCGATGCCCATGTCGCCGGTGGCCACGCCGATGACCGAACCGGCCTCGTTGTAGAGAACTTCAGTCGCGGCAAAGCCGGGGTAGATCTCGACGCCAAGTTCCTCCGCCTTGGTGGCCAGCCACCGACAGACATTGCCGAGCGAAACGATGTAATTGCCGTGATTGCTCATCAGGCCCGGCATGGCGGCATTGGGGAGACGCAGGGAGCCGGCCGGACCGAGCAGCAGGAACTGGTCGTCGGTCACCAGCGTCTTGAAGGGATGATCCGTCTCCTCGCGCCAGCCCGGCAAAAGTCGGTCAATGCCAATAGGGTCGACCACAGCGCCGGACAGAATATGCGCGCCGACTTCGGCGCCTTTTTCCAGCACGACGACGGACAGCTCCGGATTGACCTGCTTCAGACGGATGGCTGCTGCCAGACCCGCCGGACCGGCGCCGACGATCACCACGTCGAATTCCATCGATTCGCGCTCGGGCATCTCTCTCATTTAGCACGGGCCTCATTACCTACGAGAATTTTGGTGGCGTCTTGCCGGCCTTACGGTGGGCGGCGATAACGGTGTTTGCCATCAACATGGCGATTGTCATCGGACCGACGCCACCGGGAACAGGGGTGATGGCACTGGCGACCTTGGCGCATTCATCGAATGCGACGTCACCGACGAGGCGGGACTTACCCTCACCCTTTTCCGGAGCATCAACGCGGTTGATGCCAACATCGATGACTGTCGCGCCGGGCTTTACCCAGTCGGCCTTTACCATCTCCGCACGGCCTACTGCGGCAACAAGGATATCCGCGTTTCGGCAGACACTGGCGAGGTCTTTCGTGCGTGAATGCGCCGTCGTGACCGTGGCATTGGCGGCGAGCAGCAGGGCCGACATTGGTTTACCGAAAAGGTTGGACCGGCCGATCACGACCGCGTTGAGGCCTGAGAGGTCTTGACCGTGGACACGGCGAACGAACACCATCGCGCCAGCGGGCGTGCAGGAGAGGAGCCCGCCATCCAGATCGCCCGTCGCGACCTTGCCGGCGTTGACAACATGCAAGCCATCGACATCCTTCTCCGGGCTGATCGACTGAATGACTGGCTCGGAGCTGAGATGCTTAGGCAGCGGCAGTTGCACAAGGATGCCGTGGATCGCTTCATCGCCATTCAGTGTCTCGATCAGACGCGCAAGCTCTTCTTGCGTCGTCTCTTCCGGTAGCGTGTGCTGAACGGAAAGGAAGCCGCACTCCTTCGCCATCTTGCTTTTGGACGCAACATAGGCGCGGCTCGCTGGATCATTGCCGACAATCACAACGGCAAGACCAGGTGTGACGCCCGCCTCCTTCTCCAGGACCTCAGTGGAGGTCTTCACCGAGTCAATCACAGACCCAGCAATCTGCTTGCCGTCGATAATATTCCCCATCGGTCAGCCCATCCGTTCCGAAACGTAGGAGCCTGGGCTCGCCGGGAATACGACCGTGCGGTTCCCGTTGATGAAGGTGCGGTGATGGATGTGCGCGTGGATGGCGCGGGCCAGCACCTGGCTTTCGACATCACGACCAATCGAGATATAATCCTCGGCTGACTGCGCATGAGTGATGCGGGCGACGTCCTGTTCAATGATCGGTCCTTCGTCAAGATCGGCCGTAACGTAATGCGCCGTCGCTCCAATCAGCTTCACACCGCGCTCGAAGGCCTGCTTGTAGGGGTTAGCGCCCTTGAAGCTCGGCAAGAAGGAATGATGGATGTTGATAATCTTGCCGGACATCTTCTGGCACATCTGATCAGACAGGATCTGCATGTAGCGAGCGAGCACAATGAGTTCGGTGCCGGTCTGCTCAACCACGTCTATGATACGGGCTTCCGCCTGCGGCTTGTTGGCCTTAGTCACCGGGATATGGTGGAAGGGGATGTCGTGGTTCACGACGACCTTCTGGTAGTCGAAATGATTGGAGACGACGCCGACGATCTCGATCGGCAGCGCGCCGATCTTCCAGCGGTAGAGCAGATCGTTGAGGCAATGGCCGAAACGCGACACCATCAGCAACACCTTCATTTTTGTGTCGCCGCTATGGAAGTCGCTGATCATGCCAAACTTCTTTTGGACGGGCTCAAAAGCCTCTGTGATCTCCTGGATACTTACACCTTGTTCACTGGTGAAGGTAAGTCTCATAAAGAACATACCCGTGTTGAGATCGTCGAACTGCGAGGAGTCAACGATGTTGCAGCCTTTGTCCGCCAGCAACCCGGTAATAGCGGCCACAATTCCGCGGGTGGATACGCATGATACGTTGAGGATGTACGTGTTCATTTTCAGGTCCATTTGATGTTGTGTTGATTAGATGGCCTGCTCAAGATCAGGTAGTGCCTCAAAGAGATCAGCCACGAGACCGTAGTCTGCGACCTGGAAGATCGGGGCTTCCTCGTCCTTGTTGATGGCGACGATGATCTTCGAGTCCTTCATGCCGGCGAGGTGCTGGATGGCACCGGAAATGCCGCAGGCGATGTAGAGCTGCGGAGCGACGACCTTGCCGGTCTGGCCGACCTGCCAGTCATTGGGTGCATAACCGGCGTCGACAGCGGCGCGCGATGCGCCGACGGCCGCGCCGAGCTTATCGGCAACAGGAAGGATGACCTCCTGGAACTTTTCCGACGAGCCGAGTGCGCGGCCACCCGAGATGATGATCTTTGCCGAGGTCAGTTCCGGACGGTCCGACGAGGACAAAGCATCGCCAACGAAGGAGGACAGGCCGGGATTGGCGGCAGCCGCGATGGCTTCAACCGCAGCCGAACCGCCGTCACCGTTCGAGGCGAAGCTGGCCGTGCGCACGGTGATGACCTTCTTGGCATCTCCCGACTGGACGGTCTGGATGGCATTGCCGGCATAGATCGGCCGCTTGAAGGTGTCGGCCGAGACGACCTCGGTGATTTCCGAGATCTGCGCCACGTCGAGCAGGGCCGCGACGCGCGGTGCGACGTTCTTGCCGACGGAGGTCGCCGCCGTGATGATGGTGTCATAGGCCGGCGCCAGCGAGACGATCAGGGCTGCCAGCGGCTCGGCCAGATTGTTGGCCAGATCGTCGCTATCGGCCAGTAGCACCTTGGCGACGCCCGACAGCTTGGCGGCTGCGTCGGCTGCGGCCTCTGCGCCCTTGCCGGCGACCAGCACATGCACGTCGCCACCGATCTTTGCGGCTGCGGTCAGCGTCTTGGCCGTCTGGTCCGAAAGCGTTGCATTGTCGTGGTCAGCCAGAAGAAGAATGGTCATGATCGTATATTCCTTTCCTGAACCTTACAGAACGCCGGCTTCGTTTTTCAGCTTGTCGACAAGCTCGGCGACGGACTTCACCTTGATCCCCGCCTTGCGGCCACCCGGTTCCTCGGTTTTCAGAACTTTAAGGCGCGGCGTCGTGTCGACGCCGAAATCGGCGGGAGTCTTCTTGTCGAGCGGCTTCTTCTTGGCCTTCATGATGTTCGGCAGCGAGGCGTAGCGCGGCTCGTTCAGGCGAAGATCCGTGGTGACCACCGCCGGCAGCTTGATCTCGATGGTCTGCAGGCCGCCGTCGACTTCGCGGGTGACTTGCGCCTTGCCGTCGCCGATCTCGACCTTGGAGGCAAAGGTGCCCTGGGCCCAGCCGAGCAGCGCCGACAGCATCTGGCCGGTCTGGTTGCTGTCGTCGTCGATCGCCTGCTTGCCGACGATGATCAGGCCTGGCTGCTCAGCCTCGGCGACGCCCTTGATGATCTTGGCCACGGCCAAGGGTTCGACGGCGTCATCGGTCTCGACCAGGATCGCCCGGTCGGCACCCATGGCGAGCGCCGTCCTGAGCGTTTCTTCCGCCTTGGCCGGACCGACGGAAACGACGACCACTTCCTCGACCTTGCCGGCTTCCTTCAGGCGCAGGGCTTCTTCGACCGAAATTTCGTCGAACGGGTTCATAGACATCTTGACGTTGGCAAGCTCGACGCCCGAACCATCCGGCTTGACGCGGATCTTCACGTTGTAATCGACGACCCGCTTGACTGTGACCAGAACTTTCATGAACGATCCTCCTGCTCAAGCACGCGAACGGACGGACTTTGGGTCGTAGACGGCGGTCCTGCGAACCGTGACACCTGTCCCATCTTCCAGTGTGAGAACTTGTCCGTCGCCTGCGTAGGCGATCTGGACGTAAGCCAAGGCAAGTCCGTGCCCGACAGTGTGTCCATGCGCAGCCGAGGTGACTTTTCCGATGGCGTCACCACCGAGCTTCACCACCGTTCCAATGGCGGGAAGAACAGAACCGACAGGAAGTTCGAGAAGAACGAGCATGCGCTCCACTCCGTCCTGCTTCTGTCGTTCGACAACCGCCTTGCCAGGATAGGATGCGTCCTTCGGTTTTACGGTCCAACCCAATCCCGCTTCAACGGGTGTCGTGTCCTCACTGATATCCCGGCCCCAGATCGGATAACGCTTCTCGATACGAAGCGAGCCCATCGACCCGGCCCCGCACGGCACGAGCCCGAGCGGCTTGCCAGCTTCCAGGAGGGCGTCATAGAAACTCTCGATGTGCTCGGTCGGCACCCAGAGCTCGTAGCCAAGTTCGCCGGTGAAACCCGTTCGCGTGACGATGACGTCGTCCACGCCGGCTACCGTTGTCTTCACCATGCCGAAACCAGGAAGCGCTTGGCCGGAAACATCCTCACTCGTAACGCGCTCCAGGCAGGCACGTGACTGCGGCCCCTGAAGGGAAAGCGACACGTATCGATATCCGAGCGAAACGACGTGCACGCCGTAAGGCTTTCCGCACTCCTTGAGGTAGGCTTCGACCTTTTCGACACGATGGGGCGCAGGAACGACCCAGAACGTGTCCGGCGCAGGACGATAGGTGATAACATCGTCGATGAAGCCGCCATTTTCGTTCAGGATGCCGCCATAGATGCCCCTTCCCGGAGCGACCTTTGACATATCCGCCACGAACGTCTCGTTCAGAAATGTCTCGGCTTTTGCGCCTGCGACTTCGACAAGAAACTGCCCAAAAATCTCGAACAGGCCTGCCGCGTTTCGCACGGCCTCATGTTCTGATTTCGCATCCGTAAAGACGTTGGCGGTGAGAAAATGGGCCTTCTCGGCCATCTCTGCATTGCGCGCCTTGAAGGCGTGATAAAGCGGCGTCCGTTTTGCGGTCATGATTGTCGATCCCTTCGATCTCAGAGAAAAAGTGTTGGGCGCTCGCGCTTGAAAACGCGGTCATCGGGCTCCGTGCCTAGCAGTTCGCGCGCATGACGATGGCCGGAATAAACAGCGCCCTGAATGATGCCCGGACACTCTGCATCGCCGATGGTCCGGTAAGGCAAGCCTTGTGCGGTGAGCGCCTCGCCAAGACGCGTGTCAGGCAGCCGTGTGCCCACGGCGACCAACGTCGCACCCGCAATTGCCGGTAGCGCCTCCCCCGTGTCACCTCGGCTGACAGCAAGCCCTTCCCCGCTCCAGCCGGTTGCGACGCTGTTCGGATACATACGCACACCGGCGGCTTTCATCTCGGCCAGCATGCGGGATTGCTCGAGCGTATGCCCCATCCAGGCCGAAAGCGATGGCATGGGAGTTACCAGGTGCACGGCGTGTCCCCTGGCAGCCAGATCCGCCGCCAGCGCATTGGCCATGTAATAGTGATCGTCGTCGTAGATGACGACTGAATGGGCTATGGCAGCCCCGTCCATGACATCGTCGGGCGTCAGAGCTGCACCCGCGAAACCAGGTATTGGAGTGAGTCGCGTTCGCCCAGCCCCATCGCCGCGCCATGGAGCACCGGTTGCGAGGAGGACATGGTCAGCCCCGAACTCAGCAATGCCACCGGCATCCAGCTCGCTACCGGGATAGAGATTGACGTTGGGCATCTGCTGAAGCTGATACAGCCGATAGTCCTTAACCCGCCCCCAGGATGCGAGCCCTTTAATGCGGGCCTCGCGAGCCGAGCGGCCACCCATCTCGTCGGCGCGTTCGGCCACCGTCACCTCGTGGCCGGCCTTGGCAAGAACGAGCGCCGCCTCAAGACCCGCAGGTCCAGAGCCCACGATCAGTACGGTCTTTGCATTGCCGGCCGCAGGGATTTTCTCAGGGTGCCAACCGCGACGCCATTCCTCGGAAATCGTCGGATTTTGCGTGCATCGCAGTTCCACCCCGATCGTCTCGACCGCGACGCAAATGTTGCAGCCAATGCACTCTCGGATGTCTTCGATCCGGCCCTCACGGACTTTTGCAGGCAGGAATGGATCCGCAATAGACGGACGGGCTGCACCGATGAGATCGAGGACACCACGCCTGATCTGGCTGACCATCGCATCCGGAGAGGTGAAGCGCCCGACGCCCAGAACCGGTTTGCCGGTTACCTGCTTCACAAAGCTGGTAAACTCTTCCTGAAAACCTTCGGCGTCATAGCGAGCCGTGCCGCTGTCTCGGCTCCAGGAAGAGACATTCACATCCCACAGGTCAGGTAGGTCGGCGAGCGCCTCAATGACATCCCTGCCCTCGCCGCTGTTCAGGATACGCTTCGGGCCGGAAAGCTCATGCACGGCAAAGCGCACCGCAACCGCCATGTCGTCACCCGCTTCCTCCTTGGTTTCCTCCAGCACCTCGCGGAAAAGTCGCAGCCGGTTTTCGAAACTGCCGCCATACTCGTCAGTCCGAAAATTATATGCAGGAGACAGGAAGTGCCACAAAATCGAGGCTTCGTGCGAGGCATAGACATAGACGATATCATAACCTGCGGCCTTTGCCCGTCGCGTTGCCGCGCGGTACATCTGTCGCAGATTACGGATATCGTCTTTGTCCATAGCCTTTGCCATGAAGGGCATGTCCGGCTTCAGGATAGGCACGACGGATGGCCCCATCGCCGGATATCCTGTCGATATGCCCCGCGAACGAATACCCGTATGCGCAAGCTCAATCGAGGCGAGCGCTCCATGGGCATGAATACGCTCGACAGATCGCGCATGCGCGGCAACGTCGCCCTCGTCCCAAAGCCGCTCATATGGCAAACCGGCGAGATCAGAGGTGGGATCGATTTCGCTCAGCTGCATTGCAACAATGCCCCAACCACCTTCGGCACGGGTTTCGCGAATGCCAATTGCTCCGTTCGGCATCAAATAGCTGTGGCCGATTGCATGCGGCATCGATACGAAGCGGTTTGGCGCGGTGACCGGCCCGATCTTCAGCGGCTCGAAAAGTATTGAATAGCGCGGATCCATCACATCTTTACCGCGTCATCTTGATGGTGCCGTCAGCAATCCACCGATCGATGACCTCGAGCACCTTTTCTGAGAAGGCCAAATCGTTGATGTGACAATCGAGCACCGAAAGCTCGATCGGATCGACCATCACCTTCCGATACTCGTCTACCATTTCGGCAAGCGCTTCCGGATCATGCGCGGGCATGCCCTCAACGTCCCAGGCATGAATGCCCTGCGTCGGAAGCACGAAATGGACCGGCCCCTTGGACTGCTGCAGCCGGTGAGCCACTTCACGAGCAAGTTCGCGGCGTTCGTCCGCAGTCAGCGAGGCAGAGGCGAGCAGGCGGTTGTGAGCATGATAGGGCCGATCCCGGAACCGTTCGGGCACAGGCTGCCATGTCGCGAAGTCGATCATGTCGCCAAAGGCGGGTGCGGCAATGATCGGTGTGCCCAAGCGGCCGGCAGCCGTCATGCGGTTGGCGCCGGCGTTCACGACAGAACCGACCATAAGATTGCCGATCTCGGCCACCGCGAGCTCCAGCACTGCCGCGAAGTAACCTTGCTCCGCAAGGCTTTCCAAAGCCATGCCCCCCATGCCAGTTCCATGAAAGACTGCGACCGAAAAGCCGCGGTCGATCAACGGCTGTCGCAAGTGAATCATATAGTGAAGCGCGGAAGAGCCGAAGCTCACCATACCGATGACTGGCCGGTCCGGGTCAGGCGGCTCCACTGCGAGCGCCGCGCCATAGATGGCGCCGGCCGCCTGGCTGAGCGTCGCCTTGCAGATGTCGTTGAGGCCGTAGAGACCGCCAGCCCACAGGATCATCTGGATATCCGCGGAAAGCCTATCCGGCGCAATCAGCGGTGAAAACGCGATCGTCGAGACAACATATTTCGGAACGCCGATCGGCAGCGCACGGGCGCAATCCAATGCTAGGTCGGTACCCATGGTGCCCCCAAGGGCAATCATGCCGTCTATGCGACCTTCGGCATAGAGTCTGGCGCAGAGCGTGGACGCACCAGAAGCCATGATCTGCATGGCCAGATTCTCGTCACCGGCGTTCACCGCCTCATCGATAGTCTTTCCAATTGCGGCAGTGACCTCGTGCTTGGAAATATCCGTTGGTTGCGACGGATCCCCAAGCACGCTGACGTCCATCGAGATCACGTTCCCACCAAGCTTCTTGATGCAATCAGCGACGTAGTTGAGCTCCTGATCCTTCGTGTCGTAAGTGCCGATCACGAGGATTGTTTTTGTTGCGCTCATCTTCAGTTCCCCTTTTTTTGTGTGAATCAGCCCCGCATGATCGTCCCGGCTGGATCATAAAAAGCGCCGAGTTGGACCCGGAGCGGATAAAGCTTGCCTGCCACTTGCACCTCGAAACGACCTTCATCGATCCAATCCTTGGTGACGCCATTCTCGCGGTTAAGAGAAGCAAGTCCAATCATCGCGTTCAGTCTCCAGCCCCAGCCCCCGGACGTGACATGACCGACGAGTGCGCCATCCTTGAAGACCGGCTCGTTGTGAATGAGATATGGACCTGTTTCAGCGGACGCACCCTCTACCAACACGGAAACGCTGCGATGCGGCGTGGCGGCACCATACGACTGCTTCTGGCGCATCAGCGCCTCGCGACCGACAAAGCCTTCCTTAGCGAGCTTCACAGCAAAGCCGAGGCCAGTTTCGATTGGCGTGTCTTCCTCACCGATATCGTGGCCGAAGTGCCGGAAGCCCTTTTCGAGGCGGCAAGCACCGAGTGCAAACATGCCGGCGTGGCGCAGACTTAGTGGAGCGCCGGCACGCATGATTTCGTCGTATACGTGCGCCGTGAACTCGCTCGAAATCATCAACTCATAACCGAGCTCGCCCAGGAACGAGCGGCGGATGGCCCAGACGCGCGCGAAGCCAAGGTCAATCTCGCGCGCCGCGCCGAACGGGAATGCCTCATTGGACAGGTCGTCCGCCGAAAGCTGCTGGAGGATCGCACGGGACTGCGGGCCATGTATGGTCAAAAGACCATAGGCCGACGTCGCGTCGAAAATCTCGAAGCGCCAGGCGGGTTCTGCATGGGCGCGAATGTGAGTTTGGTCGCGGATCTGGCTTGGATGACCGGTCACGACCATGAACTGTTCCGCGGCGATGCGGGTCACGGTGACATCCGCTTCGATCCCGCCCTTCTCGTTGAGGAACTGCGTGTAGACCGAGGTGCCGACCGCAACATCGATTTCGGCGCCGGAGACACGGTTCAGAGCCTTGACGGCATCCGGTCCCTGCACGAGGATCTTTCCGTACATCGACTGGTCAATGAGCACCGCATGATCGCGTGCTGCAAAACACTCTGCCTTGACCCGTTCCGACCAGTCCTGCCAACCCAGACTTGCACGCTCAGTCCAGCTCGGGTTTTCGAGGTCGAAGTACATCGGCACTTCCCAGCCGATACGCTCGGCCATAACGGCCCCGGCCGCAAGTAGACGGTCATGCAGCGGTACCCGGCGAACGCCGCGCGCTGTCTCGATCTGCCGGCCCGGCCAATGCAAGCCCCAATGAAGACCGACGCCTTCGGTCACACGCTCGGCATTGTAGGCCATGTTCTTCTGGAAAGGATGCGCTCGTGCGGCCAGCATCGAGGCGACAGCGCGCGGTGGTTGGCCCTCCGTCATCCAGGCTGCCATGGTGAGCCCGACACCGCCAGAATTGAGGATGCCGTTCGAGTTCATGCCGGCGGCGATGAAGAGCCCGAGCATCTCCGGAGCGGGACCGATGTATGGCCGTCCGTCCGGTGTAAAGCTCTCCGGTCCATTAAAGAAGGTCTGGATACCCATCGTTTCAAGAGCCGGGAAACGCGTAAAGAATTTCTCCAGTACCGGCTCCACATGATCCATGTCGAAGGGTAGCTCGTCGAATTCGAAACTCTCTGGGATGCCCTCGCGACCCCAGGCCTTGCCCCGTGCTTCGAAGCCACCGATCAGAAGTTTGCCGGCATCCTCCTTGGTGTAGAGCCGTTCCTCAAGAACGACGAGACCGGGCAATGTGCGCGGCAGGTCAGGAATGGCTTCGGTGAGGATGTAGAAATGTTCGGCCGCGTGGAGCGGAACGGTCACGCCATGCTCGGCGGCAAAACGCAGCGACCACATGCCCGCCGCCAGAAGAACCTTCTCCGTTGCAATAACGCCCTGATCTGTCTCGACGCCGACCACCTTGCCGTTCCGTGTCAGGATACGAATGGCCTTAGTGTTCTCGAAGATTTGTGCGCCTCGCGCCTTGGCGCCTTTTGCCAGCGCCTGGGTCACGTCAAGTGGATTAACCTGCCCGTTCGAGGGAACAAGGAAGCCGCAATGCACATCGGACGTGTCGACGAGTGGCCAAAGCTCGTTTATGTCCTCGACCGAGAGAATGCGACTTTCGATCTTCATGCGGGCCGCATGATCCTGATTCCGGAGCAGTTGCTCGGCGCGGATATCCGACAAGGCCAGATGCAGGGTTCCGTTCTGCTTGTAACCGGTTGCCTGCCCTGTTTCGATTTCCAGTTCTGTAAAGAGGCGCGCAGTATATTTCGAAAGCTCGGTCTGCGCTGAGCTCTCACGCAACTGGCCCACAATGCCGGCCGCATGCCACGTAGTGCCGGACGCAAGCTGCTTGCGTTCCAAAAGGACGGCTCCTTCCATCCCCTTCTTCGCAAGGTGATAAAGTGTCGAGACACCGATGATGCCGCCGCCAATAATGACGGCCGGTGCGGATGGCGGAAGAGCTTTGGTCACGGTCACAGCTGTATCCATGCAGTCTTGAGGTCGAGATATTTATCGAGTGCGTGCGGAGACTTGTCATGGCCATTGCCAGACTGCTTGACACCACCAAGCGGCACGGTGAGGTCCGAGCCGCCATAGGTGTTGACGTGTACCAAGCCAGCGCGAAGGCTCTCCACCATTCGATGCGCCCGCGAAAGATTGGACGTCCAAACCGCAGACGCCAGGCCGAAATCGGTGCCATTTGCCACGCGGATAGCATCCGCTTCGTCGGTAAAGGGCGTGATGGCGAGGACAGGGCCAAAGACCTCGTTCCGCGAAACTTCCATTTCCGGACGAACCTTTGACAGGACGGTCGGCGCCATGAACCACCCTCCCGTCTCCTGCAGGATGCGGCTGCCGCCGGTTAGAAGCTCAGCACCTTCCATTTGAGCCCGCGCGGCAAAGCCGAGACTACGGTCCAGATGTGTCTCAGAGTTGAGGGCGCCGGCTTCGGTCGTAAGATCAAGCGGATCTCCGACCTTCATGGACGCCGCAATCGCTGCCACCTTTTCTGCGAACTGGTCGACGATCGACGCCTCGACCAGCAGACGCGAGCCTGCAATGCAGACTTGACCGGAATTACGGAAGATGCCGTAAGCAGCCACCTTCGCAGCCTTGTCCAGGTCGGGCGCATCGGCAAAGACGATGTTCGGGCTCTTGCCACCGAGTTCGAGATAGACCCGCTTCAGGTTGGAACGGGCAGAGTATTCGAGGAGTTTTCGCCCGACGCCACCGGAGCCGGTGAAGGCCATCACGTCGACGTCCATCGACAACCCAAGTGCTTCGCCGGCGACAGCCCCCTGTCCCGTTACGACATTGAAGACACCAGGCGGAACGCCGGCTTCGAGCGCCAGCTCGGCAATCCGCAGCAATGTGAGCGAAGCGGTCTCCGCAGGCTTCAGCACGACGCTGTTGCCGGCTGCGAGTGCCGGTGCAATCTTCCAAGCGCCGATCATCAGCGGGAAGTTCCAAGGCACAATGACAGCAACCACGCCAACCGGGTGCCTGTGCACCAGCGCGAGCACATCGCTCTGGGTCGGTGCAATCTCGCCGTATGTCTTATCGATCAGTTCCGCGTAGTAACGGAAAGTCGAAGCCGCACTCATCGGTTCCGCCTTCAACGCCATGGCGATCTCGGTGCCGTTGTCGCGCACGCCGAGGACCGCGATCTTCAAGGCTTCTCTCTCGATGAGGTCGGCCAGCTTCAGCAGCACCTTCTTCCGGTGGGCAGGCGCCGTCCGCGACCAGACACCCGCCTCAAAGGCGGCGCGGGCCGACTGGCAGGCGAGATTGACATCTTCCCGACCCGCATCAGCAAGGGTCGTCAGCCGCGTGCCGTCAAGCGGCGAGAGAACATCAAGCTCTTGACCGGAAAAGGCGGAGCGAAACTTGCCGTCAACAAGAAGCCCTTGCGGCGGGATGTGATCCCCCCGCATCGCATTGATCTGGTCCTGCATCAGCTTGCCTCCACAGTCTTATTCCTGAAGTGGTTCCAGGTAAAAGTCGCGACGGCGACGACAGCAAGCGTGAGAAACGCCGCAGCGAGAGGACGCGTCAGGAAAATCGTCGGATCTCCGTCTGAGATGCTGAAGGCCTGCTTGATCCTGCCTTCCATCATTGGTCCGAGCACAAGCCCGACAACCATCGGGAAAGCCGGCACTCCGTTCTTCAACATGAAGCGGCCCACAATGGCGAATGCCAGTGCGACCAAACCGTCCGTAATGCGGAAGTTCTGCGTATATGTGCCGATAAAGCCCAGAATCATGATCGCAGCGCCGATAACGCGTGGCGAGATTGACGACAGGCGCACGACATATTTGGTGAAAATCAGCAGGAAGATCATCACGAAGATGTTGAGCAGGAACAGTGAAATGTAGAGGCCAGAAATGAAGTCTGCATGCTCAACGAAAAGCTGCGGCCCGGGCACGATGTTGTGGATCATGAAAACCGCCAGAAGCATAGCCATCAGCGGATCGGCTGGGATGCCCAACGAAAGCAGCGGCACGAGAACGGTCGAGGTGCAGGCGTTGATAGAAACTTCGGACGCCACCAGACCTTCTGGCGAGCCCTTGCCAAACTCCTCCGGCTTCTTCGAGAAGCGGCGGGCAAGCGAATAGGATAGGAACTGAGCCCCGAATTCGCCGACGCCCGGGAGCAGCCCCATAACGAGCCCGATGAGCGATGACCGGATCACGGTTGCGCGGTACTTGAAAACTTCGAACAGACCAACGAACCGTCCGGTCGACGAGAGGTTTTCCGGTACGTTTGGCGGCGACTTCGTTTCGAGCAAAATGAAGGCTTGGCTGAGGGCGAAGAGACCAATGACCATAGGCACCATTGGAATGCCGCCCAACAGCCACGTCTGGTCGAAGGTGTAGCGCAGCGTATGGTGCGGGCTCTCGAAGCCGACGGTTCCGAGGAACATTCCGATGCCGAACGTCAAGATCGCGCCACGGATGTTCTGGTGATGAGCAAGAACGACCGAAACCGATGCGAGGATCATGACCGCCGCGAATTCCGGTGGACCAAATTTCGCAGCAATCTTGGCCATGAAGGGCGCCAGGAAAATCAGTGCGAGGATCGAGATTATACCGCCGACGAAGGACGATGAGTAGGCAAGCGACAGGGCCCGCATTGGATGGCCCTTCTGGGCCAGCGGGTAGCCGTCATAGGTCGTCAGGACGTTGACCGGCGTTCCGGGTACTCTAATCAGAATTGCCGGAATGGCGCCACCATACCATGCACCACCATAGCATCCGAGCAGCAGGATAATGCCTGGAAGCGGCTCCATGGTCAGCGTGAACGGCAGGGCGATAGCCATCGCGCCGGCAGGCTCCATGCCTGGAATTGCGCCAACCAGAATGCCGGCGATCGCACCGATCAGGAGTGCAGCGATCACCTGCCAGTGTGCGACTTCCTGGAAGCCGAGGATGATCGAATCCATCATAGATATTCTCCAAGCGCGTTGCCGACCCAGTCAGGGAAGAGAAGCATGATAGGGGGGAGTGGGAACCAGATGCCGAGGCCGACGCGGAAGGCGAGAACGATCGCCACGGTCACAGCGAGCCCGATAAGGCTCCACTTCGCACCCCGAAGGCCAGACATGTAATAGAGGATCTGCATGAAGAGGATGGAGGCCAACGTGAACCCAATCAGCCCTACCCCACCGATGAAGGCCAAGAAGGCGGCTGCATAGGCGAACGAGCGTCCCATCCCTGCGAAGGCTTCGTTTGCCTTCGCAGAAAATCCCGGGTTCCGGCGCAGCCTGAGATAATCGAAGGGCAGTCCGCCGCCGCCGACAAGGGCGACGACCAGCACGATAAAAGGCCAGGACCACGGCTCCTGGATCCAGCCGAGTGGACGTTTGCCTGCGACTGTTGCAAAGGGCAGAAGCATGAGCGCCAGTCCTGCGAAGAGCCACAAAAGGGTCCCCGCAACCGATGCGGCTTCGGGAGTGACGTCATCCTCGAACTGCGGCGTTTCCGCATCCGCAGCCGTTGGGACGTGATCGACATGGGCAGTCATGGCGCAATATCCTGACACGTTCGAGACTGGAGAACGGTCGGGCGTTTCAAACGGCCCGACCGGTATGAAGACCTACTTCTTCATCTTCGAGAAGAGGTCGTTGACCGCTTCGAAGTCCTTGTCGATACGTGCCTGCGCCTCGGCAGAGCCCTGCCAATAGACTTCGGCGCCGCTTGTTGCGGCGATTTGCTTTGCCTGCTCGGACATCATGGCCTTTTCCGCGATTGCGGCGAGCTTGTCCTTTACGTCTTGGGGCGTGCCCTTTGGTACAAAAAGCCCAGACCACAGAGAGAAGGTTGGACCCGTGATCTGGTCCCGCAGCAGAGGCGCTTCAGGAAAGACCGAAATGGGCTTTTCAGTGTAGGCCGCGATAACCTTGATATCGTCCTTACAGGCCAGCACCAGCCCGACGGTGGAGTTCATGACGTCCGCGTCGCCGTTGGCAAGCGTCGTGCAGTCTGTCACGTCGTAACCGGTTTCAGTTGAGAACTTGAACCCGAGTTGGCGCGCAGCCTCAAACGTCTGCTGTGCGGGAATGGTCTCGAAGCCGAAATGCGCGAGCTTGACCGGGTTTTCCTTCGCGTACTCGGCCAGTTCGGCAAGATTATTGTACGGCGCATCCTTCTTTGCGGCGAGGATGAAGGGGAAGTTCATATTGAGGCCGACGACTTCCATGTCTCCTCGCCCATAGGGCGTAATGCCCTGCACGATGTAGCTCGTCGGTATGTCGATTAGAAAGTTGCCGATCGTATATCCGTCGGCGGCTGAGCTCAGCACTGACTGGGCGCCTTCAACACCGTATCCGCCGGGCCGATTCACAACCTTTGCCGGAACGCCTGTTTGCTTTGTGAATTCTTCGGCGATTACCCGAACAAGCTGATCATCCACATCTCCGGGAGGCCAGGGCTCAATAATCGTAACGGGCCGCTGCGGGTATTCGGCGAGGGCGGTTCCGACCATTCCGGTCGTTGCCATGAGCGCAATGAGTGCGCCCTTCAGGAAATTTTTCATTCGATGCCTCCAGTTGAGTTGCGTACTGTTCCATTATTATCTACGCTGTTTCAAACATGTTGCATCCGCGACTAGTTTATGTCAAGTATCTAAAATCGCGAGGATCAAAAAATGACCGAGAGCAAAGATAGACGTCCTGGCTCAACGATGAAGACGATCGACAAAGCTATGTTTTTGTTGGGCTTTTTCTCGCCTGAAACGCCGGAATACCGATTGAGTGATCTTGCGCGGGCAGCTGACATGGACAAGGTAACGACAATGCGAATCCTCGCCTCGCTCGTTGCTAGCGGCTTTGTCGAACAGCACCCGGAAACCCGGCGGTACCGTTTGGGCACCGCAGTCTTGCGCCTCGCCCGCATCCGTGAGGCAAGTTTTCCGGTGATTGCGGTACTACAGCCGATACTCGAATCCCTAACCGAGGAGGTGGGGGAATCGACGCATGCATGCTTGTTCTCCGGCAAGGGCATGACGACAATCGCTATTGCCGAGCCGCACCGGTCCACGAGGGTATTTATCGATCCGGCACAGCCTCTTCCCATCCACGCCACAGCCTCCGGCCTGGTCTTTCTAGCCTACGCCGACGATGCGATCGTCAATGAAGCGCTGCGGCGCCTCAATGTCCCGACAACCTATACCGATAGCACCGTCAAGTCTGAGATCGAGCTTCGACAGCGTCTGGATAAGATCCGGAAGAATGGCTGCGCGATCTCCAGCAGGAGTTTTGAAGATGATGTCACTGGCATCGCCGCTCCCATTTTCAATTGGCACGGCAAGATCCAGTCGACGATCTCAGCGGCGTGCATCTCCACGCGCATGACACCGGAGCTGGAACGCGAAATTGAAAGTGCCGTGCTGCGGGCATCGGTCAGGGCAACGCGGGCGATGGGTGGAGAGCCGCCTAAAGCCTTTCTCATGAAGATCAGGGAGAATGCATAAATGACGCGAAGAGCACTGGTGCTGGATTTTGGAGGGGTGATATCGAAAACCCTCTTCGAGACGCATGACCTGAGCGAAAGGGCGCTCGACCTTGCCGCTGGTACTTTGACCTGGCGTGGCCCTTTTGACGTCGACACGGATCCGCTCTGGCGCGACATGCAGGCCGGCGTCATCACCGAGCGTGACTACTGGACGACGCGCGCGCGAGAGACCGGTAGGCTTGTGGGCAGGGATTGGGACACACTGCCGCCCTTCCTGACCGCCGTTCGTGGCAACGATCCATCGGAGGTCATCCGTCCCGAAGCGCTTGAAGCGATCGGCGCGGCAAAGCGTGCGGGCCATCGATTGGCCATTCTATCCAATGAACTCGATCTCTTTTATGGCCAGGAATTCCGCGCCAAGCTGCCGTTCCTCGCCGGTTTCGACCTGATCGTCGATGCCACCTATACCGAGATCCTGAAGCCCGATCCACGGGCCTTCGCCTTCATTACCGAGGGACTGTCAATAGACGCCGGCGACTGCGTTTTCGTCGACGATCAGTTGAAGAACATCCGTGGCGGCGAGGCTATTGGGATGTCCTGCGTGCATTTCGATGTAACCCGCCCAGGCGCTAGCTATGAGCGCGCCCTCTCGCTTCTTTCCGCCTGAACAAAACCGATTCCAAGGAGTACGATACGATGGCCGATAGCAACTTCCTGACCGAGCACAACGCCCGCCATGTCTGGCATCCAATGGCACATCCAGCAGAAATGCGGGCCAATCCTCCGACGATCATAACTGGTGGGGAAGGGGCGGAAATCATTGATATAGACGGCAAACGGTTGCTCGATGGCGTGGGAGGCCTCTGGAATGTCAACCTCGGCTATTCCTGCGATGCGGTCAAACATGCGATCACGACGCAACTGAACGAGTTGCCGTATTACTCAGCTTTCCGCGGCACCACCAACGGGCCTTTAATAGAACTATCCGTAGCTCTTGCCGAATTTTTCGGCCCCGATGGCATGGTACGCAGCTTCTTTACATCGGGTGGATCCGACAGCGTTGAAACAGCGCTTCGCCTTGCCCGGCAGTTCCACAAAATCAATGGCCAACCGGAGCGGACGAAATTTGTATCGTTAAAGAAAGGCTATCACGGCACACATTTTGGCGGGGCGAGTGTCAATGGAAATCAAAATTTCCGTCGCGCCTATGAGCCGCTCCTACCGGGCACTATCCATCTGGCAGCACCGTATGCCTATCGCAACCCATTCAATACCGATGACCCGAAGCTGATCGCAGACGCCATTATCCGGCAGTTCGCCGACGAGATCGCCTTTAATGGCGCGGACACTATTGCTGCCCTCGTCATGGAGCCAGTACTTGGCGCCGGAGGCGTCATCGTTCCACATGAGAGTCTGATGCCTGGGCTGCGCAGGCTCTGTGACAAAAACGGGATCCTGCTAATCGCCGATGAGGTCATCACTGCCTTCGGCCGCACCGGTGCGTGGTCTGGAAGTCGGCTCTGGGGCGTTCAGCCGGACATGATGTGCACGGCGAAGGCCATCACCAATGGCTACTTCCCTTTCGGCGCTGTCATGATCGGCAGTCGCATCGCGGACGCTTTCGAAGCTGACCGTACTGCAATGGGGAGCATCGGTCATGGCTATACCTACTCCGGTCACCCTGTTGGAGCGGCAGCTGCCCTCGCCTGCCTTACCGAAACGATCAAGCAGGATCTGCCCACGAATGCCGCAGCGCGCGGTGTGGAATTGCTCGATGGCCTGAATGATCTGCAGGCTCGTCACCCGATCATCGGCGATGTGCGCGGCAAGGGTCTGATGTGCGCACTCGAACTGGTCGCCAACAGAGATGACAAGACACCGGCTGGGAAAGATGTCGTGGGGAAGGTGTACAAGGGGGCCTATGACGCCGGCGTGATGATCCGCACGTCGGGCAACAACATCATCTTGTCGCCTACGCTGATCATTTCGAAGGCCGATGTCGCGCGCATTCTTGACGCTCTCGATGCAGGGCTGAAGTCCGCGCAGAACTGATCATTCTCGGTGACCGGGAGGCTGACCTCCCGGTCACCGGGTTATCAAAGAAATTCTAAGGCATGCGCCACGGAAAGCAGGGCTTCGAAATCAAGCCTTAGGAGCACGAGCCTCGGTCTAAGAGACAAACGCACCGCGAGCCGCAGCAGGCGATCACCTCAGGGCTCAGCCTGCCAGCTCCGCCAGACCGGCGAAGAGGAGAAGGGCCTGCGGATTAGCCAGCGCTTCCTCATTTTTGACTGGCCGCCCATGCACAACCTCACGCACCGCAAGCTCGACCACCTTGCCGGTCTTGGTCATCGGAATATCGGCAACGGCGATAATCTTTGCTGGCACGTGCCGTGGTGAGGCCCCGGTTCTGATCTTCTGCTTGATTTTTTGCGTCAGGAGCACGTCGAGCGTCACGCCGCTGCGAAGCTTGACGAAGAGGACGACGCGAACGTCGTTGTCCCAATCCTGGCCAATGCAGACGGCGCTTTCGATCTCGGTGATCCGCTCAACCTGGTTGTAAATCTCGGCCGTGCCAATCCGGACACCGCCGGGGTTCAGCGTTGCATCCGAGCGACCATGGATCACGATGCCGCCATGGCCGGTCCATTCCGCAAAATCCCCATGGCACCAGTTATCTTCGAAGCGCTCGAAATATGCAGAGCGGAAGCGCGAGCGGTCCGGGTCGTTCCAGAAGCCGATTGGCATCGCAGGGAATGCACAGGTGCAAACCAGTTCGCCCTTTCCGCTCGCCAGCGGCTGGCCGAGGTCGTCGAACACCTCGACTGCCATGCCCAATCCCGGCCCCTGGATTTCGCCGGACCAAACCGGCTTCACCGGATTACCAAGCACGAAGCAGGAAACGATATCGGTGCCGCCTGACATCGAGGCGAGGCTCACGTCGGGCTTTATGTCTCGGTATACATAGTCGAAACTGGCGGGCGACAAGGGCGAGCCGGTTGACAGTACAGCTGTCAGATGGTCCAGCCGATGACTTTCGCGCGGTTTTAGTTCTGCCTTGGCAAGGGCATCGAGATACTTAGCCGAGGTGCCGAAGATGGAAAACTGCTCCTCTTCGGCATAATCCCATAAGACCTTTGCATCGGGCGAAAAGGGAGAGCCATCGTAGAGGCAAAGCGTGGCCCCGCTCGCCAGACCGGAAACCAGCCAGTTCCACATCATCCAGCCACAGGTCGTATAGTAGAAGAGTCGATCTCCGCCCCCGAGATTGCAATGGAACCGGTGTTCCTTCAGATGCTGGAGCAGCGTTCCCCCGGCTGAGTGGACAATGCATTTCGGCACGCCCGTCGTCCCCGATGAAAACAGGATGACCAGCGGATGGGAAAATGGCAATTGCTCGAAGACGGGTTCGCGCGCGTCATGGGAGGACAGGAAAGCCTCAAGTGTACGCCCATTCGACAGCGTAGCGGCAAGGCTTTCCGCTCCGCCACAATACTCCACGATAACCACCGGAACGCCGAGCCGTGGCTCCAGCGCCGTCACCTTCTCGCCGACATCGATGCGTTTGCCGTTATACCAGTAGCCGTCGCAGGCTAGGAATAGTTTTGGCTCGATCTGGCCGAAACGGTCCATCACACCCTGTTCGCCAAAATCAGGAGAACAGGACGACCAGATGGCCCCAATCGACGCTGCCGCGAGCATGCAGGCTACCGTTTCTGGCACGTTTGGTAACATGGCGGCGATGCGGTCGCCCGGTCCAATGCCGAGTGAACGGTAGGCCTGCTGAACACGGGAGACGGTCTCAGTGAGCCTGTCCCAGTTCCAACGGCTTGCCACTTTATCTTCACCGCGAAAGATCAACGCGTCGTCGACGCCGCGCTTTGCGAGCAGGTTTTCCGCGAAGTTCAGTCTGGCCTCTGGGAAAAACCTGTCCTCCAGTATTTTGCCTGTTTCAAGTAACGCCGTCCCACCCTTATTGCCCTGCACGCCGCAATAGTCCCAGAGCCCCGACCAAAAAGAGCCACGCTGGCGGACGGACCATTTGTGAAATGCGTCATGGGATGGCAGGGAAACGCCGAACCTTTCTGCACACCAAGTGCGAAAGCGGGTGATCTCCGCCTCTTCAATGCGCGTTTTACTCGGCGTAAAATGCAGCGCCATGTTTCCCTCCATCACACGATCCTCTCCAAAAAACGGCCGCGGCTTGGGGGCCGCCAGCCTATCATTTCCGCTTTGTTCGCCGGCATCACGCCGCCATGCCAGGGGTGGCAGTGCCAAACGATAGTGCGAATGACGGGCCGGATAGTAGCCAACTCACTTCGACCGAACGCACCCTGTTGGTGTGGTCGCTTCCTCGCAAAGCCACCACGCCCCTGCTTCATGTGCCGATCCGACAGATAAGGCCGGTAACACCGTCAGGTTGCGGCACGCACGTTTCGTGCAAGGGCGAGTGCCTCGGCGATGACGGCATGATCACCGATCTGGTTCATCAGGATGAGGATCAGACGGGCGTTCATGGCGTGGCTCTCGGCTTCCGAAAGGCCCTCATGCGCCTTGATCAAAAGCGCATAGGATTCGTCGGGCCGGTTGAAATTGGGCTTGGTCTCAAGCATCCACGACATCCTTTGCAATGGCGCGGCCAACGGCGGCGGCGACGACCTCTTCATCGAAATGCTCGAAGCGCGCGGCCACATGCTGATCCGGGCGTATAAGGTAAACAGCGCTCGTCGCATTCCCGAGATAGCGTTCGCAAAGGGCCTTGTTGTCACGGCCTGAGACCGAGAGTACGCTCAACGGGATGCCACAGGCGGAAAATGTCGTCGGAACATCGGCATCGATTGCAAGAAGGGTGAAATTGCCGCCAAGCAGGCGAAGCAACCAGTCAGCGCCGATAGGCGCGTCCGGGCAGGGGCTCCCGGGTCGCGTTCGCGCAGGAAAGCTCGCCACGTCAGGACCATTTAGTGGAGAACCATCGTAGGTACAAGGCATGGACAGACGACCGGAGTTGACGACCGTTCGCGCGAAGGGAACGGTCTCGGCGAGTTGGAGCACGGCGTCGCGGAAAAGCTTTGAAATGGCTGATTTCGGGGTAATGAAATCCGTCGCCCGCGTCGAGTTCGCGATATTCTCGTCCGCTCCGTAGACCCGCTCGCTGTCGTAGCTATCGAGCAGCGTATCAGGCGCAAGTCCCTGCACCACGAGGGCAAGCTTCCAGCCGAGATTGTCGGCGTCCTGCACGCCTGAATTCGCGCCGCGTGCGCCAAAGGGCGAGACCTGATGCGCCGAGTCCCCAGCAAAGAGAACCGGCCCGTGGCGGAACTTCTCCATGCGGCGACACTGGAATGTATAGATCGAGCACCAGTCCAGCTCGTAGTCCACATCTGGCCCGAGCATTGCGCTCACGCGCGCTCTGATATTCTCCGGCTTGAGTTCCTTTTGCCGATCGATATTCCAGCCAAGCTGGAAATCGATGCGCCAGATGTCATCGGGTTGCTTGTGAAGAAGGGCGCTGTCACCCGACTTGAAATGCGGCTCGAACCAGAACCAGCGCTCGGTCGGAAAATTCGCCTTCATCTTTACGTCGGCAATCAGGAAGTTGTCCTCGAACACGCGTCCGTCAAAGCCATGACCCAGCATGGAACGTATGGGAGAGCGAGCGCCATCACATGCGACTAGCCAATCCGCCTCCAACACATAAGGACCGTCCGGTGTCATAACATCGATCGTTACGTGATCCTCATGCCGCACCACGGCGTCGATACGGTTGCTGCCGCGAATCTCAATTGGCGCGCCCTGGCTCTGCGCCTTGACGATGGCCTCATGGAGGAACTTCTCAAACAGCGGCTGCTGGAGATTGATAAAGGCGGGAAAGGCATGACCGTCTTCCGGCAACAAATTGAACTCATAGAGCAGCCTGTTGTCGTGAAAGACCTTTCCAATGTTCCATTGCACGCCTTTCGCCAGCATAGACACACCCGCGCCAAGGCGATCGCATATTTCCAGCGTTCGCTTGGCAAAGCAGATGGCCCGGCTGCCGAGCCCCACTCCCTCTTGGTCGTCACAAACGAGAACCGGAACGCCGCGCAGACCAAGATCGAGTGCGGTTGCAAGCCCCACTGGCCCGCCGCCAGCGACGACCACCTTGTGCCTGATCGGCGTTACGGCGGTCTGGTCCGGTGACTTGACGTAAGGATACAGTCGGAACGCTAGCGGGTAGCGCTCCGTGACGGGAGTTCTCATGATCCCTCCTCCGGGAAACGGTTAGCCTTGAAGGTCTGCCCACATCTGCATGTCGCGCTCGGCTGTCCAGATACGTGGATGGTCGATACCGCGCGCCTCGTCATAGGCCCGCGCCACATTGAACGGCAGGCAATGTTCGTAGATGGCATAATCCTTGAACTTCGGATCGCACTCGGAACGAACAGCGTCCCATGCCTCGCGGAGCGAGCCCCCGCGTGCGGCAATGCGCACCACCGGCTTGTAGGTTGAGTCCACGAAATCCCTGGTTCGGTCGAGCGCGCCATTCACCGCATCACGGCCGATCACTGCATCGCCACGGCCCGGTGCGATGGCCGCGAGGTCATAGGCGCGGATTGCCTCCAGGGTAGCACCCCATTCGGCAAAATGCCCGTCGCCGCAATAGCAGGCCGAGTGCGCCTCGACGATATCACCGGTGAACATGACATTCTGATCCGGCACGTGAATGACGGCGTCGCCGGCAGTGTGAGCGCGGCCGACTTGCATGATATCGACGCGGCGCTTGCCGAGGAAAACAGACATCTTGCCGTTGAAGGTCGTTGTAGGCCAAGTCAGACCCGGAATGGACTCATGTCCCTGGAACAGGCGCGGGAAGCGCTGAAATTCACTTTCCCAGTCCTCCTGCCCGCGCTCGACCACCATCTTGCGGGCGGCATCCGACATGATCACCTGGCCGGCGTTGAAGGCACTGGCCCCGAGCACCCGCACCGCATGATAGTGCGTCAGTACGACATGGCTGATCGGTTTGTCGGTGACGGTGCGGACGCAGTCGATCACCTTTTGCGCCAGACGCGGGGTGGCCTGGGCTTCCACGATCATCACGCTGTCATCACCGATGATGACGCCCGAATTAGGATCGCCTTCGGCGGTAAAGGCATAGAGCCCCTCCCCGACTTCTGTGAAGCTGATCGTCTTGTCGGCGAGGTCGCCTTGCGAAGCAAATGCTTTGGCCATGGAACTATCCTTGTCGTGAGTAAGGGTCGGCGAGTGCGGGAAGAATGCGTCCCGTACAATCGCCAAAACCGATGATGTAGCCGTCTCCCTTCGCTACTCCGCGCAGGGTGACGATGTCGTTGTCGTGAAGGAAGCTGCGCGTCTCTCCGTTCTCAAGCGTGAGCGGCTCCTTGCCACCCCAACTCAGCTCAAGCAGGGAGCCGCGATTTTCCTTCAGCGGTCCGGAAATCGTACCGGAGCCGAGAAGATCGCCGGTGTTCATCGGGCAGCCAGCGGTTGTATGATGGGCGAGCTGCTGGGCTGCCGAGTAATACATTTCCCGGTAGTTGGTGCGGCTGAGGATCGTTTCGGCGGCGTCTTCAGGCGTAAGGCCGACGTCGAGGTCGATATCGTAGAGCAGCGGCCCCGGTTCCGCCAAATGTGGCAGAAGCGGCAATTCACGTACCGGTGTGGAGATACGGAAAGGCTCAAGGGCCGCCTTCATCACGATCCAGGGCGAGATTGTCGTGGCAGTCGCCTTCGATTGGAATGGTCCGAGCGGCTGATACTCCCATGCCTGGATGTCACGCGCCGACCAATCGTTCAGGAGCACGTATCCAAAAATCATCGCATCCGCTTCGGCCACGGTGACGGGTTGCCCACTTTTAGAGGGCAGGCCAACCACCGCGCCAATTTCCAGTTCGATATCGAAGCGCTGCGACGGAGCAAATCGCGGCACCACATCATCGGGGCCTTTTAATTGTCCCCAAGGACGACGCACGTCAGTGCCAGAGACCACCACCGACGAGGCGCGGCCATTATAGCCGATCGGAATATGCAGCCAGTTGGGCGGCAGCGCGTTTTCCGCCCCTCGAAACATAGTGCCCACGTTGAAGGCATGATGCCGGCCCGCATAGAAATCGGTGTACTCGACGACCTGGAATGGCAGATGCAACTGGGCCCCTGCAAGCGGCGCCAAATGGGCCTCGACCGCGCCCTGACGCGCGGCGCCCTCTTGGAGAAGTTCCGTTAGTTGCAACCGCAGTGCGTCCCAGACTGCGGGACCGGCCGCCATCACGCTATTCCACCGGGGCTGATCGAGAAGCGGCCCCCCGTCCAGGCTGATCAAGCCCGTCTTCTCCAGTGCCGTCACATCAAGAATACGATTGCCTATGGCTACGCCGCAACGTCTTGCACCGTCCGCGGTGGAAAAGACGCCGCACGGCAGATTGTTGAGCGGGAAAGGACATCCGGCATCGTTGGCGCCTTCGACCCAGCTGCGTTTCAGCGGCATTTTGAAAATCCATTTCTAAGGAGGTTTACCTCAACATGTGGACTGCTTACGGCTTTACGCCCGGAGTGCCGTCGAACTTCTTCTCCAGACTGTCCCAGCAGTCGATATAATCGTCCTGCATCGGCGCGTCCTTGGCCGCCCATTCCGTAAGGTGCTGAGGGAAGCGTGTTTCAAACATGAAGCTCATGGTCTCCGCCTGGAATTGCGGAACCATCGGCTCCTTCGAGCCA
>UCOA01000185.1 GCA_900474095.1 Hyphomicrobiales bacterium | reverse complement strand
CTCGCCCGCCGGCTCGGCTATTTCCCACGCGTGGCGATGCTGGCATACTCGACCTTCGGGCACCCCTCCGGTGAACGTTCGGAGCGGGTCCGCGAGGCCGTCAACATCCTCGACAAGCGCCGTGTCGATTTCGAATATGACGGCGAAATGGGCGCGGACGTGGCGCTCAACGCCCGGGTGATGGAGCAATATCCGTTCTGCCGCCTCTCCGGCACCGCAAACGTGCTTGTCATGCCGGCATTTCACTCTGCCTCGATCTCAACGAAGATGCTGCAGGAGCTGGGTGGGTCGACCGTCATCGGGCCGCTGCTCGTCGGACTCGACAAGTCGGTTCAGATCGTTTCGATGGCCGCCAAGGATTCCGACATCGTCAACATGGCGGCACTTGCCGCACACAACGCCGGCAGCTGATAGCATTAAAGCCAATAACGAAAAAAGCCCGCTCCGGAAACCGAAGCGGGCTTTTTCATGGGATATGTTGACCTTGATCAAATACTCAGGACGAGCCTGCTGAATGCTTGGTACACAACACCGGGAGGTCTGATCAAAAAGCTGCCACTCACAAGCAAACAATATTCAAAAATGTTGCACCGCGTCAAGATTATTATACAACCTTGAATGGTTTATTTCAATCAGCTGGCGAACCTGCCGGCATCAGCGCCGTAGTAGTTGAGGTAACGGCCGGAGATATTGGTGATCGGCAGGACGATCAGCACGTCCGTCGTGCGGAAGGCGTGATCGACGACAGCACCCTTGCCGACCATGGCGCCGAGGCGCATATAGCCCTTGATCAGCGGTGGCAGGGCGGCAAGCGCCTTGCGCATGTTGATCGCTTCTGCCGGCATCAGATCCATGGTGCGAAACAGTTCCGGACGAGCCGAGACGTCCCATTCCTCACGCACCACCATGTTGTGATGCAGGAAGGATAGTGCCAGTGCATGCTCTTCCGGAATAACGCCGGGAAAGGAACCACAACCGAACATCGCATCGACACCGTATTTCAGTGCATAGGCCCAGTTTCCCTGCCACAGAAGCTCGACGGTGCGCTTGGTGCGATACTCCGGCAGGACGCAGGAGCGCCCGAGTTCCATGAACTTCCTGTCGGGATGACGGTCCAGCAGGGAGCCGACGGAAAATTCGGACGCCGAGTAGAAACCGCTCGTTCTGGCTGCGACGTCCTGGCGTAGCAGCCGGTAGGTGCCGACGATCTGGTCTTCCGGATCGCCCTCGATCGAAGTATCGAGCACCAGCAGATGATCGCAGACGAGGTCCCATGCGTCGGCATCGCGCTTGCGGCGGTCGGCATCCTGCGGTATCTGCGCCTTCATTTCTTCGACGAAGACCTTGTAGCGCACCGCCTGGGCGGCGTCGATTTCCGACGCATTGCGGGCAAGACGTGTTTCGAGATTTCCGATACGGCCGAGTACATCCGATGCTGGGGCGCCCCGGACACGGGTCTGCGGCTGGTCAGCCACGATCACCAGATCCAAAGGTTCGATTGTCATTGCGCGTCATCCTAGTCTCTACAATCCTGCCCGCTTAAACCACGTTTCTGCGACAGGATAGTGACATCGGAGCTACAAGCAAAGACCGGTGATCACCGATCGAGCAATCGGCCGATTTCCGCGGTCAGAGCCTTCGGATCGGCCGGCTTCGAAAGGACCGCGCTCGCCCCGGCCACCAGCAATTTCTCACGGGTATCGACCTCGGTATCAGAGGTGAGCACGATCACCGGAACGGCCTTCCTACCGGACTGACGCTCCTCCTCACGAACCCGTTTCAACATTGAAAGACCGTCGCCGCCGGGCATGTTGAGATCGGTAATGAGCAGTTCCGGAGCGATGCGGGTCGCCGGCGCGTCAAACAGGGCGACAGCGAGCGCTTCGAAATCCCCCACGACGCGCACCGAATGACCGGCGCGTTCCAGGACCGCCCGGACCATGAAGGCGTTCACCGGATCGTCTTCCGCCAGAAGCACGCCGCCTTCGATCGGCTTTTCGCGCAGGACTGGGACGGCCCGCAGCACCGGTCGGTTGTCGTTGATGGCGTCGCGCACTTCCATTCCCTTCATGCGGCCCCGCAGAACCGCGACCAATGACTTTTCCCGCAAGGGTCGAATGAGCCATGCATCATAGCCGTCCATCTGGTTGATCGGCCGACCGTGGCGTTCTTCCGGATTGACAAGATAGGTCTTGCGCAGCTTCTGCTGTTCAAGGCTTGGCATCTCCGCCAAGAGCTGCCGGAACTGCGCGGCGTGCCGGTGATCGACGATGATGTCCGTCAGCAATGTCGTCTGCGACTGAGCGCGGATTGCGGCGGCCTGCGCATCTTCCAATGTTTCAACGCATTCGCAAAAGCCGCCAAGTGTTCTGATTGTCGAAGCCAATGCCTTGGAAGCGGGACCTGCAGGCGCCATCACCAGCACGCGCGAGCCGGAGAGAACGCCCTTTCTGGCGCACGCGGCGGCAATGAGATCGCAGCCGCGGGCAGGAAAGCGGATTTCGAAGGTGCTGCCCTTGCCAGGAACGCTGGAAACGGTCAGCGAACCGCCGAATTCTTCCATGATGCGCCGCGAGATCGCCAAACCGAGACCGGAACCGCCGGAGCGCTGCGCATTGCCTCCCGCCTGCTCAAACTCGTCGAAGACACGGGCCTGCTCCTGCGGGGTCATGCCCGGGCCGCTGTCATCGATTCGGATGACAATGGTCTCGCGCTCGACCGAGGCGCTGACGAGAACACCGCCAGTGTGCGTGAACTTGACGGCGTTGCCGACGACATTGAACAGAACCTGGCGCAGGCGGGCCGTGTCGAAATCCATCAGACCCGGCACGTCCGCGGTGACGGTCGTGCCGATTTCGATGCCCTTTTCATGCGCCCGGTGCGACAGCATCTCGACGACGTTTTCGATCGTCTCGCGCAGCGGCTCCGGCGTCGGGCGAAGCTCAAAACGGCCAGCCTCGATCGAGGAGAAATCAAGCAGATCGTCAACCAGTTGCACCAAAGCATGGCCGGACTGGGACATGCCGGCAAGATAGTTCTTCTGCTCGCTGGTCAACCGGGTCTGGCTGATCAGGTCGTTCATGCCGAGAATGCCGGACAACGGCGTGCGGATTTCATGGCTGACAGTTGCGAGCAGCCGCGACTTCGCCTGGCTGGCGATCTCGGCCTTGCGGCGCGCTTCCTCGCGTTCACGGGCGACCCGGCTTTCCTCCGTAACATCGCGGGCGATACTGTGCAGCATGAAGACGCCGCTCGCTGGCTCGCGGGCGATGACGTCATGCCAATCGAACAGCTTCACGGTGGTACCTGTGACAATCCGCACGTGGTAGTGGTTCGGGCCGGTCGCCGATTCGAAGTTGATGCCGAGCGCCTCGCACGTCATACCCTCCGGCCTCGACCCACCCGTCAAACGGCAAAAGACGGTATTGGCCTGGACGATCTTGCCGCCCGGCTCGCGGATGATGGCGATGTCGCCGAGTGCGTCATGGATGGTGGAGAGAAGTTGCGATGTCTCGCTGCGCTCCCAACGTTTGTCCTTCGCCTTTTCTTCCCGGGCGCGGCCATGGGCCGCAGCGGGGCGATACCAGTCCCTGAGCAGCAGAACAGCACCCATGACACCGGCGCCGGCAAGGCTTGCAGACAGAAGGTAAAAGCCGGCGTCGATGCCGGCCCCCAGAATGGCGGCAGAGCAAAAGAGACCCGTAACGGCCAATGCCGGTTTCAGCGCCGGAAATTTTTCCCTGGGAACATAAGAGCCGTCGTCCGGCGGCAGGGGATCGTCATCCGCCGCGGAAAGGGACGTGCCGGTCTGCCCCAGCGTGCGACCCGGCGCGCTGAACTCGTCTGCAATCCGCTTCTTGAGGTTTGGCAGGTCGCTCATGACGCCTGCCTAACACGACAAGCGTTTTGATTGGCTTCCACCGGTCCTTAAAATTTTAGGCGTCCTGCTTTTTCATGTGCAGGACCTCGTCGAGGACGATCGCCCCAGCGCCCATTGTAATGAAACTGTCGGCGAGATTGAAGACGGCGAACGACCATGTCGCCGTGTGAAACAGCACGTAGTCGATGACATAGCCGAAGATCAGACCATCGATAAGATTGCCGATGGCGCCGGCGATGATCAGCGCATAGCCGAGATGGGTTAAGGACCGGTTATCCGGCGTCTTTCGCCACAGCCAGATGACGAAGGCAACGACGACGATCCTGAGACCAATGATGGACCAGCGCTCGACGCCCGAGAACAGCGAAAAGGCAACGCCGTAGTTATAGACGCGGTGCAGCGCCAGGAAAGGCAGGACGGGCACGTCCTGCCCATAGGGCAACCAGAGCTCGACCGCGGCCTTGATGGCCTGATCGAGCAGGACTGCAACGACGATGAGGACCGCGATGGGCAGCGGCCGGGAAAACAAAGCCGGATGATGCGTCATGCCTTGCCATCCAGCGTCAACAAATGGCGGCGCGACTCGAACAGCATGATGCCGGTCGCAATCGCCAGATTGAGCGAATCGGCACGGCCTTGCTGGGGAATACGGGCGAGCGCGGTCGCCTCCTTTGCCAACTCGTCGGGCAGTCCCGCCTGCTCGTTGCCCATCAGGAGTACGACCGGCTTCTTGCGGTAATCGATGGTGCGGTAATCAACGGCGCCCGCGAGATGCGTGGCAACCACTTGAACGCCCGCGGCCTTCTGCCATTTGACGAAATCACCGACGTTGGCGCGGATGACCGGCATGGCAAAGACCGAGCCCATGGTCGCCCGCACAGTTTCCAGGGAGAAGGGATCCGTCGTTTCGCCGATCAGGATGACACCGGAAGCCCCTGCCGCATCGGCGGTGCGGATGATGGTGCCGAGATTGCCGGGATCGCGGACACGATCGAGCGCCACGTAGGTCTCACCCAGTTCCGGCCTGACATCCTTCAGGCTCGCGTAGCGCTGCTCGAAGACACCGACGACCATCTGCGGATTGTCGCGGCGGGTGATGGCCGACAGCACCTTTTCGCTGACTTCCAGCACCAGACCGCCGGTCGATACAGTCTTCAGCGCCACCTGCTCGACCTGCGCCTTGCCCTTGGCCGCTTTGGCGTAGACAAGCGTCTTGATGGTCCAGCCGAGATCGAGCGCGTCGATGACAAGCTTCAGCCCCTCGGCGATGAAGGAATGGGTCTCGTCGCGGTCCTTCTTGTGGGACAACGCCTTGATGTCCTTGATGATCGGATTGGCAAGGCTGGTGACTTCCTTTACCTGGCCGACGCGGCGGGGGCCGTGTTCCCTGTGATCATAGTTCATTTCGGCACCCATCGGCTGAAAAGGGAAGTAGAAAGCGCCCGGCCCGGTTCATTGCCGTCAAGCCCGCCTTCCCTCAAGATAAGTTCGCCCGACTCCACCGCGCCGCCACGCCCGCGCGTCGTCTCGCGCATCAGTTCGTGGATGGAATAGAAGCTCGCGCGGATCGAATAGGCCGTAAGCACGAGGCCCCTTGCCTCCGGCGACAATATCTCGCGGCAGATGTCGAGCATCAAGGCGAGATGGTCGAAAAGCTGCCAGACCTCGCCGTTCGGGCCACGGCCGAATTTCGGCGGGTCAGTCAGGATGATGTCATAGCGGCTGCCCCGGCGTTCCTCGCGCTGGATGAACTTCATTGCATCCTCGCAGATCCATCGGATCGGCAGATGCTCGGCACGGCCCAGCGCCTGGTTTTCCCGCGCCCAGCCGATGGCCTTCCTGGAGGCGTCGACGTGGGTGACTTCGGCTCCGGCCTTTGCGGCGATGAGCGAGGCGACGCCGGTATAGCCAAACAGGTTGAGCACTTTCAGCGGACGTCCCGCCGTTTCGATCTCACCCTTCATCCAGCTCCAGTGGGCGAGCTGCTCGGGGAAGACGCCGACATGGCGGAACGCGGTGAAGCGGCCATAGAACTCGGCATCGAGGATCTGCATCGGCCAGGTCTCGCCGAGCGCAGCCTTTGGAAACCGCCAGCGACCCATTCCGTCCTCGTCGGTATCGCCGGTGAAGATCGAATCCACATTGTCCCAGACATGCGGCGGCAGTGTTTTCGGCCACAGCGCCTGCGCCTCGGGTCGCACGATCCGGTAGGGGCCGTATTGCTCGAGCTTCAGACCGTCGCCGCTGTCGATCAGGTGATAATCACGCGCGCCCTTCGTCTCTAGGATGACCGGAATGCGTTCTTGCGGCTTTGCGCCGGTGCGGATACGAACTTCGGCACGGGGGCTCTCGGCTGCTGCCGTCTTTATTCCCGTCTTCTGGGGCGCCGGCTTGTCAGCTCCTTTGCGAACGAAGGGAACGCTGTCGCCACGTGCCAGATTGGCTTGCACTGTTTTCCTGGGCAAAGGTTTTCCGGCACCAGCCGGCTTTGCGCGCACGGCCACCGCCTGCCCGGCTTTTCCCTTGGGCCGTCGATCTTTGTCTTTCACTCGGGGTCGTCCGTCATCTGCTACGGTTAAGCGCTGCAAATAGCACCGCTCATCCTGTTGGCAAAGCTGTTTCACGTCTTACATAGACCAGCACATCCGCGACCAGGGAGAATCAGCATGGAAATGAAGGGGGAGGAGCGCATCGCCGCTCGTCGGGACGCTGTCTGGGCGGCGCTCAACGATCCCGACATCCTCAAGCAGTGCATCCCGGGCTGCCACTCGATCGAGCGAAAGTCACCCACCGAGTTTTCGGCGTCGCTGAAGGTGAAGATCGGTCCGATCCCGGTTGTCTTTTCCGGCAATATCACCCTTTCGAACGTCAATGCGCCGATCAGCTATACGATTTCCGGTGAAAACGCAGGCGGCATTGCCGGCCTTGCGAAAGGCCGCGCCGATGTGAGGCTGACCGAATATGGCGACGAGACCATACTGTCCTATGACGCGAGCGCAGAAATCGGCGGCAAGCTGGCGCAGCTGGGATCGCGGCTGGTCGGCTCAAGCGCCAGCAAGCTGGCGACCAAATTCTTCTCCGATTTCAGCGCCGCCGCCAACGCCGTGTCGGAAGCCTGAAGCCTATTTCGACGAAACTGGAAGCATGGTCTGCGACGCCATGGTTTCTGCGCGGGTGCGATGTTTCTCAGCCTCGGCATGCCACTTGACCGCCTGGCTGGCCTCGCTGCGTGCCCGCTTGCGATACTTGCCTTGGCTGAACCAGGTGGCAAGGGACCCGAGGATCATGCCGACGATCACGGCAAGAAACAGGAAGACGAAGAACGGCGCCGATGCAGACAGAACGCTGTCGGCCGGGTTGAACGGGTTGAGCGCCAGCGTGACCATCTGCCGGTTGGCGACCGACAGCACGATCAGGACGATGCCGATCGGAACCAGCACCACGATATTCACCAGCTTCTTCATCATCATTCTGTCTCCGTCATTCTGCCTGCCCGACGCAGGGGCACTTTGATCCGCAGCATCATTTTGTCCTTAAATCGGTGCGATCCAAGAAATCATGCGGGGCGCAGCGGGCGACCGTACGGCTCATTCATCATCTTCATCGTCGGAGCCGGGATTGAGCCGCTCGCGCAGCTCCTTGCCGGTCTTGAAGAAGGGAACCCATTTTTCCTCGACGAATACACTGTCGCCGGTGCGCGGGTTGCGTCCGGAGCGCGAAGGCCGGTTCTTGACCGAAAATGCGCCGAACCCGCGCAATTCCACCCGGTTTCCGCCAGCCAGGGCATCTGTGATTTCATCGAGAACGGCGTTGACGATATTTTCGACATCACGGTGATAGAGATGCGGATTGCGAGCCGCAACAATCTGCACCAGTTCTGACTTGATCACTGTCGCCCCCTCATTTGAATTTACGTTTGTTCTTAGAGTGTTATGCCCATCGAAGGCCCATGTCCACCGGTTGGGCAGGACGCCAAGCCATTTTCAAGCCTGCCAAAACGGCAGACAAGAGGTCATCGGGTGTTTCAATCGCTGCCAACCTGCCAAACGGAAACCAGACCGTCAAGAAACAACTTCTCGCGGCCCATTTTTTCGAGGTTGCCAAGGAGCGGAAAAGCCTCATATCCCAAGGATTTGAGCCATGCGGCCGCGGCCGATCCCAACCCGAACGGCAAGGACGCGCTGGGCGCCTTCCACTCGACAAACTCAAGGTCCTTGGCGACCTTGCGGCCGCTCAGAAAGGCGCGGATCTCTTCATCGCCGCCGAGCTCGTCGACCAGCTTCAGCTTGAGCGCCTGGCGGCCGGTAAAGATGCGCCCGTCGGCAAGCTGCAACGCCTCACCGCGCGGCATTTTCCGCCGGTCGGCGACCAAGTCGACGAACCAGTTGAGACTATCATTGATCATCGCCTGGATCACCGCCTTGGCTGCGTCGCTCGGCGGGTGGAAAGGCGAAGGCTCGGCCTTGAGCGGCGAGGATTTGATCTCCTCGAGCGAGACGCCGACCTTATCCATCAGGGTCTTGATCTGAGGGTATTGGAAGAGGACACCGATCGAACCCGTGATCGAGGTCTCGCCCGCAATGATGCGGTCGCCGGCAAGCGCGATCATGTAGCCGGCCGAAGCGGCCAGCGTGCGAATATCGGCGACGACCGGCTTCTTGGCTGCCACCTTCCGGATGGCCTTGAACAGCACTTCCCCGCCATAGGTGGTGCCGCCGGGCGAAGTAATGGTGACGACCAGCGCCTTGACGGCATTGGCTTCAGCGATGCGATCAAGGCGCTCCAGCAGTTCGCTGTCATCCTGGATGATCCCGGAGATATGGACCCGCGCGATGTGCGGTCGACTGAGAGCGCCGGTCTGCCCCACACTCGAATAGACATACGCGGCGATGCCTGCGCAGAGTATCAGAGCGATGGACACGATCCGCCAGAAACCGAGTTTCCGTCGAAGCTGCCGCCGGTCGGCGATAGCGAGTTGATCCATGACTTTCCTCCTCTTCAAGGACCGCAGGGAACCTAACAATCCATTGCCGCGGCACCGCCACGTTGTAACCCGGTTTGAACAAAATTCGAGCCTCCATTGTCGCGGAACAAAAAAATCTCCATATTCACGGCCACTGACATCGCTGGCCGGCAGTTCCTCTGTGCATTTGCGCCGCGATGATTTTGAACGACGGGCTATTTCATGTTGAATGACGTGCAACTTTCCGGCGCCTTGCCGCATTCGGGGCCGACCCTCGCCGACGCTTATACGGTGGCCGCTCGCCATTCCCGGCTGGTCAGGCGGCTGAAGATCATCCTGCCGCTGGTGGCCGTTCTGATCGGCGTGGTTTTCATTGGCGTCTCAGTGGTGCGTGCCTTCCTGCCGGAAAACCTGCAGATCGAAAATGCGACGATCGAAAACGGCAAGATCGTCATGCAGAATCCGGCAATCTCCGGCCGCAACAAGCAGGACATCAGCTATTCGATGAAAGCGGTGCGCGCGCTGCAGGACATCGCCAATCCCGACATCATCACGCTTGAGACGATCCATGCGGAGATGCCCGTCAACGATACGCTGATCGCCACCGTCGAGGCGACCAGTGGCATCTACGATCGCGGCGGCAACACCTTGAATATGAACGCGCCTTTCACCATCAGCATGAACAATGGCATCGTTGCCGATTTCCAGACGGCCTATCTCGACATCAATGCCGGCGAAATGGAAACCAAGAAGCCGATCGCAATCAGCATGAACGGCGGTTCCATTGTTGCACAGTCGTTGAGAATGACGGATAAGGGACGCATTGTTACATTTGAAGGCATGGTGAAGGTCGTCGTCGACCCCAAAGCCATTCGCAAAACCGCAAACTAGAAAACCGGTGCACATATGTCGGCCATTTCCGCCTTTTCCTTTCGGCTTGCCGGAACATTCATTGTCTTAAGCCTTTTCGCCAGCACCTCAGTGTCTCCGCTCGCCGCCCAGGAGACGACGAGCAAGATGAAGGGGCTTCAACTTTCCAACGACGAGCCGATCCAGATCGAGAGCGACAAGCTGGAAATCAAAGACCCTGAAAGCAAGGCTATTTTCTCGGGCAACGTGAAGGTCGTGCAGGGAACGACGACACTGCAGGCCGGCAACATGGTTGTCTATTACAAAAAAGGCGGCGGCGCGATCTCCAGCGGCAATGCCGATATCGACCGCATCGAGGTCGACAAGAAAGTGTTCCTGCAATCGGGTACGCAGCAGGCGTCTGCCGATAGCGGCGAATTCAACCTGACGGCGCAGACGCTGGTGCTGAAGGGCAAGCAGGTGGTTCTGTCGGAAGGCAAGAACGTCTTCACCGGCTGCCAGTTGAACGTCCAGATGGATACCGGCGAAGCTCAGCTCGAAGCTTGCGGCGGTCGCGTCCAGATTCAGCTCGACCCGAAGTCCCAGAAAACGAACTGATGCAGACGCCGACGTGAACATCCCCTTCCTTTACAAACACAAGCGGGCCGGTAAGCACGACGCGGCCGTCCCGGCCCGCGTCGTCGACAAGGCGCGCTACGAGGGCACGTTGATCGCGCGCGGCTTGACGAAAGCCTATCGCGGACGCCGGGTCGTCAATGGCGTGTCGCTGGTCGTGCGCCGTGGGGAAGCGGTCGGCCTTCTCGGACCCAACGGCGCCGGCAAGACCACCTGTTTCTACATGATCACCGGCCTGGTGCCGGTCGATGAGGGCTCTATCGAGATCAACGGCAACGACGTCACCACGATGCCGATGTATCGCCGCGCCCGCCTCGGCGTCGGTTACCTGCCGCAGGAGGCCTCGATCTTTCGCGGCCTGACCGTCGAAGAGAATATCCGCGCCGTTCTCGAGGTTCACGACAACAACCGCGACCGGCGCGAGAGCAAGCTCAATGAGCTGCTCGGCGAATTTAACATCTCCCACTTGCGCAAGTCGCCGGCCGTGGCGCTTTCGGGTGGCGAACGACGCCGCCTGGAAATTGCCCGTGCGCTCGCGACCGACCCGACCTTCATGCTGCTCGACGAACCCTTCGCGGGCGTCGATCCGATTTCGGTCGCCGATATCCAGGCCCTGGTGCGGCACCTGACATCGCGCGGGATCGGCGTTTTGATCACCGACCATAATGTCCGCGAGACGTTGGGCCTGATCGATCGCGCCTATATCATCCATGCTGGCGAAGTCCTGACGCATGGGCGCGCCAACGATATCGTCACCAATGCGGATGTCCGTCGCCTTTATCTCGGCGATAACTTCAGCCTTTGAGGCACGTTCTCTTTCTTCCGTGATAAGCGATAAGAGTGACGGCGGACGAAAGTCTGCCGCTAATGGGACATTTCTCTTGACCAATAGCCGGATTTTGAGCAAGTTTTGCTCATCCGCCGATGCTGCAGTGCAAAATGTCGACAGCGACCGCCGGCTTTCGCAGGTTCCGATGTCATCGCCCGGAGCATCGCAGGCAGGCCCGCCTCGCGCTTTGCGCATTTTACATGCTTATTGCATAGAAAAATGCCCGACCGCCTCGATATTGATCTATTTCCCCATGCGTGCTTGACCAAACCCCATTAATAAGCAATTTTTGGGCCAGTTGAAGAATTGGCGAATTCACACCACGCCGGCTCGGAGAATTGAGGGGAGTTTCGCGTCCGCATGGCCCTGTCAGCCAGCCTCTTCCTGCGTCAAAGCCAAACCCTGGCAATGACACCACAACTGATGCAGTCCATCCAGCTGCTGCAGATGACGCATTTCGAGCTGAATCAATTCATCGAACTGGAAGTCGAGAAGAATCCGCTGCTCGAATACGCAGGGACTGACGACACTTCCGGGGCCACGGACCGGGTCGGCAAGGACGAGCTCCATATCACGCCCGATGAACGTAGCGACCGCGACAGCGGCGACACCGAGACCTTCGATCCGATGGGCGACGTCTACGACAGCACGACGTCCGCAACCGGCGAACGCATGAGCGAGCAGCTCGACGCCAATTTCGAGAACGTCTTTCCCGACGATACGGCACCGCAACGGGCCGATGCGCCGGAATTGCTCAGCCAGTGGAAATCCATGCCGGGTGGCGGCGAGGGCGAAAGCAGCGACGGCTACGATCTCGATGATTTCGTCGCCAACCGCGTGACGCTGCGCGATTTCCTCAACGAACAGGTGCCCTTCAGCGTGCACGGCGCGACCGACCGGCTGATTGCGCAGCACCTGATCGACCAGCTCGACGAGGCCGGCTATCTGCATGCCGATATCGGCGACATTGCCGAACGGCTGGGCTGCGCGGCGGCCGACGTGGCACGGGTGCTCGACAGCCTGCAGCAGCTCGATCCGCCCGGTGTTTTCGCTCGAACCCTGAGCGAGTGCCTGGCCATCCAGTTGCGGCTGCGCGATCGGCTCCCCCCCCCCCCC
>UCOA01000184.1 GCA_900474095.1 Hyphomicrobiales bacterium | reverse complement strand
CCGGTTTCCCCCGCCGGCTTGCCACGTTGGTTGGCAAGTTCAACGCGTCGCTGTTTGTCGTCGAACCACGCGAAAATGCCCAGCGAAATCTCGAAATCGCCTTTGAGGAAGACGCCCATGTGCGTGTTTTGAAAAAGGACGCTTTCGCGACGCTTCCCGCTTTCGACCTCGTCGTCAGTGCCTCGGATACGTTTTTCGCTCTCGTCGACGAAGACGTCGCGATCCGCAATGCGATGCGTACTGGCCTCCAGGAAAATGGCGCGCTGGTCGCCGCGACCAATGCGCCGACGGTATTCAGCGATTTTTCGTTCGGCTTGATCGAAGGCTGGTTCGCTCGCAGTCAGGCGGTCGAATTCCCGATCGGCAAGCTTCCAACGGTCACGCAGTGGCAGAAATGCCTGAGCGATCTCGGACTGCGCAAAATCTCGATCGAAGACCACGAATCGTCGCATGGCAATATCATTGTCGTCGAAGCGCAGGGCGGTCAGCTCAGCGATGCCGCCCCGGCGGTGGAAGTATCGGTCAGTGAGGCTGCGAGCCCCGTGCTTGTCCTCCACGAAGGCGGTGTTTCAAGCCTTCACAGCATTCTGCCCTCGGGTAAGGATGCGATCGAGGCGCCCCTCGTCCCGGTTCAACTAACCGGCGATATCGAGGCCGACAAGGATAAGATCGCGGAAGCGATCGAAGGGCTCAACGAGAAGCCAGTGCGCGCAGTCTACCTGTCGTCGGCGACCGCCGGTGACCGGACCCAGGATTCCGCCGCGCTGCAAAACCGGGTGCTGTCACTGAGCGCTTTTGCCGAGGCGCTGCGCCAATATTATTCCAACGCCGAGCTGCCCGCCGGACATCGTCCGCGTCTGGTGATCGCTGCTCCCGGCGGATCGCCGGTAACTGCGGCTTCGCGCAGCAAGGATGAACCGGGCTCAAGCATCAACAGCGGCCTTTGGGCATTCGCCCGCGTGCTGCAAAACGAATATGATTTCCTTGATATCCATTCGCTCGATTTCACCGGCGCCAAGGCCGGCGCCGGCAAACAGCTTGCCACGGCCATCGCTATGCTGGCAGACGAAAGCGCTAACCGCGAATGGCTGCTGGACGGAACGACCGGAACCCTTTCGGAGATCCGCGCGGTTCCCGGGCCGGTCGATCTGACCTTGCGCCGGACAAGCGCCTTCAAGGCGGCGACCATCCGTCAGCGCGTCAGCTCGCAGGTCGGCAGCATCGCCTGGGAAGAGTGCGATATCCCGCAGGCGGGCCCTGGCGATGTCGTCGTTGAAGTTGCCGCCACGGGCTTGAATTTTCGTGATGTCATGTGGGCCATGGGCCTTCTGCCGGAAGAGGCACTCGAAGACGGTTTTGCCGGCGCGACCATCGGCATGGAACTGTCCGGCCACGTCGTGGCAATCGGCAGCGGTGTCACGGACCTCTCGGTCGGCGACGCCGTGATGGCGATCGCGCCCGCGGCCTTCTCCACCCATGCCGTCGTGTCGCGGTCGGGGGTTGCAAAGCTGCCGGAAACCGTCAGCCCCGTAGCCGCCGCAACTGTGCCCGTCGCGTTCCTCACCGCCTATTACGCGATGATCGAACTGGGCCGCATCCGCGCCGGCGAGACCATCCTCATCCACGGCGCTGCCGGCGGTGTTGGTCTGGCGGCGTTGCAGGTGGCAAAGCTTGCCGGCGCCAAGGTGATCGCAACGGCTGGAACGCGCGAGAAGCGCCGCTTCCTGAAGATGCTCGGTGCCGATCATGTCTTCGATTCCCGCTCGCTCGCCTTTGTCAACGACATCCGCGGCGTGACCGGTGGCGAGGGTGTAGACCTCGTTCTGAACTCGCTGTTTTCCGAAGCGATGGAACAGAGCCTGTCGCTGGTGAAGCCATTCGGCCGGTTCCTCGAACTCGGCAAGCGCGATTATTACGCTGACAGCAAGATTGGCCTCAGGCCGTTCCGCCGCAACATCAGCTATTTCGGTATCGACGCCGACCAGTTGCTGGTCAATGCGCCGGACCTGACGAAGCGCATCTTCACCGAGATCGGCGCGCTGTTCGAAGAGGGCAAGCTCGTGCCCCTGCCTTACCGCGCCTTCGGTTTCGACGAGATCGGCAATGCCTTCCGTCTGATGCAGAATGCCGGCCATATCGGCAAGATCGTGGTCTTGCCACCCGTTGCCGGACGCGATGACGTCGCCAGCCGGCCGGCCCGCCGCATGTCGGTCGACAGCGACGGCGTTCATCTCGTCGTCGGTGGCATCGGCGGTTTCGGTCTTGCGGCCGCAAACTGGCTGGTGAACAAGGGCGCACGCAACATCGCGCTTGCCACACGCCGTGGCGTCGCCGACATCGAAACTCTGGAGACGATCAAGCGCTGGGAGAACAAGGGCGTTTCGACGACCGTGCACGCCTGTGACGTCACCGACGAGGTGGCTGCTGACAAGCTGCTCAATACGCTGCGGCAGATCGGCCCGCTCAAGAGCATCGTTCACGCCGCGATGGTGCTGGACGATGCGCTGATCAACAACCTCAACCGCGAACGCAACCGCCCGGTCATCGATGTCAAAGCCAAGGGCGCCGCCGTGCTCGACCAGCTTTCACGCTCGGACACGCTTGAACATTTCATCATGTTCTCATCGGCAACGACGCTTGTCGGCAACCCCGGTCAGGCCAATTACGTGGCCGCCAACGGTTATCTCGAGGGCCTTGCTCGTGCGCGCCGGCTTGAAGGTCTGCCGGCTCTGGCGATCGGCTTCGGTGCGATCGCCGACAAGGGCTATCTGGCTCAGAACACCGACGTCAACGATCTCTTGTCCAAACGCATCGGCAAGACGGCACTGAAGGCGCAGGCAGCGCTCGATCAGGTCGAGAACTACATCCGCTCGGATCCGGGTACAGTCGACACAGCTGTGGCCATGATCTCGGAACTCGATTGGGCGGCGGCGCGCAACTTGCCGGTTGTTCGCAATACCCTGTTCGAGGTCATCCTGCGGACCGCCGATCAGCATTCCGCCGGCAGCGATGGCCAAACGATGGATCTCGTCGCGATGATCGAAGGCAAATCGCCGCAGGAAGCCGAAGACATCCTTTATGATCTGGTGGCGGGCGAAATCGCCGCTATTCTTCGCGTCTCGAAGGATACTGTCTCCCGCAACAAGGTCCTCAAGGAAATCGGCCTCGACAGTCTGATGGCCGTGGAACTCGGGATCAGCTTCCAGCAGAATACCGGCTTCGACATGCCGCTGAGCGGTGTGGCGGACAATACGACCGTCGGCGATGTCGCGCGCAAGCTCTATGACAAGGTGAGCAAACGCGATCACGGCAGCGAAGACGACAGCGAGCCAGCTGACAACAAGATCGTCAACGATCTCGCCCAACGTCACACCAGCACCGGTACCGGCACTGGCACGGAGAAGGCAGCGAGCCAATGAGCAAGGACGAGGAACGTCACAGCGTTTCGAAGATGAACAGCAGCCTGAAGGAAAATCTGCTGGACCGGATGCGCAACACGCATCAGTCTTCGGAAAAAAACCGCATGGCTCGCTCCGAGCGTGACGTTCCTCCACCGGTCAGGCGCAAGCAAACGAAATTCGAGGACCTGCCGGAATACAAGCAGGTCCTGACCCAGAAGGTCGCCAGCGAACAGCTTGGCATCGACAATCCCTTCTATCGGGCCCACCAGACGGCGGCCGGTGCGACGACGGTGATCGACGGCCGCAAGCTGATCAACTTCGCCTCCTACGACTATCTCGGCCTCAACCGGCATCCGCACGTGCTCTCCCAGGCCCGCGACACCATCAATTCCTTCGGCATCTCCGCCTCGGCAAGCCGGCTGGTGGCGGGCGAGCGTCCTGCCCATGCCGAGCTTGAGGAGCGCATCGCTGCGTTTTACGGCGTCGAGGCATCGGTCTGCTTCGTCAGCGGCTACCTCACCAATGTCGCGGCGATCAGCTGCCTGATGGGGCCTCAGGACCTCGTGGTCCATGACGAGTTCATCCACAACAGTGCGCTGGCCGGCATCAAGCTGTCGGGTGCCACGCGGAGGCTGTTCAAGCACAATGATGCCAGCGATCTGGAACGTGTGTTGCGCACGGTTGCTGGTGACTATCGCCGCATTCTGGTGATCGTCGAAGGCATCTATTCGATGGACGGCGACGTTGCCAATCTGCCGGCGATCGTGAAGCTGAAGGCGGAATACGGTTTCTGGCTAATGGTCGATGAAGCCCATTCGCTTGGCATTCTCGGGCGTCGCGGCCGGGGTACATTCGAACATTTCGGCATCGACGCGCGCGAGGTCGA
>UCOA01000181.1 GCA_900474095.1 Hyphomicrobiales bacterium | reverse complement strand
ACCCGCGCGTTCCGCGCGACCTCCCCCCTCAAGGGGGAGGTCGATTACCATCCGCCTCCACCGCCGCCGCCGCCACCGCCGCCGGAGAAGCCGCCGCCGGAGCCGCCGCTGCTCGAAAAAGCGGAGGACGAACTCTTGGGCGGCGGCGGGAGCGACGATGTCATGGTGCTGGCCATGGAGCCGGCGAAACCGCCCATGCGGTCGCCGAAGGAACCGGCGGTGAAACTGTCGCCGTGGTACCAGGCGGGCTGGTACGCAGCTGCGGCAACCCCGGCAGCGGCGGTGAGAAGCCAGCGGTCGAAGGTGTCCTACCAGGGCTTTTCGACGCCGAGGGCAACGGCGTAGGGAAGAAGTTTTTCGAAATGCTGCGGCGACATTTCAGGAGCGCCGGCCATGTTCATCCGCTCCTTTTCGGCGAGCGTCAGATACTGGCGAAGGCCGTCGATGCCGTCCATCATCTTCGTCCCGAGCGGCGTCGGTGCGCCCATCAGGTAAAAGAACAGGAGATTGACGAGAACGATGCCGCCGATGCCGATCAGAAGCGGTAGCTCATGCGTCTCTACGGCCTGAAAGATCGTGACCGCCGAAACGGCAAGGAAGATTGAAACGGCGATGAAGCCGAAAAGACCAATCGCCAGAACTGCGGCAACCCTTGCAGCTAGGCTTCGCTTCCGCCGAAAGGCCTGGGCGAAGACGACAGAGAGGACGGCAATGACGATCGAGGCAACAACCGGCAGGATGACGAGGATGATGTTGTCGCCGAGCCTGCCGAAGACGAGGATCGCGCCGATGAACAGGACAGACAACAGCACGCCGCCGATCACAGGGAGCGTATTGGCGCGGTAATATTTATTGCGGTGTTCCTTTTCCATGGCGCTGCGGAAATCCGAGCCGGCCTTCTGCACCGCGGGGCCATTCGCCTTGTCGATCGTCAGCCGGCCGCCGTTGCGCTTCACCGCGGCAAGAATGGCCGCTTCGCCGGCCGGAACCGCGGCGGGCTGGGGCTTTTCGGTGCGGGCGATGACAAGCGACGACTTCAGGTCTTCCAGGACGACATAACCGCCGACCGCCAAATTGAGGGCCGCGGCCGAGAGCGCCGTCCAACCCTGGCCGGAAAAGCCCTTGTTGTCGATATAGTTGACCAGCGCCGGTGAAATGCCGTCGGGTGCATCCCATCGGGGAACGAGCACGCCGCGAGCGGGGTCGCGGCCGACCTTCAGCCACATGCGGGCGTAGTAGCCCGAGACGATCACCAACTCGGCGATCCCCAGAATCCAGTGCAGGTTATCCCGGACCCACCAGATGTTTTCCTGCGAGGCGGAGGGCGGGTCGATGCTGCCCTTCGGCATCTTGACGGCGATGGTCAGCCCCTCGCCCGGTTCAAGGCGGCGCGTCGTGGTGAATACCAGCCGATCACCATCCTCAAGGGCACGGGCATTCTTGTCGGTCGCGCCATAGCGGCCAGTAAAGACATCGAGCGCCTGCGTTCTCACGCCTTCCGGCAGGGTGATGGTGGCGGACGCCTCCTCGATCGGAAAGGCCCATTCCGTCCCGGTGACGTTCCAGTAGAGTTCGTCGTGATCGTCGAAGAAGCGGATCTGGCGGGCGGTCTCATAGGCAAACTGGAAAATGTGCTCTCCGGCAGGGAGAAACACGTCGGCATCGCCCGTATAGATGCGGATGCCGCCATCGATGCCTTCGGTGCGATAAGGTTCTTCATTGCCATCGCGCTCGACGGAGACGAGCTTGAACTCGACCCTGGCTGAGCGACCACGGCCATCGATGAAAGTCAGCGGAAAATCGCGGTAGATGCCGCGCTTGATCCGGTCGCCTTCGACATTCGCCTTGATCGTCTCGGTCACCGTCAAAGTGCCGCTTTTCGCAACGTCGATGGCGGAATGATAGGAGGAGAAGACCTCCTCCGCCCGCACAGCGCTGGCCTGCGCCAGAAGCAGGTAGACAAGACCGAGGGCCGCAAACAGACGTCTCATGCGAAATCTCCCGTCGAGTCTCAGGCCGGTGTCAGCGAAGGGTCACGGCCGATCGCCCTCAAAGTCAACGCCGAGCGAGGCAAGCTCGTCCCAGTAGCGCGGATAGGTTTTCGCCACACAGCCGGGATCGAGGATGGAGATGCCGTTGATCTTCAACCCCGCCAGCGCAAAGCTCATGGCGATGCGGTGATCGGCGAACGTGTCGATGTCGGAAGGCAGCGTCTGGCCGGCGAGCTTCGGATCGGAGGCCACCAGCAGGTCGTCGCCCTCCTCGATGCCGAGACCGGGGCGGATGTTTGACAGACCCGTGGACAGCGCCCTCACTCGGTCGCATTCCTTGACGCGCAGATTGGCAAGTCCGGTGAAGCGCACCGGCGTCTCGTTGAAGGCGGCGAGCACGGCGAGCGTCGGCACCGCATCCTGCATCTGCGAGCCGTCGATGATGGCAGGCATATGCGGAAAGCTGGCGATCACCTCATAGGACTTGGCATCCGGCTGCGAGAATGAGGCCGCGGCAACACCGAGATCGATGCTGCCGCCGGTCAGCACTTCCGCCGCCCAGAGATAGGTTGCGGCCGATGCGTCGGGCTCGATGACATAGTCGGTGGCGCGGTAGCCGGTGGGGGCGACCTGCCAGATCGACGGGCTGACTTGGCGGACCTCGGCACCGAAGGCGCGCATGGCGGCAACGGTCAGGTCGACATAGCCGCGCGCGCCGATCTCTTCGCCGGCAAGCTCGATATTGACCGGCCGCGTGCCGCCGGCTGCCGCCATCAAGAGGGCAGAGACATACTGGCTGGACAGGCCGGCATCGATGGTGACGCGATCCCCAGCGAAATCGCCGGTGCCGGACACCGTTACCGGCGGGCAACCCGTTTCGGCCTCGACCGTGACGCCGAGGGCGCTGAGGGCCGCCACCAGGGGAGCGATCGGGCGCTTGCGCATATGCTGATCGCCGTCGACCACCACCGTACCATCGACGAGAGCTGCGGCAGCCGTCAGGAAGCGTGTCGCGGTGCCTGCATTGCCGAGGAAGAGCGGTTTTTCCGGTGGCAACAGCTTGCCGGTTCCGGTGACGACGAAGGTGGTATCGTCCGGCTCGGAAATCGTAACCCCCATGGCCCGCAGGGCGTCGGCCATATAGCGGGTGTCATCGCTCTTCAGGGCGCCGGTCAGGCGGCTCGTGCCCTCGGCGAGGCCGGCGAGCAGCAGCGCCCGGTTGGTGATCGACTTCGAGCCCGGCGGACTGACGCGACCTTCAAGCGGATGGCCTGGCGGGAGGATGGTCAATTTCTGGTCAGCGTTGCTCATGCTCATGTCTCTTGACTCTACGAGGTAGCTCAGGCCGAAGGAGGGCCTGTTTTTTGGACTGCGGTCTACGACGAATGTGCAGTTTTCGCAAATACCGAAACCCGCTCGGCCAATATCTGCCAGCGACGCGCCCGGATCGTATACTCCGTCAATGCGCGGTCTGGGATTGTACCTCCGCAAGCACCTTCATCGCATGTTCAACGATCCATCGGTCGGCGGATGCACCATGCAGCGTGGCAATCATTCTCTCGGTGACCGAAGCACTGGCGACCCAGGCTCTCATAAAGTGCAATGTCGCCTCATTGGCGTAACTCCAAAAAGCCTGACCGGCCGTCTCGACTGCGTGCAGGAAACCAGCCGCATCGTGAATGAACTGTGCAATCTGCAATCTGGCATTGTCATTGTGATCGGCTTTGGAATTTGCCAGCCAGTCATCGAGAACCTCGGCCAGTGGCAGGTCGAGGATAGCCATTCCGCACAGCCATCCCTGCACATCGGCTTCGCCTACATGGCCCTGTGTTGCCTGCGCAAAGGCTTCCCTAAACACTGCTTCGACCGCCGCCTGTTCTTCGATCGGCCATTCGCGCCAGCGCCCTTGCTTCAGACGAAGCGCGATGACCTCCGCGCCCAGCCCCGGCTGTCCCGTCAGCTGGATGGCCAGCTCAAAAATGCGCGGAAGGAAATGTTTGTAGTCCTCGACATCGCCAACCGTCGTAAGGGCATAGCCAGCATACGGTCCAAGCTGCGCGGCGGTTAATTCCCGCAGTGGCGCTGACGTCAGTGACTTCAACAACGCTGCGGGGTTGCGATGCGGCGAGGCGGTGAATGCCAGCGGCTGGGAATAAGGCAAAAAGGTCTTATAGCAGGCGTCCAACGCACATTGCAGACGGTTATCGGGCAGACGGTTAACGGGCAGACGGTCAAAGGGCTGGATCACGGCATCAACTTCGATCAATGTCAGACGGCAGCATCGCGTTTGTTCAAGCGTTGGCGACGCGGTTTGACTGGCTTCAGAATTTCACCACCGGCACGGCACGGTCGGCTTCGTTGGTGATCTCGAAAAAAGCGGCCTTGGCGAAGCCGAAGGGGCCGGCGACGAGATTCGACGGAAAGCTCTCGACCTTGACGTTCAGGTCGCGGGCCGCACCATTGTAGTAGCGGCGGGCCATCTGCACTTCGCTTTCGATCTCCTCCAGCGATTGCTGCAGCTCGGAGAAATTCTGGTTGGCCTTGAGGTCCGGATAGGCTTCCGCCAACGCGAAGAGCTTGCCGAGCGCCTGGCTGAGCATACCCTCCGCGACAGCCCGCCCGGCGACATCGCCCGCGGGCACCGCCTGCGCTTTATTTCGAAGCTCGACGACCTCCTGCAGCGTGCCCTTCTCATGAGCCGCATAGCCCTTGACGGTCTCGATCAGGTTCGGAATGAGATCGGCGCGGCGCTTCAGTTGCACGTCGATGCCGGACCACGCCTCCTCCTTCACCTGCCGCGCCTTGACCAAGCCGTTATAGATGAAAATCAGGTACAGGATCACGACCGCAGCGATGGCGAGACCGATCATCGAGGTTTCCTTCCGCTAGAGACAGGTTTTCAGCAACCTAAGCATCGTTCGCCGCCGTTGGAAGACAATTTTCCGCGGCCGTCGCTTCGCCCGCCTTTTCACATTGCGAACGCGCCTCCCCTGTTCCGCCGGGAACCGCGCCGCGACGCCGTTTGATCGATAGTCAGTCCATCAGACAACGCCGAACACGCAAAGAAACGATCCCATGAAAACGCTCGCAACCCTCATCAACGTCATCGCCTTCTCGGCCTTGTTCTTCGCCTATGCGAGCGGCACCTCGGTGGAAAAGCCGACTGGCGTCCGCCGTGCCCTGCAGACCTATGCCGGCCAGCTTCCGACCGGCGCCTATCCGACCCTGAAGCCGGTCTGGCAGATCGGCATCGATGCCAGCGATCTGGTCTGAACTCGCTACAAACCCCCAACCACAGAAAAACGAGCCGCAAGTCGCGCTATGAAAGCGATTTTGACGGCCCGCTTGCGCGTAAATGCGGCCGGCGATCAAAGAAATTCCTACGACCTCAAGTATCGTCGAGGTCAAGGGCGTTCTCGTCGGTATCTGGAAAAGGCACACGTGGTTCATGGGCGAATCAACCGTCGCCGCTGCGTGACAGATAAGCCGGCAAACGATCTAGGGCGTGGACTCATAAACCCGAAGCCAGAGCCGGATGGCCCGCGAGCTTAACGAAGGCGAGGAAGTTGGCGGTGTGTTTCTCATAGCGCGTCGCAATGCGCCGACAGTGCTTGATCCGGTTGAAGAAATTCGCCTATACTTTTGCAGTCTTGAAAGCGTGACGCTTAACACGGCTTGCCTTGTTGCCTTGGGAGATGCCAAATGCGCGTGTCCTTGCTTTTCATTCCACTGCTGCTTTTGCACATTCCGATTGTATCGCATGCCGCCGCCATCCACGACGCCGCCATGGAGGGCGATGTCGCGGCTATCACGGCAGCGCTCGATGCGGGCGCAGATGTAGATGAGAGTGATGGAAGCGCAACGCCGCTCTATATTGCCGTCTTTATGGGCCACATCCAAGCAGCAAAACTGCTCATGGAACGTGGTGCAGACGTCAACGCTCAGACGGCTTTGGGTTCCCCGCTGATGGCGGCTATGGGGAAAGACAAGATCGATCTCTTGAATCTATTGCTGGATGGGGGCGCAAATCCAAATTCCGAAGGCAGCAGCCAGCCCGCCCTTCATGTCGCCGTCAACCTCGGTTGTCTTGACTGCGTGAAGGCACTGGTCGAGGCCGGCGCGGACGTGAATGCGAGGGCGGAGGACGGCAAGACACCACTCCATCTGGCAACACGCTCGAAACAACGCGAAGTTGCTGACTATCTCATGTCGCACGGCGTCGTCTTGCCAACTCCAGCCCCGATCTCGACGAAGTTGGCTTCTGCCGATGTGGAGAAAGGCCGAACCTCCTTCGGCCGCTTGTGCGACCATTGCCACAGTGCCGAACCACAGGGAGGGAACAAAACAGGACCGAATTTGTGGAGTGTCGTTGGCCGCGACAAGGCATCTCTGGCAACTGTACGTTACTCTGACGCATTGCTGGGCTGGGAAGGTGTGTGGACGTATGAGGACCTGAACAAATTTTTGCTTGAGCCCATGCTCACTACGCCGGGCGTTTACATGGAGGTGCCTGGTGTCTCGGACGAGACCGAACGGATCGACCTGATCGCGTACTTGCGCACGCTCAGTGACAAGCCGAGCCCGCTGCCCTGAATCGATGAGTTCTCAAGCCTGCGTCGGCTAGTTTGCTCAATAGCCACCTTTGGTGGTCCCAAGGGGCGATTGAGCAAAGGGCATGGGCAACCGATGAAACGTGCTAGCCGCTCACCGTTCATCGACCGGTCGTCGTTTATGAGTACACGCCCTAGTTATAACTCGCGATTGCGGCCGGCCGGGTAAGGCGTATCCTCATTCCATATTATCCGCATACACGGCCAATTGAGGCCATGTTCCAGGCCAAAGTGGCTGCCCCGAAACCTTACGGCGCAACGCAGGGGAAAAGCGTCGCCAAACCATTAGTGAAGTGCGATTTTGAAAAATGACCATAATCTCCATGATCACTCTCTCGGCACTCATTCTCATCGGCCTGAGCCACATGGCCGCCAGTCGGGCGCAGAAACTGGACCAGCGGCAGAAGAGCCTCGTGCCGGTGCGCATCCACACCGGCAGGCGCTTATCCTAGGGCTAGAGCGCCGAGGCAAGCCTGTTTCGAGCAGCTTCCCGCGCCGCCTCGGCCGGGCATGGTGTTGAGGCGGGCGTTAAGCAGCCTCATTTGCGAGGTTGACGCCACCCGCATCCGTTAGCAGAAACGCCTCGCCGCAGGCCTTGGCCAGCGTCCGCACCCGCAGGATATAGCTTTGGCGTTCGGTCACCGAGATCACGCCGCGGGCGTCAAGCAGGTTGAAGACGTGGCTGGCCTTGATGCACTGGTCATAGGCCGGGAACACGCATTTGTGCAGCATGGCGCTGGCGCGGGTATCGGGGGCGCCGGCGGCGAGAAGTGCGAGGCACTCCTTTTCCGCATCGACGAAATGCTGCTGCAGCATCGCGGTGTTGGCATATTCGAAATTATGGCGTGAATATTCCTGCTCGGCCTGCAGGAAGACGTCGCCATAGCTGATCTTCTCGTCGCCTTCGCGGCCATTGAAGTTGAGGTCGTAGACGTTGTCGACGCCCTGCACATACATCGCGAGGCGTTCCAGTCCATAGGTCAACTCGCCGGAGACCGGCGAGCATTCGATTCCGCAGACCTGCTGGAAGTAGGTGAACTGCGACACTTCCATGCCGTCGCACCAGCACTCCCAGCCGAGGCCCCAGGCACCGAGCGTCGGGCTTTCCCAGTCGTCCTCCACGAAGCGGATGTCGTGCAGCAGCGGATCGAGCCCGATCGCCGCGAGCGAGCCGAGATAGAGTTCCTGCAGGTTCGAAGGGTTGGGTTTCAGGATCACCTGATACTGGTAGTAGTGCTGCAGGCGGTTGGGGTTTTCGCCGTAGCGCCCGTCGGTCGGACGGCGCGACGGCTGCACGTAGGCCGCTCGCCAAGGCTTTGGCCCAAGTGCCCGCAGCGTCGTTGCCGGATGGAAGGTGCCGGCGCCGACTTCCATGTCATAAGGCTGCAGAACCGCGCATCCCTTGTCCGCCCAGTAGTTGTGCAGCGTCAGGATCAGCGCCTGAAAGGAGCGCTTCGGGTTCATATGGTCCGGCAGGGCGGCGGTGGTCATGGCGTCAGTCCAGGTTGAAATGTGCTGGCTGTCTGGTGCCATGCCGGGCCGGAGGGGTCAAGGGGCGCGGTTGGTGGCGTTGAAAGGATGATCGCCGGTGGCGCCTATGTTTCCAGTTTCAAGAAGGCATTGAGGATTGTAAGGCGGCCGTCAATAATCAGGCCATGCTGCATATCCTCCGAAAAACACTGTGCCGATCCCGCTTGAAGAGCGGCAGCAATCATGAGGGCGTCAAAGACCGAAAAATTGAATTGTGCAGTAAGATCGAGCGCCAATAAATTGCATTCCCTGTCGAGACGCACAATCGCCATAGCGAGCGCACTTATGTCACCAATGGCACTTTGGACCTCGGCCCAGTTAATACGAAGTTGGCGCCGGGCGACATTGGCGAACTGGTTGAGTGCCTGAACACTCAAGATGAAAGGCTCGGACAGAAGCGCCTGCGCTCTGGCAGAGCGCAGGGAGCTCAAGGATCACTCCGGCTTTTTCAACCGGTACTCCCCCGTCACCGGGTCCTTGACCAGCGTGCCTTGGGTGCCGGTTTCCTGCCGGCGCCGGACTTCCTGCTGGCGGCGAGCGAGTTTTTCGGCATCGGCCACGAACTTGCGGTAGCCGATCCAGGCGATGGCTGCAAACAGCAGCAGTAGAATAAGTTGCGGCATTTGCTTCCCCCTTTCCTCAGATGATCAAAGGCCGAAGCGGCCCCATAATGCTCTTTCTTCGGCCACCTCTGCAAGACCGGAAACGGCGGATGCCGCGAAGCGTTCGGTCATTCCGCCGACCAGAGACGCGCCGGGCTGCCGCCTGCCGAACAGGCCGCGCGATCCGGAGACGAGTTGCAACTGGGTTTTCTCGCCGAAACGCTTCTTCAGCTCGCCACGCATGTCGCCGAGACTATCGACAAGGCCGAGTTCCTGGCCACGCTTTCCGGTCCAGAACAAGCCGGAGAAGATATCGGGCGTATCGGCAAGCAGATGGCCGCGCCGCGCCTTGACCATGCCGATGAAGACATCGTGGATTTCGAGTTGCAGACCCTTCAGATATTCAATGTCCTGCTCCTTTTCCGGCTGGAACGGATCGAGCATCGCCTTGTTGGTGCCGGCGGTATAGACGCGCCGCTCGACGCCGATTTTCTTCAGGAGCTCCGGAAAGCCGAAGCCACCGGAAACGACGCCGATGGAGCCGACGATCGACGTCGGGTCGGCGATGATCTCATCACCGGAGAGCGCGATCATATAGCCGCCGGACGCCGCGACGTCCTCGACGAAGATGATAACGCGCTTCTTCTTTTCTTCGGCGAGGTCACGGATGCGCTGATAGATCAGCCGCGACTGCACCGGCGATCCGCCGGGCGAATTAAGCGAGATGGCGACGGCCGGGACGCCCTTCATCGAAAAGGCCTTGTCCAGCACGGGAGCAACGGTGGCGAGGTTGAGCAGCGGGCGAAACTGGCTGCCACCTGCCATGATCGCGCCATGCAGCCTGACGACCGGGATCGTCACACCCTCATTGCGAAAACGCCTCGGCAGCAGCTTCCTGAACAGTCCGGCCATCTCAACTCCCTGCGTTTCATTCCTTGGTTTTGTGTGATGGCATGTATGCATTGACAAGCCAAACGCAATGGCGCTGCCGTGAAAATCATCGCTTGCGGCGATAGGCGGCGCGGCCATTGTTCAGATCATCCACGAATGCGGAGAATTTGTGCGTATCCTCTTCGTGCATGATCAGCGGTGCTCGCAGCGCCAAGCGGGCGCGGCTTTGCTTGATCGCCGTCACGAGGATGCGCACCGCGTTTTCGCCCGTTCGCGGATGCAAGGCGGTGATTTCGATGCCGCCGAAACGGCGCCCGCAGGCGGAAACGATTTCGGCGATCGATTCCGGCCGGGCGATAAGCGACAGCTGTCCACCGGGCTTCATGATCGCGCCGGCGGTGCGGAACCAGATGTCGAACAGCCCGTCGGTCATCGCATGCGCCTCGGCCTTCAGGGCGTCGGGTGTCTTGCGATCGGAAGCGTCGTTGAAGGGCGGGTTCATGATGACGTGGTCGAAAGTGTCGTCGGCGAGGCCGGCAGCGACACGCGCCCGGCCGGTCAGCGCGACATCGGCTTCGAGCACGGACACGCGGGAACTGAACCGCTCGTTCTGCGCCAGCGCCAGGCTCTTGCGTGCAAATTCCACCATCGGCGGCGAGCGCTCGACCAGCAGGACCTCGGCATTCTCCAACCGCGAGGCAACCGCCATGCCGGCGGCCCCGGCCCCGGCCCCGAGATCGGCAACCCGGCACGGCTTGTCCGAGGCCACCAGCGAGGCGAGCAACATCGCGTCCATGCCGGACCGGTGCCCCTGCCCCAGCGGCTGGATCACATGGAATCGACCGCGATGGAAGCTGTCGGTGGTTTGGGTTTTCATGCGGGAAAGCTCCGGGGGCATCTCCATTCGCGGTTGTCACACCCCCCTCTGTCCCTCCGGGACATCTCCCTCACAAGGGGGGAGATCGCCACAACACCCAATTCTAACTCCAGGCCGAGGGAAAAGAACGATCTCGTCCCTTGCGGGGGAGATGTCAGCAACGCTGACAGAGGGGGGTTACTGGTCGAGAAGGGCATTGCATTCAATCCCGCAGTTCCGCAGCCAACCCCGCATCGATGAGAATCTGCCGGGCCTCGTCGGCTTCCTCGTCGGCCACCAGAAAACGGCGGGGCAAGAGACCGAGCGAGCCTTCGAGGATGCTCATGCCCTGATCGGCGATGAAACAGGCGATACCCGCTTCCTTCATCAGGCTTTCGGCGAAAGAAAGCACGACGGCGTCGTTAGTGCGTATCAATTCCTTCATTCGTGATCGTTTTCCTGCCTTATTTGAAGAAGCGGGACAATTCGCCTCTTGCCGCCACAAGCCCCCCTTTCTATTGTCCGAACTGGAATTTGAACAGGAGTCCCTTGTGTTGGGCGTAGTGATACCGCTGGAAGACAGCAAAAACAAACAGGCATCCGTGAAGCCGCTCGTCGATCTGACGAAGGCGGACATGGAGCGCGTCAACCAGTTGATCCTGTCCAAGGCTGGCTCCGACGTCCAGATGATCCCGGAAGTGGCGAACCATCTGATTTCATCCGGCGGCAAGCGCCTGCGGCCGATGCTGACGCTCGCTTCCGCCTCGATGTTCGGCTTTACCGGCGATGCCCATGTGAAGCTCGCCACCAGCGTCGAATTCATGCACACCGCCACCCTGCTGCACGACGACGTCGTCGATGAAAGCGACCTTCGGCGCGGCAAATCGACGGCGCGGATGATCTGGGGCAACCAGGCAAGCGTTTTGGTCGGCGACTTCCTGCTCGGTCAAGCGTTCCGCATGATGGTCGATGTCGGCTCGCTCGATGCGCTCGACGTGCTTTCGACCGCAGCTTCCGTGATCGCCGAGGGCGAGGTGCTGCAGCTTTCCGTCGCCAAGAACATGGAAACAACAGAGGACGACTATCTCTCGGTCATTCGCGCCAAGACGGCGGCGCTGTTTGCCGCTGCCGCCGAGGTCGGCCCGATCGTTGCCAAGACCGACAAGGCAAGCCGTAATGCCTTGAAATCCTACGGCATGAATCTCGGCCTCGCCTTCCAGCTGGTCGATGACGTGCTGGATTACGGCGGCAAGGCCGCCGATCTCGGCAAGAATGTCGGCGACGATTTCCGCGAGGGCAAGATCACCCTTCCGGTCATTCTCTCCTATCGCCGCGGCACGTCCGACGAACGCAGCTTCTGGCGCGATGCGATCGAGGGCGGCAAGAGTGACGACCAGAACCTGGAAAAAGCGCTTGGCCTGATCACCCGCTACGGCGGCTTGAGCGACACGATCGCCCGGGCGCAGCACTACGGCACGATCGCTCGCGATGCGCTGGCGCCCCTGCCGCAATCGCCGTGGAAAGCGGCGCTTCTCGAGGTGATCGATTTCTGCATCGAGCGGGTGAGCTGATCCGGCAATCCGTCGTTGTGCCGGAGACCTTCAAGGAAATTCTTGCCGCACCGTGCCAAAAAAGCCATTCTGTACGTTCATGATGGCACTGTTACCGCGTCGCCGGTGCAGCCGAAGGCAGTGAACCTTGACGGCAACATGTCGAACTGCGTTTGCCCCGCGTTCAAACCGATTCCGGTTTAACGGGTAATACGCTAATGATTTTGGACTGATTCCGCGCGAATCCGGCGTCGGCGCCAAGGGGCGCCGCCCGTAACGAAAGGCTTGTCATGCGGCAAAAACACCTTCTTCGCCTGCTCAGCGGCGCAGCGTTCCTGGCCCTGGCGTCGTTTTCCGGCGCTTCCCAGAGCTTTGCCGAGGAAAAGGCCGCCGTGGAGGACATGAAGCCCTTCGATGTGGATTCGGTCAACAGCTTCTCGGGCTCTTTCCTCGCCGCCCGGACCGCCGATGTCGATCACGACCTCGATACAGCGACCAAGCTCTACCGGACGGCGCTTGAATTCGAGCCCGACAATATCGAAGTCAAGCAGCGCCTGATGATCACGAGCTTGATGAACGGCGACTTCGATGAAGGCGTGAAGATCGCCGAAGATCTGAAGTCCGACAGTTCCGTCGAGCGCATCACCACGATCGCCCGCGCAGTCGAAGCGATCCGCAAGCGCGAATACCGCCATGCGCAGAAAATCCTGAACTATGACGGCCCGAACGATCTCGACCGGCTGATGAACGGCCTGCTGATGGGCTGGGCAAAAGCCGGAGAAGGCAAGCCGAAGGAGGCGATCGCCGGCATCGACGCCATGGAAGGCCCCGAGTGGTTCAAGATCTTCAAGTCCTACCATGAAGGTGCCATCGCACTTGCCGCGGGCGACCAATCCACGGCCCGTTCGAAGCTGAACGACGCCGTTCTCGACCGCGAAGGCGGCACCGCCGCCCCCGACACCTTTATGCGCGCCGTCATCGCGCTGGCGAAACTGGAAGCCCGCGATGGCAACAGGCAAAAGGCGCTCGACGCGGTTGCCGTGGGCGAACGCTTCATCAACAACTATGCCCCGCTGAAGGCTCTGCGCAAGAGCATCGAAGACGGCAAGCCGCAGGAACAGCAGGTGCGCAGCGCGGCCCAGGGTGCCGCTGCCGTGCTCTTCTCGATCGGCGCAGCCCTCAACCGCGACGGCGCCGAAGACATCGTCTCGCTCTATCTGCAGACAGCCCGCGCAGTGGATCCGGAAAGCGCCGATATCCTCGTCATGCTCGGCGGCATTGCCGAAAACCTGAAGCAGCCGGAACGGGCAATCGCACTCTACCGGAGTGTGCCGGAAAATTCGCCGATGCGGCGACTTTCCGAGATGCAACTCGGCTTGAGCCTTGCCTCGATCGGCAAGGTGGACGAAGCCAAGAAGCACCTGAAGGCGCTGATCGATCTCGATCCGAAGGACGTGCGAAGCTATATCGCCTATGGCAGCGTGTTGTCCGACGCTAAGGATTACAAGGAGATGGGGCTGGTCTATGACCGCGCCGTCGAGGCGATCGGCCCGGTGCCGCTGCGCGGCGACTGGACGATCTTCTTCCAGCGCGGAATTGCCTATGAACGCCAGAAGATCTGGGACAAGGCCGAGCCGAGCTTCAAGAAGGCGCTGGAGCTCAATCCCGACCAGCCGCAGGTTCTGAACTATCTCGGTTATTCCTGGGTCGACATGAACATCAACCTGGAAGAAGGCCTCGGCATGATCCGCAAGGCGGTCGAGCTGAAGCCGGATGACGGCTACATCGTCGATTCGCTCGGCTGGGCCTACTATCGGATGAACCGGTTCGATGATGCCGTCGCCGAACTCGAGCGTGCCGCCGAACTGATGGCCGGCGATGCGACCATCAACGATCATCTCGGCGACGCCTATTGGCGCGTCGGGCGCAAGCTCGAAGCCGTGTTCCAGTGGAACCAGGCACTGGCGCTGAAGCCGGAAGAGGCGGAAATCCCGAAGATCAAGGCGAAGATCGAAAACGGCCTGCCGCCGGTCAAGGCCAAGGTTCCGGCAGCGGCCGAAACCCTGCCCAAAAAGGCCGCACCCGACGTGGCAGCGGGCAAGAAATCCTGACCCTGCCTCCAGATGGCACGAGAAAGCGATATACCGGGTTTCGCGCTGACGCGGCTTGCGCCGGCGAAGATTAATCTCGCCCTGCATGTCGTTGGCCAACGGCCGGATGGCTATCATCTGCTCGAAAGCCTGGTGACATTCGCCGATGCGGGAGACCGCCTCGGCTTCTCCCGTTCGACGGAAGATCGCTTCACCGTTTCCGGTCCGTTTTCCACCGATCTGACGCTGACCGGCGAAGGCACGTCCCGCAATCTGGTGGTCCGGGCGCGTGACCTGTTGCGGGCGCATCTGGTTGAAAGAGGCATCGCGGCAGGGCCGGTTCATCTTCATCTCGAAAAGAACCTGCCCGTCGCCTCCGGCATCGGCGGCGGCTCGGCGGATGCGGCAGCAGCGCTTCTGGGCTTGCTGGAGCTTTGGGGCGCCTCTGCGGATCGCGGCGGCTTGCAGGACATGGCGCTGAACCTCGGTGCGGACGTGCCGATGTGTCTCGAAGGCCGGCCGCTCATCGCCAGCGGCATCGGTGAGGAGCTTCAGCCTGTATCGCTTCCGCGCTTTCATATGCTGCTCGTCAATCCCCTCGTTGCGGTATCGACGCCGGTAATTTTCCGAATGCTGACGAACAAGACCAATCCACCGCTTGCAATGGCCGACAGAGCGATTGCCGCGAGCGACTGGATCGAGGCTTTGAAAGGCCTGCGCAACGACCTTGAGACGCCTGCCCGGCTTCTGGAACCAGCGATCACCGCGGTTTCGGATGCGCTGTTGAAGACGGGAGCGGTTTTCGTTCGGATGTCCGGCTCGGGCGCTACCTGCTTCGGGGTGTTTACGACCGCTGCCGAAAGAGACGTCGCTGCCGGCGTTCTTTTAACGCAAAAGCCGAACTGGTACGTTCTTGCCTGCACCAGCGTCAGCGGAGAGGAAGACATTCATGACCGGCATTGACGAGTTGCGGCCCTTCGTTCCGGTCGGCATCGCCGTGCTGACGGTTTCCGACACCCGCACGCTGGCCGACGACCGCTCCGGCGATACGCTCGCTGCCCGCATTACCGATGCCGGACACAGGCTCGAGGCCCGTGCCATCGTCCCCGACGACAAGGAGCAGATCGCCGCCCAGGTCAAGGCATGGACGCTCACCGACGCGATCGACGTGGTGATCACCACAGGCGGCACAGGTTTTACCGGGCGGGACGTGACACCGGAGGCGCTGGAGCCGCTGTTCGAGAAGCGCATGGACGGTTTTTCCGAGGTCTTCCACCGCATCTCCTACGACAAGATCGGCACGTCCACCATCCAGTCTCGCGCAACCGGCGGTGTCGCCAATGCCACCTTCATCTTCGTGCTGCCGGGATCGCCCGGCGCCTGCCGCGACGCCTGGGATGGCATCCTGAAACAACAGCTCGACTACCGGCACATGCCCTGCAATTTCGTCGAGATCATGCCAAGGCTCAGCGAGCACCTGAAGCGCGGCTAACGCCTCTCCCTTCGCCCCTGCTCCCCCTGTTCCATCCGGAACAGCGCCAGTGCGTGCGCCGGTATAAAACTCTCCTCATCGGCAACACGGGGTGAGGAAATTGCAGATGGCACCGAGACGCAATCGACCGATCCACGCCCCTTGCGCCGAAACCAGAGCATGTCGCGCAACAGTATGCAGCGTTTTGCGACAAAGACATGCGTGGAAACAAAGACCTAAAGCGCGGCGAGCGAATCTGAAAGATCGCGAAGCGCTTTAGCAGCGGAATACTGCGGGAAGTATACGACGGCGCGGCTTCGGCCGCTCGGCAAGACCTTTTCAGTCATTCATTTTCATCAAGTCCGGGCAGGCCTGAAAGGGCCTGCTCCTTTTGCCGTTTCCAGGTCAGGAGCCAGAATCCAAATGCCTTCGTACGTCATTCATCCACATAGTTGACTGATGACGTGCTGCATGATAATTCACCCATATGGTTGAACGATCCCACTCCGATCAGCTGACGCTGATCCTCAAAGCCGCAAGCGACGTCACGCGCCGCGCGATACTGACGCATCTCGCGCAAGAAGGCCCCGTGCGCGTGACGGATATTGCCGCCCATTTCGATATGAGCCTGAACGCCGTGTCGAAGCACATCATGGTCCTGGAAAGGGCCGGGCTCGTCTGCCGCCGCACCCAATGGCGCGAACACCTGATCGAGGTGCAGATGGCGCCGCTGGCCGAGGTCGACCAATGGTTCTCGGGCCTGCGGTCGATCTGGGACCTCCGCCTCGAAACCCTTGGAACACTGCTGACAAAGGAGCCGGACAATGACTGACCTTAGCCTCACCTGCCGCCGCACCATCAAAGCCAGCCCCGAGCAGGTGTATAACGCCTGGCTCGATCCGGCGATGATGACCCGTTTCATGTCGCCGCGCCCGGACATGCATGTCGCCGAGGCGCGCTCGGACGCACGCGAAGGCGGGCGGTTCTTCGTGCTGATGGTGGGCGACAAGGATTATCCGCATGAAGGTACCTACAAGGAACTCACCCCGTTCTCACGGATCGTCTTTACCTGGGAGGCGCCCTGGTCAGCCCCTGATACTCAGGTCGAACTGGTGCTGAACCCCATCGCGGGCGGCACGGAAGTGGTGCTGACCCACGTGAAATTCATGTCCGAGGAAAGCCGCGACAATCACGAGAAGGGATGGAATGGCATCCTGGGCAAGCTCGACGCGCTGCTGTCGTAAAAGCGGCGGCGCCGTTGTCATGCCTCTAGCAGTCGTCCGCGCCGGGACGATTGCCGATCGCGACCCAGGCAGGCACGAGTTCACTGCCGAGGCGGCGCACCGCCCTGCCGGTCGCGAAATCGCTGAGCCGCATGCCGGATTTTGCGATCGCCGTCGCCTGTTGCCGTGACAAGAGGAGACCGAGTTCGAGCGGCGCCAGGCGGGTCACGACGCGCTTCAGGAACGGCCGGCGATGCAGCCGCGAGGGCGCAAAACGTGCCGGTGTCTTGCTAAGGGACATATATTCCGCCAGGTCATCGATCCAGCGGCCTGCGGGTCTTGCGCCCGCCTCCAGCAGCAACAGCCATTCGCCCCGCGCGGAGCGAACGATGTCCTTCATATCCCAACTCGTGCAGAAACGCGCGCCGGCGGCATCGGCGACACGGCTCGAACCGTCGCGGGAGCCGTGATCGAGGATGATCACGTCGCTCACCAGGCCTTCAACAGCACCTGCGACCAGTGCCGACAGCGTCTGCGCCAGTTCGGCTTCGTTATTGCGGGTTTCGATAATGACCGTCAGCATTGCCGTCCATACCGCATCGCACCGGCAATTTCCATAAAGCCTTCGTTTCCGGGCAATTAACTTTTCATTCATGATGAATCCGCGCGCAGATGAAGGCGACATCGCTCATCCGCCTCAGCCTCGCAACGCGCTGAAAACACCATTTCGCTATTTTGTTCTTGTCTTGTTCTCTTTTTTGGGATAGGAAAATAATCAGAGGACAACGGATCGTCCACGAGGACTGTCCCCCGGAGAACCCCATGAACGAGCTGTCTCAGATCAGGCAGGGCGCCCTTGCGCCCGCCAATATGGCAGATATCGCCGAAGCGATGATCGCCGGTTCCGGCCTGCGGATTGAGATCGACCGCAGGCGTGGCCGGGGAGCCGCCCTCAATACGTCAGGACGTTTCGAACCGACCTCCCGCGTGCTTGAGGATGACGGCTGGGACTCTCTGGAGGAACTGCCGGCTTTCAAGACCGATGTTCAGGTCGAAAAGCCGCGCTCGATCATCAGCCGCAACGATTCGCCCGACCTCCCTTTTGATCGCTCGGTCAATCCCTATCGGGGCTGCGAGCATGGCTGCATCTATTGCTTCGCGCGGCCGACCCACGCCTATATGGGCCTGTCGCCGGGGCTCGATTTCGAGACCAAGCTTTATGCCAAGCCGGATGCGGCAAAGCTGCTCGAACGCGAACTGGCAAAGCCCGGCTACAAGGTGCGGCCGATCGCGATCGGCACCAACACCGATCCCTACCAGCCGATCGAGAAGGAATGGCGGATCATGCGCCAGGTTCTCGAAGTGCTGAAGGCCTGCGACCATCCTGTGATGATCGTCACCAAATCGGCCATGGTCATGCGCGACATCGATCTCCTCGCACCGATGGCCGAGAAGGGCCTGGCAAAGGTCGGCCTATCCGTGACGACGCTCGACCGCAAGCTCGCTCGCCTGATGGAACCGCGCACGTCGACGCCCGCGAAGCGCCTCGAAGCAATCAAGGCGCTGTCGGAAGCGGGTATCCCTTCCACGATCATGATGGCGCCGGTCATTCCAGCGCTCAACGACCACGAGATCGAGCGGGTGCTGGATTCAGGCAAGTCAGCCGGCGCTACACATGCGAGCTACGTTCTCCTGCGCCTTCCGCTCGAGGTGAGCCCTTTATTTCGCGACTGGCTGCTCAGGAATTATCCGGACCGCTACCGCCATGTCATGTCGCTGGTGCGCTCGATGCGCGGCGGCAAGGACTACGATGCAGAGTTCGGCAAGCGCATGAAGGGCGCCGGACCCTATGCCTGGCAGATCGGCCGGCGCTTCGAACTGGCGGCCAAACGGCTGGAACTCAACGTCGCGAAGCGCCCATTGAACTGTGACCTGTTCGTTCCGCCGCTCGGCACCGGCGTTCAACTGTCGCTGCTCTGACGGCGTCTTGATGTCTCGTCCGGGTCCCCTTACCGGATGTCGAATGCGGATCCTGTTTCTTGCCCCGAGACACGATCGGTCCATCCTCCGGCAGCCGCCTCACTGTCGGAGGACTTGCAGGGAATCGGGCTTGTGTGCGAGTTTCGCCGCATGTCACGAAGCACACCGCCCGATTCCCCCTTTCTCTTCGAAACCATCGAGGGCCCCGATTTCAGCTTTGAGACCGGCGCGCGCCGCGACGGTTTCTGGCCGGTTGCCGGCACCGACGAGGCGGGGCGCGGCCCGCTCGCAGGTCCCGTGGTTGCGGCTGCCGTCATTCTCGATCCGGACAACATTCCC
>UCOA01000207.1 GCA_900474095.1 Hyphomicrobiales bacterium | reverse complement strand
CCGCGGCGGGGTTGCTGCGACGTCGGAGTTTATGGCCACGGCGCCGGGCGCTGGGCCGGTCGGCCGCCCGGCAAGGGAGGTTCACCGGCGCGCCGATCGGCCGATGCGAACGCGATTTGCCGGCCTTGCGCGTGGCAGCCAGCCGGCCGTGGTGAAGGTGGCATCGTTCGGCGGCGGCGCGCGGCTGGCGGCGATGATCACCTATGTCGCGCGCAACGGCGCGGTCGACGTCGAGACCGAACGGGGCGACCGGCTGCGGGGCCGTGATCAGCTGTCTGCGGTGGGCGGCAGCTGGGATCACCTGCTCAACAACCGGGCCGAGAGCCGCGACATCGGGCTGTTTCGGGTCGCCGTCAAGGCGGACGGCCGGGGCGGCGACGACCGGTTCGAGCGGGCCCGGCCGATCGTCAGGCAGGCGCTTGGCGACCGCGCCTTTGCCGTCGCGGTCACGCAGCGCGCCGATGGCAGCGGCTTCGACATCGACGGCGTCACGGTGCTCAGAAGCAAGACCGGCGAACGGTTGTCGGCCGACGCAAAGGCCAGCGCCATCGTGCAGCAGCGGCTTATGGCCGGCCCTGCCGCGGACGGCAGCGCAACGTTCCGCTTCACCGGCTTTGGCAATGGCACGGATTACGGCAGCAGCCGTCTGCGAGCGCTGGTCGAAACCCACAGGGGCGATGTGCAGGATGAGCAGGGGCGGCCGATCGGCGACGCCCGGCAGGCCGGCGATCTCGTCCAGCTGGAATGGCGGGACCAGCTTCACAGCCGCAAGCCGCGCGATGTCATGCATCTCATCCTGTCGGCCCGGGCGGGCACCGATCGGACGGCCTTCGAGGCGGCGGCGCGGGACTTCCTCGGGGCGCAGTTTGCCGGCCATCGCTATGTCTTTGCCGTGCACGACATGTCCAGCGATCCCAAGCCGCCAGAGGCCGGTGGCAAGCGGCCGCACCTGCACGTGCATGCGATTGTGGCGCTGCGCTCGGAGGGCGGCGACCGGATCGAGACGAGCATTCCGACGTTTCGGCAATGGCGGCTGACGATGGCCGAGAAGGCGCGCGGGCACGGCATCGCCATGGAAATGACCGATCGGCGCGATCGGGCCAGCCCGGCCGCCTATTCCAGGAACCAGGTGCGGCCGGTGAACAGGCTCGGTCGCACCGAACATGCGGCAACGAGTGCCGCGGCACAGCGCCGTTACGACGCCAAGCGCGACGATCGGCCCAGCCTTCCTGAGAGCGGCCGCAGCCAGGCCTATGGCCGGGCGGCGCAGCGGCAGTGGCTTGATATCGACGGTTCGCAGCTCTCGCAGCCGGCCCGGGCGTTTGTTGCAGCGCAGCTGATCCGGCTTGGCGATCGGTCGGCCGACCGGCAGCGGTCGGGGCAGGGTGAGACCTCCAGTTCCGGCGGGCCATTCCAAACACAGTTGCTGAAGTTGGTCGAGCTTGTCTCGGAGGGGGATGCTATGCGCCACATGACACGCGCGGAATTCGACGCCTACGAGACACGCGTCGAGGCCGCCCTCTTTCAGGCGCAGCGGACGATCGCGCCGCAGGAGCGTGCCGGGTTCGACGAAATCGTTGCGGCGGCGCGCGAGCACGTCAATGTCCGCCGCGAGCTGGTCGCGTTGACCGAGCAGCGGCCGCGCGGCGCCAGCGGAGATCGCGACGACGACGGGACCGCCGGTCGCACCGATGACAGGCACCGGTGGAACGATGCGGTCGCCCGCTACGGCCGCGCGGCTGCGGCAGCCGCGAACGCGGTTCTCGTTGAGGTCGAGCGGTCTCGCGACGCCCTGGAGCGTGCGCAGGCCGCAGCGCCTGAGAAAACAGCCGCGTTGCAACAGCAGCTCGATCGGCAGCTGATCAAGGCTGCCGAACTCGGGGCGGCGGGCAACGGGCTGATCCGCGACGTCGCCGTAGTCGACGAGGCACTGAAGACCAGCCTGCGGGCGGTCGAGCGCGGGCCGGGACGGCAGGTCGATGGGGAAAGCAGGCCGGTGAAGGACGACGAACCGCGTCGGCGCGACGTTGCCTTTCGGCGGAGCGCCGGTGACGGCACAAAGAGCGATCCGGCCGATGTCTCCCGTCTGCAGCAATGGCAGCGGCAAGCCGACGAGCGAAAGGAACGTGATGGCGATGACCGGGAACGATAGGAGCTGGTGCCAGTCGTAGCATGAGAAATGAGCGAACGCACCGCGCCATGGATGTCCGTCAAGTCGGTTGCCGATGGGGCCGAGGCAGCAGATGGCACAACGCGCCAGACTGCGGGGTTTTGCCGTTTTTCAGATGGGCCATGTAGGTCTCCCGCTGCTGCCCAAAAGCGACAAAGTTCGAAACCACTCCGGTGCGACAAACCCGCATAATGGAAATGACTCGCGTTCTCCCACGCTTGAGCGTTAACTGCGTATTCTGACGGAGGAGGCAAGCCATGGCCATGTATCTCACGCGTTTCAGCTACACGCCGGAGACTTGGGCGCGCATGATCGAAAACCCAGAGGATCGCCGAGATGCGGCGCGCACTTACATTGAATCTGTAGGCGGAAAGCTCCATGGATTCTGGTACGCTTTTGGCGAGCGTGATGGTTGGAATTTATGGGAAGCGCCTGACAATGTATCGATGGCGGCTGTAGCTCTTGCTATCGGCGCAGGAGGCGCACTCAGTTCGTTTGAGACCACTGTCCTCCTCAATGTCGAGGATACAATCGAAGCCTTGAAAAAGGCAAAAACGATTCGATATCGTCCACCAGCAGCATAGGCGCGGCCAATTCTTCATCGGCATAATGCCTCCTGAGAGAAATTCCCGTGCGGTCACCGAAGCAGAAGGAGGGCAGGCAGGGTTCAATCCGCGATCCCTGGAACTAGCCTGGTTGCGCCGAAATCATATCGGCCAGGCCAGCAATAGCATCGGAACACTGACGATCAACACGATGATGGACAGGGGCAGCCCGAGGCGGGCGTAATCGCCAAATCGATAGCCGCCAGGCGCCATCACCAGAGTGTTGCATTGATGCCCGATGGGGGTGAGGAAGTCACAGCCGGCGCCGATCGCGACGGCCATCAAAAAAGCATCGGGCTGGAAGCCGAGTTTTTCTGCGAAAGTTGCTGCAATGGGCGCCATGACCAGAACCGTCGCGGCATTGTTAAGGAACGGGGTCACGGCCATCGCCGCCGTCAGTATAAGCGTCAGCGCCCCATAAGGCGGGAGCATTTCGGCCGTGCGCGACAACAGGGCGGCGATGACGTCCGTCGTTCCAGTGGTCCTTAGTGAATCGCTGATGGGGATAAGAGCCGCTAGCATGACGATGATCGGCGCGTCGATATGGTTGTAGAGATCACGTATTGGCATCGATCCGGTTAGCACCATGAAGAACGCGGCGGCAAAAAAAACAGTGGCAACCGGAATGCCTGCAAAAGCAGTCGCACCCATCGCCGCTACCAGAATGAGGACGGGGATGAGCCAGTTGCGCGCACTGCCCAGCTTCAGATCACGCTCCACCAGTGGCAGACATCCCCATTCGCGCAACAGCTCCGGGAGCTGCTGAAGATAGCCTTGCAACACCAGGACGTCGCCGTTTCGAATTTTAATTTCGCCAAGGCGCTCGGTTAAGCGCCTGTCGCGGCGGCTGACAGCAAGGAGATTGAGGCCCGTATTTTCGAAGAGCGAGAGATCCTTTGCACTCAGTCCGATCAGTCGGGAGTGCTCGCCGACGATGGCCTCGACCGAGCTGATATCCTTACGCCTGTCTTTCTCGTGCGCGCGATCGGAAAGCTGAAGTTTTCCTTCACTGACGATCTTATCAAGGGCGTCATGTTCACCTTCGAGGATAAGGAGATCGCCAGCCTTCAGAACAGTATCCGGAAGCGGGGTGCGTTTCAGTCCAGTGTCGCCGATAATGGTGGTGACCATAGCATCACCGCCTGCTGGCTTCTGCAGCCAGCTGATCGATTGACCAACGGCCGGCGAGTTCGCAGCCACCTTTGCCTCCGTGGTATAATTCTTGATCTTTACGGCCTCGACCATCGAGGTTTTTTCTCGCGCGCGTTCCGGCAACAATCGGTAGAACATGCCCAGGAAGACGATGCCGGTGGCCGCAACCGCCATGCCGACGGGTGTGTAGTCAAACATTGTGAACGGCTGGCCGGTGATTTCCTCTCGCACGCGCGAGACGATGATGTTCGGTGATGTACCTATCTGTGTCATCAAACCTCCCAGCAAAGATGCGAAGGACATCGGCATCAGAAACATCGACGGAGATACGCGGGATTTGCGGGCCAGCTGAACGGCAACGGGAATCATGACCGCCAGGGCGCCAATATTCTTGATGAACGCAGACAGCACGGCGACAATAATCACCAGCATAATGAGCTGCGTCCGCGGTCCACGTTTGTCAGGGGAGAGACGCCTAAGTGCGATGTCCATGATACCGGACCGGGAAATTGACGCACTCACGACAAGTGCACTCCCCACGATGATGACGATGTCGTCGGCGAAGCCAGTAAAGGCCTCCTTTGCCGGGACGATTCCGAGTGTGACTGATACCAGGAGGGCGCCGGCGGCGACGACGTCGTAACGGAAACGGCCCCACACGAATGCCGCCATCAGCAAGGCGAGCATCAGTAAAGAGAGCCATTGATCCGTGCGCATGTTTCTGTCCCGGCAAATGCCGGTAGAACGCGCGAGATGCGATATTGATGCCAATCGTAGAAAAGAAAGCTTTGTGCGTCTGTTGCCCGATGAGGAAAACGGTCGAGCTGGTCCTGCCGGAGTTGCGATTTCCATCGAGCACAACGTCAGTCTTTGGAATCAGCGCAGGTTAGATGGAAACCCGCCATATTCGGATTTTGCAACTATCATCGTTCGGGGCGCAGTTTGCGCCGCCCTAGTTAGGTGCTCCGGCTGCGGTTTGGCCGGGAGGCAAAATCCGGAACACAAAGGTTGCCACTTTTTCGCCTGGCTTGAACGGGCCTGGCACCTGATGGCTCACCGGTTTGACGTTCTGAAGGAAGGAAGCAATTGCAGCTGCATCTTCATCGGTGAGATGCGCGAATGCGTGCCACGGCATGATAGGAGCAAGCACGCGGCCATCGGGCCGCAGTCCGGTCTGAATTGCAGTCACTATCTGTTGCTTGGTCCAGCTGCCGATGCCGGTCTGCTTGTCCGGCGTGATGTTGCGGCCGACGAAAACACCCTCCCCGGGGATTTCGAAACCTACATCCGAACCGCCGAGAAAGCGCGAGCTGTCCGGTTTCCCCAAGAAGTATCCTGGTGTGTGGCAGTCGTTGCAGCCCCCGATCGTGACGAGATATTCCCCCCGTTTAACCTGCATGTCATCCGCCCTTGCGGTTGACGGCTGCAACAGCAATGTAGAGATGGCCAATGAAAAGAACCGAACAGATGACCGAAACATCATTACCTCCCGAGTGGATATTGGCGTCGCATATTTCAGTATAAGCTAATATAGATGCTGCGCGCAATCGATCGGAAAGTGCGCCCTTTGAACCGCGCGATCGTCGAGCCCTGTTGATGGCCAGTCGGCTACGGCGCTTGATTTTTTCTAAAAGGAAGTGATCAACGCACCCTCCTAGTGCGGGAGGGGGTCGGCGGCGGGCCAGTCATTTGTCGGGTCAGGGTCTGTCTCGCTGGCGGCGTTAGGATCTTTCTCATAGGCGAGCCGAAGGTGCTTCAACACCTCTTCCATCGCGCTGAGCGTCTCAATCGTCGCCCAGCCCTTGGTCTTCGCATCAGCAAGGATCTCCTGGAGTGGGCCTTCAACGGCTTGCTGGCAGGCAAGATCGCGATCCGGATGGCTTCCAGGGTGATTTTCTGTGTCTACTGTCATGACGCCCTCCCATCGGTAAGAACATCGTGGATGGCTAATTTGTTCCTGGGAGACAAGTCGGACCTGCCTCGCGGCACCAGGGGGTGTTGAAGGAGCGACTGGTGCAGGGCAAGGTGATCAGTGTTTACGCTCAGCGTTTGCGCCGTCCGCCTGAAAGTCCGTCGTCGATGCCGGACCCCTGCTGCAGTCGATAGGCATAACCGCCGGCTATGAAGGCCGGCGGTGAAAGCTGTGCCGTCCGTGAACGCCAGGTTCTATTCACGGATCGGTCATGGGGCGCATTTGCCATTAGGCTTATTGCCATCGATGACGGTCACATTGGAACCGGGCGTGGTAGCAAGACTCTTGAAGCCGGCCGCAGCGAGGGTGCTGGCTACATCGCTGGCCGAGGTTATGATCTCGTCCCTTGGAACAATCCAGCGCGGACCGCTGCCGGGGACAATCGCCCAGGGGAAAGGTTTTGGCCGAACGGCGCTGGCGATGGGGATACGCGCATTCCCGACTTCGCCGCGGGGATCGGGGCGCTGGTTGCCGAGATCAATCTTGACGAGGCATCGGCCGCTCAGCCCGGCCCGCGCGGCGGCGTCATTCGGAAAATAGTAAAACGACAGAGAATCCCCGCGCACCGTAAAACTCTCCGCGGTCCACATCACACGAGCCTTGTTATCGGTTTCGACCTTACGGTAGACGGAATAAGCGAACGTCGGACTGGCTGCGCCGAGCGCCGCAAGGGCGGCAAGCATGACCGCGATGGTGCGGCTGCGTTGCTTGATGATGTTCATACTGATTTCCTTTCGCTATCGGGGTTGACGCTCCCGCACGATGCGGCGGAGCGGTGACCGGCAACGCGTGCGGGCTGGGGCGGTGGGCGAACTATCGCCGGCCGCCAGATCTATTCAAGGAGGCTGGCCGTCTCCGATGCAGACTATGGCTACCTGGAATCCGCCGGCCTGTGCTTGGTCTGGGCCCTGGGTGCGCAATTCCGTGTGTGGCATTCCCTTGCTAAAAGGCCGCCGCACCATGTGGCGGGCGGCCAATAATTCGTCCATTGACCAATTTAGGGTCGTCTATGGAGCGCAATCCCCCCTACTCCCATTGATGATGGCAACCTTGCGGTTCGCGAGATTCCTGAAAAAGGCTGCCGCCACCCTGCCGGCTGCGGCGTTGGCCGCGGGCTCAAGACTTGAGATCCGGTCCCTTGCAATGCTCCAATGACCTGCCGGGTTGTTGTCGAAGACGATTGTCCAAGGAAAAGCCCGTGCCACATCTGCCGTCGGCGGGCCGATCCCAATCTGTACCTCACTGTTGACCGCCGGGCCGTGAAGAGCGCCGAGGTCAATTTTGAGAAGGCAGGTGAAAGTAGGCATTCCTACCTGAGCGTCGTGGTCAGTCGCATAGTGAGAGAACGACAGGTTCGAGGGTGTGCCGCTGACCCCGAAACTAAGTGCCCAATCCACATTGCCTGTCGTGCCAATGGTCCGGAGGCCGTGGTACACCTCATAAGCGTGCGCCGGGCTTATAGCACCGAGCGCGGCAACGGCGGTAATCATTGCCGCAAGGACGCGGCTGCGTCGTTTGACAATTTGCATAACAATTTCCTTTCACGGTAGGGAGGTGAACGTTCCCCGCACCATGCCGGGAGCGCTGACCGGCAGCGCATGCTGCCGGACTTGGTAGGGCGTTGGCGAAGGTTCGCCGGCCACCATGTCAGTGGGTGTCAGGGAGGGCGGCGGCCGCCGGATTCAGGCTAACTGGATCGGGCTAGCAAGTGGGTCAAAGAAGATCACGACGTGGTTTGGGATCTTTTCGAACTCTGCCAACGTAATCGAGATGCGAGTTCCACCCACACCCGGCGGCCAAGGATCGCGGATCCGCAGAGTGCTTCCGTTGTCCGAATACCCATACACGACATAGTAGTGGATTGTCGTGCCAACGACGAAGATTCGATTATGGTCGATCTCACCTTGCACCAGCTCTGGGGTGAGATCTTGTACGAACCGACCGTCCGTCGCTGCATTATCGAACGCATTCCATTGCGCTCGCACGAGCTGGACCACGTCGCTGTTCCTGTTGGCCCCGCCATCTTCGGGCCGCCCGGCTGAGGCGTCCAAGGCTACCACCAAATCCCAACGCTCCTTAACGTCGGGGTCGAGTGCTGCAAGCGACTCAGTGATCCGGCGGGCAATCGCATATTGCGACCTGGCCTCGAGATGGCGGTAACTTCTGACCATGACCTCGGCGGCGGCGAAGCACCATGCGGGCGTTTCCTGCGCAACTAATGCGGGAGGATTTGCGACATCCATAGTGTTTTTCCTTTCAAAGGGGGTGAACGTTCTCCACGCCATGCGGGGAGCGCTGACCGGCAACGCAAGTCGCCGGGTCTGGCATGGCGGGGGCGAAATCGCGCCGCCATGTCTGTGGGGGTCGAGGGAGGCAGGCCACCTCAGGGGTTTAGGTGAACTCAGCCAGTGCACGCGCCGTCCGGGCGCTGAGACCAGGCCGTTGCCGGTGGCCGCCGCTTATGTTCCACCGCGGCGATCCCGGCAGAAGCGACGGCGACTGGACCCAGCCGCCGCCGGATGGAGGTTAGGAAACGGCGATCAGGTTCTCGATGGAGAGGTTTGCCGTCCGCGACGTGAGGGCGCCACCATAGGTCACCTCGACGGCCTCGGTCACATCCTGGATGTCCATCACGTCGCCTGTCTCGTAGTTGCCGAACACCACCCAGTAGTTGGGATGCGGGGTGAAGACCGCTGTCATGTTCGGCGCCGCCTGTACGGCGAAGGTACCCGAGCCGGACATGCCGATGCCGACGGAAGTCTTGTTCGGCGCGACATTGGACAATTGCTGGATGGTGAGTGAACCGAGGGCACCATTGCCATTCGCATGGCCGAAGGTCGTCGCACCATACTTGTCCTTCGTCAGTTGGACCAGGTTCAGGCGATCCGGATCAGCCGCCACCGCCTGTGAGGCGGCAAAGTTGATGCCCGGCTGCAGCAGCCCGGTTTCCGACCAGACGAAGCTGTAGTCGAGGCCCCAGGAAAACGTCACCTGGCTGCCCGGCGCCGTTGGTCGGGCAAACCAGGCGAGCGAAAACACATTACCGGGAATCGTGGACGGCGGAGCCTTCTGGAAAACCGCGAAGCTACCGGAAAGCTGAGAGTTGTTCATGCATGTCAGAGAATATTTGGTCATTGGTTCTACCTTTGGTTTCAGGATTTTGCCCGGGACTGAGTGGGCCGGCACCGCCTCCGGGGCTGAGACGGTGCCGGTTTGTCCCTCGCCGCTTGTGGGAGGAATGGAAGCGACGAGGGGAATGCCCGGCCTTTGAAGGCGGATGCCGGGCAAGCTCGTTGAGCGGTCAGCCTTGAACGATCTGGTTCTCCAGACCGAGCTCGATCTGTGCGCTGGCCGTGAGACTGGCGTTCGTCGCGGCATCCTGTTCGAAAGTGATGGTCGCTCGCTCACTCACGTCCGATTGATCGGGTTGAGGCAATTGGAAAGGGGTGCCGAAGACCACTGAGACGGTCGGCGACAAGTCGGGCTCGAGGGTCAACCCCATCAGACCGGCCGGGATCGGGACGAGGATCGACGCGGGCCCGACCACCAGGCCGATATGACCGTTTGCAGGCATCCCCGAGGCGAACGTCACCTTGATGGCGTCGACCGGGCCGCCCCCCACGGCCGCAGTAATCGTAAACGCGCCGTTGACCCAGGCCACCGTGACGGTATCCCCCAGCGCCACCGGCTTTCGTACTGCAGCGTCGGGGCTTGTGCCGCCAATGAGCGCAAACAAGGCGAGCGCGCCGCTTCCGCCATTCCACGTCAACGTCGTCGTATCCCCTTGCTCGGTCGGGCCGGACACCAGGGCGGTGAGGGTCTGCGAACTCACCGGAGGGCTTTTCAACGCCGGCGGATAGACGCTGAAATACTGAGCTCCCGGCACGGTCGATCTGTTGGTGGCGGTCAGTTCGAACGGGACCGTGGCTGCCGCTGGCGTGCTGGTTGTCGCAGGAGCGGAACTTGTCTTTGCCTTCGTCGTCGACATCAGCATGTTTCCTTTCGGCGGGCTGGAGTTGGTGGCTTTTTCTCGCTTTATTTGTATCGATGGTAACTGCGCTTCTCCTGGTTGTCTCCGGACGAGCGTTCCGAAAACTTGGACGACCGTCCCAAGAACCTCGAGCGCAGCCTTAGATGGTGCCGAGCGTGGTAAGCCAGTCGCCGAAGGAAGTGCTGCTGGTGTTCGGATGGAACAGACCGCTCAGGTCGGGGCCATCTTGCCGGGCGGCAGCGCGGGCGCCCCTGGGGGACAGTCCGAAGCTGCGTCGGAACAGCCGGCTGAAGTGAGCTTCGTCGGCGAAGCCCATCTCATAGGCAATGTCTCCGATCCGCCGGTCGGCGTGGCGGGGATCGCATAGGGTGAGCAGGCAGCGCCGAAGACGGCGCCGGCGGATGTAGGCCTCAACACCGCCGCTCTTCTCGAATTGGCGGTAGAGCTGGCTGCGCGAGACGCGAAGGTCGTGCGTTAGGCGAGATGGGGTCAGGTCACTGCGATGCAGGTTCTCCTCGATGTGCCGACGCAGGCGCCGGCCGAGGTTACCCTTCGCCTCCGATGACGACACCACAGCCGCGGGTCCCAGGCACGCAGCGAGCAGATCTGGCACCGACGCCCCGAGTGCGATCACCTCGCCCGGGCTGAGGCGCAACGCCGCTTCGGCAAGGGCCTCGAGAATTCCCCGGATAAAAATTGCCATGGCGCTATCCTGGGTCAGAATGCGGCCGGTCATCGGGTGCACAGGCGCCATTGAGACCGGCAGCAAGGTGCGTGGCACGATCAGATGCATACCTTCGGCGGCAGTCATGGCAAAAGCCATCGGCGCGGACAGATCGAGCACAGCCACGTCACCCGGCCGCAGCCGCCGGGTGGCGGGGCTGGTTAGTGCGATGCCGCCGCGCTGAAGGCATGAGATAACGATATGGTCGAGATCATTCCAGGCGAGGCGGGTTTCGGTGCGTCGATATCGTCCGCCAAGTGCGCCGCTTCGGCAAAGCAGGAATGTGCCGAAGTGATGGACTATGAGATTCGCTTGAAACGTGCTTGACGGAGGGGTTTTGGAGGGCAGGCTGTCGAACAAGATGTTGAGGAGGGAGCGCCACGCGTCGAAGGGAGATTCAATACCGGTGGTAGTGAAGTGGAAACTAGCGATCACGCCTTGCTCACCGGCCGGACGTGTCAAATCGTCAGTTATCTCTTTCACACTGCGCTGCCCCCTTTGGTTGTATGTGAGGGCAAAACGCGACTTTTACTATGCATCTTGAAATGGGCGAGGGAGCGTATTTGCGGTAACCTTACCGCTTCCCCAATATGCGCATTCGCGCTCCGGATTCCGTTTCAACCTGGGTCATGTGGGGCTTTGGCAGCTCGTGATGGCCGCGCCGCGATTGCTTAAGTGCGACGAGGCGTCGAAGGGAACCTATGCGAAATCCCCGCCGGCATCGATTTCGCGTCTGGGCACTATCGGAGCTACGCTTGCGAAACCATGGCACAGCGGCCTCGCAGGCATATCTTGCGCGTGGTCCCGCTTCAGTTGCCGAGCGCGTTGAGCCAATTGCCGAATGTTCCTCCACCACGATGGAGCTCCAGAGGCGCAGCCGGTGGGAACGGGCGCTCTGCACCGGCGGCCTTTCGGACTTCACGGGGACTGAAACCGAATTCGTGACTAAATGCGCGCGTGAAGTTGGCGGCCAGATCGAAACCTGCGGCTTCCGCTATTTCCGCTATCGGCCGATTATTCGTCGGATCGCTGAGATCCGCATAGGCTGCCAGAAGCCGCCTTTTCCGAATGTAATTGAGAACACCGCCGCTCGCCCCGAACAGTTGGTAGAGCCGCGTGCGAGAGATCCCGACCGCCCGGCATATGGTGTCCGGATTGAGATCCTCGGAATCGAGGTTACTGTGAATATATCGGTGTGCCCGCTCCATCATGCCCATATTTGACAGCGTCGCGGTCGCAGGCTGCGCCACCGAGGATGACACGCATGCAACGACCATGTCGCGTATCGTCTGCACGATCCTCGGCAATTCTTCAGCAGTGAGGCTCGAGAGATTCGATTCGATGCCGTGGATATAGTTGGCCAACAACTTGGCCAGATTGCCCGACAGTACCGAATTGTTCGCTGCCTCAAGAATTCCGGCGTCGTCGGCCATCAAATCGTAAGGCATGAAAAACAGGACGGCGTCCGATTTGATTGTCCGTCCCCGATAAGGATAGCCAAGCGATCTGAAAACGAACCTGTCCGGCCCACTCTCGGCAACCCGACGGTCGACTTCCGTCCAGGCGCGCCCCTCTCGGAGCAATTCCACATACCAGTGATCGATCGGGCTCAAACGCAACATTGCCCGAGAGCGCGTGTAGCTGTGCGCCGGCACGCGCTGTTGAACGATGAGAAGGTTGCCCAGATGCCAGGCCGTCTGGTCTGCCAAAAAGCCGTCTTCGGCAGATTTGTCGTCCGGCAAGGTGACCTCGACCAAGGGCGCCATATGTGCCTGCCACGCGTTGAATTGCTCTGCGGGCGCCAATTCGTGTGTCGAAAAACGCAAAGGTGTCAGTGCCGGCGGGGCTGCCGGCCGGGACGTTGCCTGCTCCTCCGACTGACGCGGCCAGCGGCGGCGCTCGCGCGCCGATGCGAGGTGGTCATCTGGTTCGGACTCGGTTGAGCGATCACTCATACAATCCTCCAGCCCACGATCGCACAAGCCACGAAAAAATGCCGGCGATCCGTTGTTCTCGCGTAGCGGTGTCCGGCCTACGCCCGTATCAGAAATCAGTTGTACTCCATTTGAAGTAGAAATGCACGGGACGATAAATATCAGGATGCGTTGATAACGACAATCGCACTTGATGTTTGTATTAAATAAAGCATGGTTGTTGCAGAAGAATATATAGAGCAATCGGAAAGTTGTTTGAAAGTATTTCTTCAAGACGATCTATTTGTAGCTGTCTTCAGGGCGGAAGGCAGGTTCACTCAATGGATTGATGGGGTTGTCGTAAAGTATATGCGTATTATAGGCGGCGACTAACCATCAGGGGCAATCCGAGAGTGAAAATAACGTGCGCCGGCGGCAAGAAAATCGGAAACGAATTCTTGTCGCCGGTGGCGCAGGCCGTCTCAGATCGCATCTCTGCCAACAACGTCTTGGTGCGGGGCGTGAAGTTACGTGCATCGACAATTTATCGACTCCTGAGGCGCGATATCGAGCAATTGAAGCCCTGATTCGTTCAGCGTCAACGCCCACCACATCGTCGAGCCGACCGAACTCGACGTCCACGAAATCGACTACCTCGCCGGTCCAGGGCCGCCGCCACGACCAGGCTGAGATATTGAAGGAGGCTGAGTGATGGTCACACCGCGTATTCTCGTTACAGGTGGTGCCGGCTACATCGGCAGTCACACGGCAAAACTTCTGCGCTTGGACGGTCTTGAACCGATTGTTTATGACAACCTGACGACCGGAAACCTTTCATCGGTGCGCTGGGGGCCGTTTGTTCGGGGAAATGTCCTCGACACGCCCCACCTGATCCAGATTATGGAGCAGTACAAGCCGGTCGCCGTCATCCATTTCGCCGGTTCGGCCTGTGGCGGCGAATCGGTGACCGACCCCGCAAAATATTATCTCAACAACGTCTGCGGAACGCAGTCGCTTCTTGACGCCTGCCGGCACGCGGGACTTGATAAGATCATCTTTTCATCGAGCTGCGCAACCTACGGCATACCGGCGACGCTTCCCATCGACGAGGCGACGCCACAGGTTCCGGTCACCCCTTACGGCCGGACAAAACTGATCGCCGAGCACATGCTTGCCGACTACGCCGCCGCATTTGGCCTGCGTTACGTGGCGCTTCGCTATTTCAACGCCTGCGGCGCCGATCCGGAGGGAGACCTCAGCGAATGGCACGAACCCGACACTCATCTCATACCTCGGGCCCTGCTGGCCGCGGCAGGCAAGATTTTGCGCTTGAAGGTCTTCGGCGACGACTACCACACGGCGGATGGAACCTGCATACGCGACTATATTCACGTTGCCGATCTCGCGCGCGCCCACGTGCTGGCGTACCGATATCTCGACAAGGGCGGCGAGAACGCGGCTCTCAATTTGGGCACCGGGCGCGGTTCTTCCATCAGGGAAGTCTTGAGAACAATCAATCAGGTTACCGGGCAAAATGTCCCAATTGCGATCGGCCCCCGGCGAGAAGGCGATCAGCCGGCTCTCTACGCGGACGCCAGCCTTGCCCATCGGATGCTCGGGTTCCAACCCGAATATTCTGATCTCGAAACCATCGTGCGGACTGCTGCGCCCTCCTTCGGATTGGAGGTGCGACCGTGACCGCCTTTGTGCCGTCGACAGGACCGGCGACCCGGCACAAATCCCGCCCCACAAATTGCGGGTGGCATGCAAAGATAGGAAAAGGCCCGCCGCTAGCCTCGATAGCAACGCATTTACGAGAACCGGTAAATGCCGAGGACGCCTCTCTTTTGGGCCGGGCCGCTTTTCCCAGGCCGGCGATGGTGTGGCTGAGTGCCGACGGCATCTTCACGAGGCGGTTTCGCCGAAGTGAAAAGGCACCTCGTGCGCGACGACATGGCTGGAATCCTCGAGATGTCGCAGCCCGCTTTTCCCAATTACCTGCCTGAAACTTGAGACGTGCGAAAGCGAACGAGGCGTGGTTGAGGGGAAAAAACGGGACTTCCGATAAGTGCAGTTGCGGATTATAGTCGAATAGTCCGACTTTCGGCCGCAGGAAGCTGACGCTTCCAAACATGGGAGCCAAATGACCTCTCTTTCGATCTTCGAAAACATCGATGAAGCTGTCGGTTCCCCCGCCGACGATTTGTTCGGCCAGTCGCCGGGTGGGGACATGGCCGTGCAACGTATTCTTGAGGCGCTTCCTGAACCGATCTACACGACGGACGCAAGCGGTCGGATAACCTTTTACAACAGTGCTGCAGCGGCAATGTGGGGTGTTCGTCCCGAACTCGGTAAAAGCGAATTCTGCGGGTCCTGGAAGCTCTATTGGCCCGATGACAGGCCGTTGCCGCACGATGAATGTCCGATGGCGATTGCTTTGAAGGAAAGACGTGCCAATCGTGGCCTGGAAGCGGTGGCAGAGCGTCCCGATGGCACGCGCGTTCCGTTCCTCGCTTTTCCGACGCCGCTTTTTGACGAAGCGGGCAATCTTATCGGTGCCGTCAACATGCTCGTTGACCTTACCGATCGGGCAATCGCCGATGAGGCCGCGCAGAGGTTCGCCGCCATCGTGGAATCCTCGGACGATGCGATCCTTGCCAAAGATCTGAATGGCACCATCATCAGCTGGAATCGCGGTGCCGAACGTCTATTCGGCTACACGGCAGCGGAAGCTATCGGCAAGTCGGTCGCCATGCTGATCCCCTTGGACCGTCACAACGAGGAACCGGAAATCCTGAGCCGTATTCGTCGTGGCGACCGCATCGATCACTACGAGACCATCCGGCGACGCAAGGATGGCAGCCTGATTGAAATATCGCTTTGTGTTTCTCCGATCAGAAACCGCGAGGGCAGGGTTATCGGCGCCTCAAAGATCGCCCGCGACATCACCGAGCGCAGGCGCGCCGAGGAACAGCAACACCTTCTCATTCGGGAAATGGATCACCGGGTCAAAAACCTGTTCACAGTCGCAAGCAGCGTCGTCTCCCTCAGCGCTCGGTCGGCAGACACCCCTACGGAACTGGCCACGGCCGTGCGAGACCGCCTGAATGCACTGGCGCGGGCGCACGCGTTGACCATCCCCAGGACCTCTGACGTGAGAGGTAGAACCGAGCAGGCGACGACGCTCCACAGTTTGATCGGAACGATCCTGGCGCCCTATGACGGCGATTTGGCCGGCCATCCGCGGCGTGCCAATGTGGTCGGCGCTGATACTCTGATCGGTGGCTCCGCGGTGACCAGCTTCGCCTTGCTGCTCCATGAGTTCGCCACCAATGCGGCGAAATATGGCGCCTTGTCCGTTCCTGAAGGAGCGGTTGACATTAGCTGCCATGAGGACGGGGAACGATTTATCCTGACATGGGTCGAACGCGGCGGACCGTCAATCGACCGCAGGAACGATGGCGACGGATTCGGTACTCTTCTCGGTAATGCAACAGTCCGAAGCCAGTTGGGTGGGGACATCGTCCGTGATTGGAAACCCGAGGGTCTGTCGATCCGCCTGTCCGTGATGCGGGATCGCTTATGCCCGCAGTAGTGGACGGACGTCCATCTTCAGTGAAGACGCGGCCTCTGCTCTGCAGCTCATGAGCGTCAATCGGCGCGCATCAAGCACGATAAAATTCCGGGCCCTGGCGACCTAAGCCCTAACCCATTGGGGGACGAAACTCACGAGAGGTATGGTTTCGTTCGCGCCAGATCCGCGACGAAGGTTTGCCTCGCTTTTTGAGCGTCCTCGCGGTCGCGAATTCTGAGGAGATATGATGGGTGAACTGTGACCAGCAATGGTGTGCCGTTCATCGTTCTCAGGACTTGCCCGCGCTCCTTCGTCAAACCCACGGATCGTCCCATCAGCGAATACAACGCCGTCGCGCCGAGCGCGACGATAAGCTTGGGCTCGAGCAGGTCGAATTCAGCTCCCAGCCACCAGGCACAACGCTGAATTTCCCCTGCATTTGGACGGGCATGCAGGCGCCGCTTTCCCCGTTGCTCGAATTTGAAATGCTTGACACTATTGGTGACGTAACAGACCGAACGGTCAATACCCGCTTCATGCAGGCATTCATCCAGCAGGCGGCCGGCAGGACCGACGAAAGGTCTGCCCACCTCATCCTCGCGGTCACCCGGTTGCTCACCAACGAGAACGAGTTGAGCGCTCGCAGGGCCTTCGCCGAACACGACTTGCGTCGCATACTTATACAAATCGCATCGCTGGCATTTCTCCGCCTGCCGATGCAGCGCTCCAATGGAAGCGCCTTTAGCGTGGTCTTCGGCAAAAGCCGGCGGCGGTTTGTGTTTGTGCTCGGTCCTGGCTGGCATGGTTGCAATTCTCTCGGCCGGTGTCCCCCAAGAGGGAGCAGCGGCTATTTCTGCCGTGGCTGCTCCAGTTCGGCGCCGGCCGCGATCATTTTCCCGGCTTTCGTTGCAAGCACCGCATCGAGCAATGTCTGTGCGGCGTTACGTACTTCGCCCTGGACGTCGGTGTCGGCATCAAGCTCCTCGTGGCTGACCGCGTACTCTTTCCAATAGCCGATGTACCGATCCAGTTCCGCCAGCGGTCCGGCCGGCACCAATTGCATGTACCTCATCCAGTCCGACAGGCTGCGCCGCACGTTTTCCGCCCCTTCGACATCGCCGTGAACCACGACGGAAAATACCCGACCAGCCAGATGCCGTGGATAATCCCAGCCTTCCATCTCGATCCTCTTCGCTAAGGCGGCGTCCTTGCCCCGCGTCAGGGTTGGATCTGGGTTGCCGCCGTCGGCACATACGAGTCGATCCATCATGAGCTTTATCGGCGATGACACCTGATACCAGTTGACCGGCGAGACGATCATGACGCCGTGAGCGGCAACCCACATCCGATAAATCTCGTTCATCCAGTCCTGCGTCTGGCCGAGCGAATAGTTCGGATAACAGGAGCACGGCCAGTGACAGAGGGCCGGCGATGTCGAGAAGCAGGCTTTGCAAGGGTGGATATGCCGCCCATATTCGGAGCTGAGACGATCGAGCTCCAATACCTCGACCTCAACACTCCCGGCACCCGCGATGACCTGGCGCGCGATCTGAACCAGCCGATAGGATTTCGACATTTCGCCCGGACAGGTGTGCTCGCTGCGAGCCGAACCGCTGATCAACAGAATGCGCGGGGGCGCCGCGGGATCATCGTGCCGCCGTTTGGCCTCCTCAACGGCCTGACGGGCTTTGATCCAGTCGACCGAAAGCTCATAATCCGGGTTGGCGTAGCCGGGGCCGGCTTTTTGCGTGTCCGGACTTTTGCGGTGGTGGCTGTAGGCATCCCAGGCCGCGGACGCGACCTTGTCGAGTTCGGCGGCCAGTGGATCAAAAGCCCTGTCCGGAAACTGGCTGAGAAAGCGCCGTTTGAACTCAGCCTCTTCGAGGCGCGGACTAGGCGTGCCTTTTCGCGGTTCGGGGACATGCCCGTTCCTGCCATTCCTCGCCGTGCCGCCCACTTCAGGTCCTCCGATGTCAGCGCCTCCCTCCTCAAACGGAGGAATTAGACGAATGTTCCGGTATGGTCTGGTCTTGTTTCAGGCGCCAGGTCACGGTGTGGCGCTGGGTGGAGCAAGCGGAAAGTCTTGGGCCCTTGCACAGGCCCCTTGTCCACTAAGCGGCTGAAAGAGGCGGGCCGGTCGAGGTAAACCCCTTCCAATGATCTTGGTACGGTTGGTTACGTCTTTAGTACGAGAGAATATTAGTGAAAGGGAATATAAACTGTCGGTGTGAGCGCCGCTATAACGGCGTCCGGAAGGATCCGCATGGTGAGACCAGCTGATAGCTCCAAATGGCAGTTTTACAGTAACGACAAGCTGAAAACCCAATCCCTTCTGGAGTGGGGCGTTACCTCTATGCCATTGCATGACGTTGTCGTTCTGCGTCTGGGATACGCCGTCTCGCAGCATGAATGGGACGTGTATCAACGCACAGACAGGTCGCCGCACCAGATTCAAGTTGCGATGTCCGCCGCTGACGCTAGAGAGTTATCCACCCAACTGCTGCTCTATGCGGAATTGTTGGATATGCCTCCGGGCGCCACCCCGAATGGGGGATGAAGATTGGAAGGCAGGGCTTGAAGGAGGACGATGCTGTGCTGGCAATTCTTGTTGGTGCAATCCTATTCATCTGCGGTTTGCTGTATTTGTTTCGCGAGGCGCTTGCGCGCCGACGGCTCAGTGATCCGAACAAGGCATCTCAAAATAACGCAGAGCCTACATTGGAGCCGCGCAGACAAGGGCTCGGCTTTTTGGGGTTAATCAGGAACTGGCCCGGTTTGGCCCTGATGGCCGTGGGAGCTATTCTCCTGATTTCTGGCGCTTACGCTTAGAGTTGATCTACAGGCGACGCAAGAGCGGTGCGACCATCACCGCGGGCATGTCAGCCTCCAGGCATGCCGCAATAGACGCCTCACGCGCCGCAGTTGCCGGCGTCACCCGGTTCAGAGCTCGCCTGCAGGATGAGACGGCGTGGTCATGGGGCTCTCCGCGCCTAAGCGGCAATTCTTTTCCAAGAAGTAAAGCGCGTCCCTGGACACTCCTGAATGTACGCTCCAACCCGGACCGCAGTGTGACTTTCAGCGGATGGTTCCATGGTACATACCTCCTTTTTGACCGCTTGTTTGAGCATGGATGCAGCCAGGGGTCCCACCGATCAGGGCGCGCAGAGGGCGCATACCTCCAATCAGTGAACGCGCTCGCCCACTGCCGTACGCAGAAATTTGCGAACCGTATTGCTGTCGCTATGTACCGAACCTCCTTGGTTGCTACCCCAGAGGAAATTTTATCAATTGCTAATACAACCTCTCTAAATGCAGCGCCTAATGTGATAAAATCGACGCCGGGAGCAGGGCCGGCACGATGACACAGGCCGGACTATGTTTCGCCTTGACGCAGAGTGGTCCGGACGAGTGCAGAGCTGACTCTGCCATGCTGGAAAGAGTAGCCCCCTACGAAGAGGCTTTGGATAACAGCTCGGAACGGGAGGTGTATAATGCTTCGCAGACTGTTTTTCACCTTGGCTATCGTGGCATCCGTACTCGCGCTCAACGGAACGGCACGGGCCGACATCACAATCCTCGTACCGTCAAGCAGCGAAGGAGACGGCCTCAGGGCGGCGGCGGCCGACTATTCGAAGTTGAAGGGCACCAAGGTCGAGATCGTCCAGGCACCCTACGCCAATGTTTTCGAGCAAGGGGCCAATGCCGGCGCAACCAAATCCGGTGTGTTCGATATTATCCTGATGGACGATCCGTGGATCCCATTTTTCGCCGAAAACGGGCACCTGGAGGATTTGACGCCATATTTCAAGTCGGCCGGAATGGAAGGACCCGACAGCGATTTCCTTTCGAAGTCACTGGCGATCTGCCGCAACCCCTACAATACGGGACCTTATGTGTGCCTGCCCTATGTGGGAAATGCACAGATGTTCTTTTATGACGCCGCCAAGTTCAAGGAAGCGGGCGTCGACGCCCCGAAAACCTGGGATGACGTGCTGAAGGCGGGCAAGGCACTGACCGATAAGGGCGGCGGCCGTTATTTCGGCTACGTCTTCCGCGGAGGCCAGGGCAACCCGGTGGTTGCCGATTTCATGCCGATCTTCTGGTCCTATGGCGCCGATCTCTTCAAGGCCGATCGGACCAAGGTAACGATCGACACGCCGGAAGGGGCAGCCGCGATGAAAACGTTCATTGCGCTGAGAGACATCTCGCCGAAGGGGGTTGAAAGTTACAATGCCAACGAGGTCGGCACGGCACTCGCTGCCGGTGCGGCGGCCTCGTCGATCAACTGGCCGAACTGGGTTGCCACCTTTGAAGACCCGAGCCAGTCGAAAATGGTCGGCAAGATCTCCTACAGCACCATTCCCGCCGGAACCAAGCCGGGAAGCTCGGAAATCGGCCACTGGACCATGGGTATTATGGCGGCGTCCAAGAACAAGCAGGAAGCGTTCGACTTCACGGTCTGGGCGACCTCGGCCGAACAGATCAAGATTTCCGCCACACGCGGCAATCCACCCGTCCGCACCTCGGTCTTCACCGATCCGGAACTGACAAGCCAAGAGAAGTTCCGGCACTATCCGGTGCTGATGGAGGCAATCCAGGCCTCGACCCCGCGTCCACGTCACCCGAAGTGGCCGGAGATCGAGAATGCATTCGGCATCGAGCTTTCCAAAGCCGTCGCAGGCACGATCACGCCGGAAGAGGCGCTGAAGAACTCGCAGGCGGCGGTCGAGCAGATTACTGGCCTAAAATAGGCGAGCATGATCTTTTCCGGACTTTTGGGGGTCATGCGGCAGCGAGCGGGGTTTTTCGAACCTCGCTCCCGCAACGGTGCCGCCTTTGGTGGCCCTGAAACCTGATGTTCAAGCGCCGGGGCAGGGTTTCAGCGCATGACCCGAAAATCGAGATCGATTTTCGGAAAGGATCATGTGCCAATTCGAATACTACAATGTCCTTTGCGCGTCTGTAGGGGAGCGACCGATGTCCATATCCGCGAATGCTACGTCGACCGCGCCGGTTCGGCCAGGTGGCACTCTGGAGCGGTGGGCGGAGCGCCATTTGCGTGTCCTCATGCTGGCGCCGACCGTCCTCATCCTGCTGGGACTGACGATCTTTCCCAGTATCTACATGTTCTATGCGGCGGTTCACAAAATCAGCCCGAATCCCGATGTCCCATGGGATTTTGTGGGTCCCGGTAATTTCCTGCGGCTTCTGTCCGACCAGCAATTCCATGTCGCGTTGCTGAACACCGCCGTGTTCACCATCGCGGCGGTCACAGTCGAGTTCGCTCTCGGTCTCGGCCTGGCGCTGCTGCTCGACAAGTATATCCGCCGGATGACCTTTCTGAAGACGGTATTGATGATCCCCATGATGCTGCCGCCGATTGCCGTCGCGATCACATGGAAGATCATCTACGAACCGCAATTCGGCGTCCTGAATGAAATCATGTTTCGTCTTGGCCTGCCCGCACAGGCATGGGCGGGCGACGTGGATCTGGCGATGTTCTCGATCATCGTCGCCGATGTCTGGCAGTGGACGCCTTTCATTTTCCTGCTGATGCTGGCAGGTCTTGCGAGTCTGCCGGTCGAGCCATACGAGGCAGCCGAACTCGATGGCGCATCGTCCTGGCGGCAGTTCTGGGACCTCACGGTCCCGTTCCTCAAGCCTGTCATTGCCATTGCCGTGCTTTTGCGCGTTATGGATGCTTTGCGTCTCTTCGATCTGGTGTTCATCCTGACGGGCGGCGGACCGGCCGACCGGACCAAGGTGCTGAGCCTCTATATCTATCAGGTCGCCTACCGCTTCGCCGATCCAGGCTACGCGGCGGCAATATCACTTTTCGTTCTGTTCGCAACGATCATCCTGAGCACCTGGTTCATGAAACGCATGCGGCTGGCGGAGTGACCATGGCGACGGCGATAACCATACGTGCGCGCAGCCGCACCAGGGAGATCCTCATTCGACTGTCGGCCTATCTGGCGATCTTTGTCGCGCTGGTTCTCACCCTTTTCCCGATCTATTGGATCGCGGCGAACTCGTTCAAGTTCGATATCGACATTTTCGCCGTGCCGCCGGAGTGGCTGCCCTGGCACCCGACACTGAAGCACTACGACGAAGCCTTCATTCAACGTCCGTTCCTGCGTTACGCGCTGAACAGCTTCCTCGTTGCGATGGGAACGACCATCGTGTCACTCGTCTTCGGGACGATGGCGGGTTATGCCCTGGCGCGGTTCAGCTATCCCTGGCAATGGCGCAAGCAGATTTCGTTCTGGATCCTGTCGACGCGCATGATGCCGCCCATCGTCAGCATCATTCCGCTCTACCTGTTCTTCAACTTCTTCGACATGCTCAACACGAAATCCGCGCTGATCATCGCCTACACCGCTTTCAACCTGCCGTTTGCGACCTGGATGATGAAAAGTTATTTCCAGGACCTACCGGTCGAGCTGGAGGAGGCGGCGATGGTCGACGGCGACACGCGCTGGGGCGCATTCCTGCACGTGGCATTGCCTTTGGCCCGGCCCGGCCTGGCCGCAACGGCCATCTTTTGCCTGATCATTTCGTGGAACGAGTTCCTGCTGTCCCTCATCATCACGTTGACGGAGCAATCGCAGACGCTGCCGATCGGCATCGCGGGGCGGGTGACGCAGTACAAGACCTACTGGGGCGAAATCAGTGCGGCCGGGTTCATGGCCTGCGTGCCAATCGTCATCTTCGCCTTCATCGTCCAGAAGCATCTCGTCCGGGGGCTGTCCCTGGGTGCCGTCAAAGGTTGAGCCCAATGGCGTCCGTCACATTCAACAATGTTAGCAAAAAGTTCGGCGAGTTTGTCGCGGTAAATAATTTCAACCTCGAGATCAAAGACAAGGAATTCCTCGTTCTGCTCGGACCTTCCGGCTGCGGCAAGACGACGACCATGCGCATGGTGGCGGGCCTCGAGGAAGCGACCTCGGGCGACATTTACATCGACGCGGATCGCATCAATGATGTCCTGCCGAAATATCGCGACGTCGCGATGGTCTTCCAGTCCTATGCTTTGTATCCGCACCTCACGGTCGAGGACAATATCGGCTACCCGCTGAAGATCCGCAAAGTGCCGCTGGCCGAACGCCAACGGCAAATAGCCGAGGTCGCGCGGCGCGTGGAACTCGACTCGATGCTGTCGCGTCTGCCGAAGGAGTTATCCGGCGGCCAGCGCCAGCGTGTTGCGCTCGCCCGCGCGATCGTTCGTACGCCGCGCGTGTTTCTCATGGATGAGCCTCTGTCCAATCTCGACGCCAAGCTCCGCACCCAGATGCGGGCCGAGCTGAAGCATCTGCAGCATGAGTTGCAGGTCACCACGGTCTATGTCACGCATGATCAGATAGAGGCGATGACGCTCGCCCACCGCGTAGCCGTGATGAACAAGGGCGTGATCGAGCAGCTTGGAACGCCACGGGAAATCTACAACGATCCGCGCACGCTCTTCGTGGCCGGCTTCATTGGATCGCCGCCGATGAACCTCATTCCGGGGGAGGTGAGAGAGGGTGTGTTCGCCACTGCCGGCTTCCGGGTCGGAGGCTTCGGCCGGGCCAATATTTCCCAAGCCGTCCTCGGTGTCCGCCCGGAAGACGTCCTTGTTGCCGATGCCGACGATGCCGACGTCAATCTGGTTGCCCCGATCTACTCGGTGGAACTTACCGGCGAGAATACGCTCGTCAGTATGCGGTTGGGAGGTCAACTCATGACCTTGCGTGCGGACAAGAATTTTAACGGCCAGATCGACCAGGAGATCGGCATCAAGGTCGCCGCCGATCGCGTGTTTCTGTTCAACGGAGAGACACAAGCTCGTGTTGACGTCTGACATCTGGGTGGCGGCCATCGTGATGGCAGCGGTATTGAAGGTGGCCGCAGCCGATGTCAGCCCGATAGTGGACAATCCGCTGATCGATATTCCTGCCGGGCCGTTCGTTTTCGGCCGCGACGACGGTCCACAAAACGAACGACCACGTCGCGTGTTGGCGGGGCAGCTATTCGCGATCAACCGCACCGAAATCACGAACCGGCAATATGGGCGCTTCATCGAGGCAACCGGGCATCGTCCTGCCTTCTACGCCAATCACCCGCTGCTGGGATTGGATGACCGGCCGGTGGTCGGGGTGAGTTGGGAAGACGCCGATGCCTATTGCCGTCACTACGGATTGGTCCTGCCCTCGGAGCAGCAATACGAGCGGGCGGCGCGAGGAACGAAAGGCAGCGCTTTTCCCTGGGGCGAGGCCCCACCGGACGAAACGCGCACCAATTCCGGCACCGATGCCTGCTGCTCAGGCAACGCGCGCGACGGCTATTTGATGACCGCGCCGGCGGAATCCTTCGCCGGCAGCGCAAGCAGCGAGGGCGTCCTCAACCTCGTTGGCAATGTCTGGGAATGGACCCGCAGTCTCTACGCACCGTATGACGGCGGGCACGCGGCGAGGAGCACCGGACCATACCGCGTCCTTCGCGGTGGTTCCTGGAACAGCGATCGAAACCACCTGACGACGACCTATCGCCTCGCCTATGATCCGGAATTCCGTTTCTCAGCCAATGGAGGCTTCCGATGCGTTCGCTCCTCGCCGTGATGGTCGCTGCTGGCCTTCTGCTTTTGACAGGTGACGCGAGCGCCGAGCCAAGGGTCGCCTCCGGCTACCGACTCGAGACGATCGGCATGCCTGGAGCTGCATTTTCCGGCCTGTTGCGGGACGGCCAGGATCTGCTCGTCACCGATCTCGCCAGTGGCCGGCTTTACCGACGTGGCCCAACCGGCAAGCTTGCCGCATTCGGTCCGAGCTTTCCCCATGGCCTCGACGTTATCGGCGACCCGACCGGTCCCTACGGTGTCGTTCGCGCAGGCGACGTCCTTGTCGTCGTCCAGGGATGGACACCAGTCGGTTCCGACGAGGGTCCGTTCGACCATGCCCTCGTCGCGCTCGATGCCGCCGGTGGGGTTCGTGTCATCAGCCGCGATTTCTGGAATCCGTTCGATGTGATCGTGGAGGGCGGAATTTACTACGTGATCGACGCGGCGCGAAACACCGTCGAACGCATGCAGCCGGACGGCCGAAAAGACACGCTCATGACGTTCCCCCGCGCGGGGGAGACGGCGACGGCGTTGCAAAGCCTTTCGCCGACCGAATTCCCGGAGGGCAAGACCTACGAAGTCGACGCGGTGCCGACTGGCATCGGGCTGCGCGACGAGCGCCTTTATATTGCACTGTTCGGCGGCTTTCCCTTCCTTGCCGGCGCCGGCAAGATCGTTTCGATCCCCAAGGCCGGCGGGACGTCTATGGCGAGGCTCGACGTCGAAGGCCTTAATGCGCCGGTGAGCATCGCCGTCGACGGTGACGGAGACCTGCTTGTCCTCGAACATGGTACCTACGATCAGAAGGAAGGTTTTCGCAAAGGGAGCGGGCGGCTGCTCAAGCTCGACAAAATGACGGGCCGTCGAATAGTTATTCTCGACGGCCTGACGCGACCAGTGTCGGTCTTAGTCTGGGACGAGCGACGGCTCGTCGTTTCCGACCTTCGCGGTAACCTCCATTTCCTAACAGCTGAGACAGCTCGCTGACCACGGTGCGGAAGCAGTGTTCGGCTCGTGACCTGCGGCGAG
>UCOA01000179.1 GCA_900474095.1 Hyphomicrobiales bacterium | reverse complement strand
CCGCCAATCGGCTCGCCGATGATGCCGTCGATGATGCCGAGCGACTTCAGGTCCTCGGCAGTGATCTTCATGTTGGTCGCCGCTTCCTTGGCGCGGGTGCTGTCGCGCCAGAGGATCGAGGCGGCCCCTTCCGGCGAGATCACGCTGTAGATCGCATGTTCCAGCATATAGACGCGGTTGCCGGTAGCGATCGCGATGGCGCCGCCCGAACCGCCTTCGCCGAGAACGACGGAGACGATCGGTACCTTGAGGTTGAGGCACATTTCCGTCGAGCGGGCGATGGCTTCCGCCTGGCCGCGCTCCTCGGCGCCGATGCCGGGATAGGCGCCGGCGGTGTCGATCAGCGTGATCAGCGGCAGGCTGAAACGATCGGCCATTTCCATGACGCGGATCGCCTTGCGGTAGCCTTCCGGACGGGGGCTGCCGAAATTGTGTTTGATCCGCGATTTGGTGTCGTTGCCCTTTTCCTGGCCGATGACCGCGACAGGCGTGCCGCGAAAGCGCGCAAGCCCGGCCTGGATCGCTTCATCATTGGCGAACTTGCGGTCGCCGGCAAGCGGCGTGAATTCGGTGAAGAGGCTGGCGGCATATTCCTGGAAGTGCGGACGCTGCGGATGGCGCGCGACCTGCGTCTTTTGCCAGGGATTCAGCTTGGAATAGATTTCGGCCATCGCTTCGCGGGCGCGCACTTCAAGGCGCTCGACCTCGTCAGTAGTGTCGATGCTCTCGTCTTCGGTGGCAATCTTCTTCAACTCGTGAATCTTGCCTTCGAGATCAGAGATCGGTTTTTCGAAATCGAGATAATTGTGCATGAGATGCGTTTCCGATCATATTGCGCCAATGGCCGCGGACATGATGATCCCAATGTCTACGCGAAGGGTTCTGGCGCTCCTAATCCTGTTTTTTCGCCTGTTTGGCAAGGGGGTGATGGTTTTGGACGAGTTGATGCAGCCGCTCTTCGAGCACATGGGTGTAGATTTGTGTCGTTGAAATGTCCGAATGACCGAGAAGTTCCTGCACCGCGCGAAGGTCGGCCCCGTTGGCAAGCAGGTGGCTTGCAAAGGCATGGCGCAGCACATGCGGCGAGATCGCCGCGACGCGGATACCGGCGCGGGCCGCCAACCCCTTGAGATCGCGGGCAAAAACTTGCCGCGGCAGGTAACCGGCCTTGCCGGAGGATGGGAAGAGCCATGGGCTTTCAGGCGGCGGCGTCTTCTGTGCAGCGTTGTCGCTCGCCATTTCGGTGCCATAGGCTTGCAGGGCACGGATTGCCGAATGCGAAAGCGGCACCAGCCGCTCCTTGTTGCCCTTGCCGCGAATGACGAGAAAACGGCCATTCTGGGCAAGCACGGAGGCGGGCAGGGCAACCAGTTCGCTGACGCGCATGCCGGTCGCATAGAGCAGTTCGATCAGCGCATGCATGCGCAACCGCCCGATTACGTCGCCGTCCACCCGTGCCGCCTCGATTTCCGCCTGCCCGATCAGCTTGGAGACATCGTCGATGCTCAGCACCTTCGGTAGTGGGCGCGTCTTCTTCGGAGCGTCGAGAACGCCCGTCGGATCGTCGGTCCGCAGCCCCTCGGCATAAAGGAACTTGTAGAACTGCCGCAGCGCCGAAAGCCTGCGTGCCTGTGACGAGGCCTTGAAGCCCTTTTGGGAGAGATGGGAGAGATAGGCGCGCAGATCCTCAGACGCGGCTTCCGTCGGCTTGACGCCACGCTGTTTCAGGAAGGAATAAGCGTCCTCCAGGTCGCGCTCATAAGACAGAAGCGTGTTGTTGGCAGCACCCCGCTCGGCGCTCATCATCTCCAGGAAGGATTCCATATGGGCGGCGGAAAGGTCGATCATTGGGTCTTGTTGATCCGCTCGGAGGGGATGCGAATGGTAACGTCGCGTTCGACCGGGTCGACGAAGGTCACCAGCGCCACCATGCTTGCGTAAATCACCCCGGCGATCATGGCGCAGATGAACAGGAACCGGAACAGGGTGGGCATTTAGAACTCCTAGGCTTGGCACGCTATATGACCACGCCCGTTCGCAAGTGCAAGAACTGCCGGTTTTTCTCGAAGCGGACCAGGATTTCGTCCGAAACCGTTTCACAGTTTTCGGCATGATGCTCGAGGTCATATGCAGCCATGTCTTGACGCTACCCGTCGATTTGTCGATACCGGAGCGGAACGGGAAATTGAAACTTGATGAGTGACGTGATCGAACCGGTTTCCGAGGCGCTGATCGAGCGGGCGAAGGCCGCGCTCGGCCGGCGAAACCTCGTCTTCGTCGGTCTGATGGGGGCCGGCAAATCGGCGATCGGGCGGATGACGGCGACGGCGCTCGGCATTCCCTTTATCGATTCCGACCATGAGATCGAGCGCGTTTCGCGCATGACGATCAGCGATCTCTTCGTGGCCTATGGCGAAGAAGAATTCCGTGCGCTCGAAACCCGCGTCATCAAGCGGTTGCTCCATACCGGCCCGCGCATCGTCTCCACCGGCGGCGGTGCCTACATCAACGAGCGCACCCGCCGTCATATCAAGAAGCAAGGCCTTTCGGTCTGGCTCAAGGCCGATCTGGATGTACTGTGGGAGCGCGTCAACAAGCGCGACACGCGGCCACTGCTGAAGACGGAAAACCCCAAGCAAACGCTCGAAAACCTGATGGATGCCCGTTATCCGATCTATGCCGAGGCGGACCTGACGGTGATCTCCCGTGATGTGAAGAAGGAGGTGATGGTGGAAGAGGTTCTTACTGCTCTCGCCGCCATGCCGAAGAAGTGAAACTATGACATCTGCCAGCCCATCTGCCGCCAAGCGCACCGTGCGTGTCGATCTCGGTGACCGCTCCTACGATATCCTTATCGGCCCCGGCCTGATCGCGACCGCAGCCGGCGAAATCGCGGCACGGTTGAAAGGCCGCAGGATGGCGGTGATCACCGACGAGCATGTTGCGCCGCTCTACCTCGAACCGCTGATGGCGAGCTTGAAGGCGAAGGAGATCGAGGCTGTTTCTCTTGTCCTGCCTGCCGGTGAAAAGACCAAGAGCTTCGAACATCTGATCCCGGTCTGCGATGCGATCCTTGGGGCGCGCATCGAGCGCAATGACGCAGTGATCGCGCTTGGCGGCGGCGTCATCGGCGATCTCACCGGCTTTGCCGCGGGCATCGCCCGGCGCGGGTCGCGGTTCATCCAGATCCCGACTTCGCTCCTGGCGCAGGTCGATTCCTCGGTCGGAGGCAAGACCGGCATCAATTCGCCGCACGGCAAGAACCTGATCGGCGTCTTCCATCAGCCCGACCTCGTGCTCGCCGATACCGACGTGCTCGACACATTGAGCCCGCGCGAGTTCCGGGCCGGTTATGCCGAAGTCGCCAAATACGGCCTGATCGACAAGCCGGATTTCTTCGACTGGCTTGAAAAGAACTGGCAGGCCGTGTTTGCCGGCGGCGACGCTCGCATCGAGGCGATCGCCATCAGTTGCCAGGCGAAAGCCGATGTCGTCGCAGCCGACGAGCGCGAAAACGGTCTGCGCGCGCTCCTTAATCTCGGCCACACCTTCGGTCATGCACTCGAGGCTGCCACGCAGTACGATGGCCGCCGGTTGGTTCACGGCGAAGGCGTTGCGATCGGCATGGTGCTGGCACATCAGTTTTCGGCGCGCATGAATCTGGCAAGTCCCGACGATGCGACCCGCGTCGAGGCGCATCTGAAGGCCGTCGGTCTGCCGACCCGCATGAACGACATTCCCGGCACTCTGCCGCCGGCCGAAAGGCTGATGGATGCGATTGCCCAGGACAAGAAGGTGAAGGGCGGCAAACTGACCTTCATCCTGACGCGCGGTATCGGCCAGTCCTTCGTTGCCGACGACGTGCCTGCCAATGAAGTGCTGCGGTTTCTTGAGGAAAAACACCCGGGATGACCAGCGAGACAGTCACGGTTTTCTTGACGGACTATGGCCCGGGCATCCTGATCATCCTCCTGATGGTCCTGCTGTCGGCCTTCTTTTCGGGCTCCGAAACCGCTCTCACCGCCGCCTCCCGGGCGCGCATGCATACACTGGAGGCCGATGGCGACGAGGGCGCTGGCCTCGTCAACAGCTTGATCGAGCGCCGCGACCGGTTGATCGGCGCGCTGTTGATAGGCAACAACCTTGCCAACATCCTCTCATCGTCTGTAGCCACCAGCCTGTTTTTGCATTTCTTCGGCGCGTCCGGCGTTGCCTATGCAACGCTGGCCATGACTGTGATCCTCGTCATCTTTGCCGAGGTACTTCCCAAGAGCTGGGCGATCTCGGCGCCGGACCGGTTTGCTCTTGGGGTGGCGCGCACCGTCAATCTCTTCGTCCTGGTGGTCGGCCCGGTTTCGAGCTTGGTAAACTGGATCGTCCGGCACATCCTCGCTGTCTTCGGCATCAATCTCTCCTCCGAAATGCCGATGCTGACGGCGCATGAGGAGATTCGCGGCGCCGTCGATCTGCTGCACCGGGAAGGCTCCGTCATCAAGGCCGACCGCGACCGGCTCGGCGGCGTGCTCGATCTCGGCGAGCTGGAAGTCTCCGACATCATGATCCATCGCACGTCAATGCGCGGCATCAACGCCGATGATGCGCCGGCGGTCGCGGTTCGGACGGTGCTCGAAAGCCCCTACACCCGCATGCCGGTCTGGCGCGGATCGACTGACAACATCATCGGCGTTGTCCATGCGAAAGACCTGCTGCGCGCGCTTGCGGAACCGGATGTGGAGCCGGAAAATCTCGATATCGTGCGCATTGCGCAAAAGCCCTGGTTCGTGCCGGAGACGACCAACCTCAAGGAACAGCTGAACGCCTTCCTGCGTCGCAAGATGCATTTCGCCGTCGTCGTCGACGAATATGGCGAGGTCCAGGGGCTGGTGACACTGGAGGATATTCTGGAGGAAATCGTCGGCGATATCTCCGACGAGCACGACCTGGAAATCCAGGGCGTCCGCCAGGAGGCCGACGGGTCGATTGTCGTCGACGGCAGCGTGCCGATCCGCGATCTCAACCGGGCGCTCGACTGGAACTTGCCGGATGAGGAGGCGACGACGGTCGCCGGCCTGGTCATACACGAATCAAAGACGATCCCCGAGGAGCGCCAGGCGTTCACTTTCTACGGCAAGCGCTTCATCGTCATGAAGCGGGTGAAGAACCGCATCACCCGGCTGAGGATCAGGCCGGCTGACGACGCGACGATGCCTCCGCCCCTGGTGTAGGGGCGAAGGCCAGGCATCAGGCCAGCGGCCGGTTCAGCGATTGCCGATGATCCCGCCAAGGGCGCCGCCGAGCAGTCCGCCGGCGAATGCAGCACCCGCCGGGTCCATTCCGCCGCCGCGTTCGACCGGACCTTCCAGCGTATCTGCCGGCTGCTGCTGCCGCTTGACGCGCTGCTGTGCCGCCACTTTCTGGCGCGCTGGTGCCTGGGCCTTGCGAAGCGCTGCGGCTGCTTTCTTCTGCGCCTCATACTGCGCGCGAATCTGCGGCATCATCGGGTCGGTCTGGACGACGAGGAACATGTGCTGCTGCTGTGTCAGGTAGGTTGTTTCGACAAGCCCGTTCTGGCGCTGCCAGGCCCCGATCGCGCCGCGTGACTTGGCACCGAGTGCGCCGTCCGCACCGCCGGTGACATGGCCCAGTGCCCCGAGCCGCAGTTGCAGGTCGATCCGCGCTCCCTTGTCGAGGTTCAGCGCGACGTCCGTTTCCGGCGTCCCGACCGTCAGCTTGACGTCGTCAGGAACAGCAACGGCAGTTCTGATCTGCGAAGCCGATGCGCTCGCTTCGCCGGCAGGAGCCACCGAGGCTACGTCGGTTGTGGCCACCGTCTTCAACTGGTCGAGATTGAGTTTGGCCAGCGTCGCGAAATTGCCGTTCGGATATTGCTGCAGGTAAAGCTCGTAATGCGCCACGGTGTTGCGCTTGGAGGCTTCTTCCCAGAGCTTCTGTTCGACGGTCCAGTTGACGTCGGTCTTATCTGACGAGGTGCTGGTGTTTGCGCTGGCTTTGACCTCCGTCGCCGGGGTCTCTTCCGCTTGCGCAGAGGCATCGCCGCCGATGAAGACTTCGCGGGAGAGGGAGGCATTGTGCCATGGACGCTGCGCGCCAGCCGTTGCCTCCGATACGTCGGCCCGCACCCGTGTCAGGGCGCTCTGGATTTCCAGGCCCGGCGTCGTCAGATGCCGCGCAAGGGCTGCCGTGTAAGGGCTGTTGATGCCCTTGCCGTCATAGGCGACTGCGCCCGGATCGGTCGCATAGGCGATCAGCAGCCCGCCGGAACCGGTGCTCTGACCGTTGGCCTGCACCGGTGCCAGGCCGACGCCCATCGACGCGGAGCGGCTGGCCGGCAGCACCTTTGCCAGGGAGCGTGCCAGCGGATTGTCGCGGCAGGCGTCGAGAATGATGATGCTGACGGCCGGATCTGGCGGCAGGGCGCCAAGAATCTTGTCCGCCGGAATAGTGCGGGTCTGAAGCTGCGCCGCCTTTTCCAGCTGCGCGTCGATCGGGACGAGATAGTTGCGACCGTCCACCTGCAGCCCGTGTCCGGCATAATAGACGATCACGACGTCGGCGTCGTAGGCGATCTCGGTGAACTGATCGACCAGCGCCGTCATCGCCGCCTTGTCGAGATTCTCTCCGTCAAGCACGGTAAAGCCCGCAGCGCGCAGCGTCTCCGACATCAGCTTGGCGTCGTTTTTCGGATTGGGCAACTCGACCGCGTGCTGATACTCGCTGTTGCCCATGACCAGCGCGACACGTTTACCTGAAGGCGTCGATGCCGACGCATAATCCATTGATAAAAACGCGGCGACAAACGCCGCGACAAGCCCAAACCTCCTGAGCATAGTCTTGACCCCAAAAAACAAGGTCGGCCGACAACCTTGGTCGGCTGCGCCTTAAAGATGAAAATTTTCCGTATGTCGCAATTTCAACGGACCACGAGATCCGTCCATTTCACCCGCTACAATTGTAGCTGCGGGACCGAAAACCGTCAAATTCGGCAAGTGTCGAAGCTGGTGGGTTCAGTCAGGCATGACGACAGGGTTAGCACGGGCGTTACCAGCGCGTTGTTTCCCCGGGAACAGCGGGTTCGACCGCAAGCGCATGCAGCCCGGCGTCGAATTCCGGCTTCAGGAGGTCGTTGATGGCCCGATGGCGGGCGACGCGGCTCATGCCGATAAAGGCGCTCGAGACGATGCGCACGCGCATATGGGTTTCGCCGGTGCCGTGGAAGTCCGGCTGGTGGCCGGCGTGCAGGTGGCTTTCATTGATGACGATCAGCCGTTCGGGTGAAAAGGCCGCCTTGAGTTTTGTTTCGATACGGCTCTGAAGCGACATGTTTTAGCCCCGTTTCTCTGGCTTTTCCGGTGCGTCGACCGCAGACGAAGGACCCGCCCCGGATTGCTTTTTGCTCGGTGCAAAATGGTTTCACAAAGCCAGCAACATTCCGATTTGTCAATTCTTGTCGTAGTGCCCGCCACGCCCCATAATTAGCGCCATGAAACTTGATTCAAAATACTTCGACGGTATCCGGACCCGCCGCAAGGTGAACCAGAAACCGGAACCGACGGCCCCCAAATGCCAGTGGGACGGGTGCGAGGAAAATGCTGTGCATCGCGCGCCCGTGGGGCGCAATGCCGAGAACGAATATTTCATGTTCTGCTTCGAGCACGTGAAGGAATACAACAAGGGTTATAACTACTTTTCCGGCCTTTCCGACAATGAGATCGCGCGCTATCAGAAGGAAGCTCTGACCGGGCACCGCCCGACCTGGACGGTCGGTGTCAACAAGAATGCCAAGAACGGTCCGGCGCAGTCGCAGATGCGGTCCGGTTCAGCTGGCTCGCAGGCCCGTATGCGCGATCCGTTCGGCTTCGTCGAGCAGGCGCGCACCCGCGCCGCCCGGCAGGAACCGCGCCTGCGCAAGCTGAAGACGCTGGAGGCCAAGGCCTTCGATACGCTCGGCCTGCACGCCAATGCCACAGCCGCCGACGTCAAGGCCGCCTACAAAGAGCTTGTAAAAAAGCATCACCCCGATGCAAATGGCGGAGACAGGGGATCGGAAGAGCGTTTTCGCGCCGTGATCCAGGCATATCAATTGTTAAAACAGGCTGGCTTCTGCTAGTAACCCGTTTTATTACGGTCACACATTTAAAAGCATAGACGGGACGCCCCCACGAGAAAATCAAGGGGCTTCCGTGCTGGAGACATGATGAGCAAGGTAGACCTCGACATTTCCAACCTTCCCGATACGACTGTTTCCGTCCGCGACGTTTTCGGTATCGATACCGATCTCAGGGTTCCGGCCTATTCCAAGGCGGATGCCTATGTGCCGGATGTCGATCCGGACTACCTGTTCGATCGCGAAACCACGCTCGCCATTCTCGCCGGCTTTGCCCACAACCGCCGCGTGATGGTGTCCGGTTATCACGGCACAGGTAAGTCGACCCATATTGAGCAGGTCGCCGCACGCCTCAACTGGCCCTGCGTGCGCGTCAATCTCGACAGCCACGTCAGCCGTATCGACCTCGTCGGCAAGGACGCAATCGTCGTCAAGGACGGCATGCAGGTCACCGAATTCAAGGATGGCATCCTGCCCTGGGCCTATCAGCACAACGTCGCGCTCGTCTTCGACGAATACGACGCCGGCCGCCCGGACGTGATGTTCGTTATCCAGCGCGTGCTCGAATCGTCGGGACGCCTGACATTGCTCGACCAGAGCCGCGTCATCCGCCCGCATCCGGCGTTCCGCCTGTTTGCAACCGCCAACACTGTTGGCCTCGGCGACACGACGGGCCTCTATCACGGCACGCAGCAGATCAACCAGGCGCAGATGGACCGCTGGTCGATCGTCACCACGCTGAACTACCTGCCGCATGACAATGAAGTCGACATCGTCGCCGCCAAGGTCAAGGGTTTCACCAAGGACAAGGGCCGCGACACGGTCTCCAAGATGGTGCGTGTCGCCGATCTCACCCGCGCCGCCTTCATCAATGGCGACCTGTCGACCGTCATGAGCCCGCGTACGGTCATCACCTGGGCAGAAAACGCGTATATCTTCGGCGATATCGCCTTTGCCTTCCGCATCACCTTCCTCAACAAGTGCGACGAGCTCGAGCGGCCCCTGGTGGCCGAACATTACCAGCGCGCCTTCGGTGTCGAGCTGAAGGAAAGCGCTGCCAATATCGTGCTTGAAGCTACGGCCTGATTCATGTCGGGCCGCGGCGATAATTCGAAACCAAGGCCAACGGGCGTCGTCGATGTCGAACCGTTCCGCCGCGCGTTGACCGGCTGCATCCGCTCGATCGCCGGCGATGCGGAAATCGAGGTGGTGTTCGCCAACGAGCGCCCCGGTCTCACCGGCGAGCGCATGCGGCTGCCGGAAATCTCCAAGCGCCCGACCCGGCAGGAACTTGCGGTTACGCGCGGGCTCGGCGATAGCATGGCGCTGCGCAAGGCCTGCCACGATCAGCGCGTCCACGCGACCATGTCGCCGCAGGGTGCGGATGCCCGGGCGATCTTCGACGCAGTGGAGCAAGCGCGTGTCGAAGCGATCGGTTCGCTGAGGATGAGCGGGGTTGCGAGCAACCTCGCCTCGATGCTCGAGGAGAAATATACCAGGGCCAATTTCGGCAATATCGACCGGCAGGCGGATGCACCGCTGGAGGAAGCGATTGCGCTGATCGTGCGCGAGAAGCTGACGGGCCAGAAGCCGCCCGCCTCGGCCGGCAAGGTGCTCGACCTCTGGCGCGATTTCATCGAGGAAAAAGCCGCCGCCGACATGAAGAACCTGCCGGCCGCCGTCAACGACCAGCAGGCCTTTGCCCGTGTCGTGCGTGACATGCTGACCTCCATGGACGTTGCCGAGAAATACGGCGACGATGACGTCGAGCCTGACGACCAGGATAATCAGACCGACGAGGACCAGCCGCGCAGCCAGGAGCAGGATGAAAACAGCTCCGACGAGGATGCCGGCTCCGACGCGGCGCCCGCCGACGAGAACGAATCTGCCGACGATCAGATGGACGAAGGCGCGATGGATGGCGCCGAGATCTCCGAAGACGAGATGTCGGATGACGGCGAGGACGACAGCGAAACCCCCGGCGAGGTCAAGCGACCGGCCCATCCCTTCGACGATTTCAACGAAAAGGTCGATTACACCGTCTTCACCGAGGAGTTCGACGAGACCATCTCGTCCGAGGAGCTGTGCGACGAGGCCGAGCTCGACCGTCTGCGCGCCTTCCTCGACAAGCAGTTGGCCCATCTTCAGGGCGCCGTCGGGCGTCTTGCCAACCGGCTGCAGCGCCGCCTGATGGCGCAGCAGAATCGCTCCTGGGAATTCGACCTGGAGGAGGGGTATCTCGATTCGGCGCGCCTGACGCGCATGATCATCGATCCGATGCAGCCGCTCTCTTTCAAGCGTGAGAAGGACACCAATTTTCGCGATACGGTGGTGACGCTTTTGATCGACAATTCCGGCTCCATGCGCGGCCGGCCGATCACGGTTGCCGCCACCTGCGCCGATATCCTTGCCCGTACGCTGGAGCGCTGCGGCGTCAAGGTCGAGATCCTCGGCTTTACCACCAAGGCCTGGAAGGGCGGGCAGTCGCGCGAAAAGTGGCTGGCGAGCGGCAAG
>UCOA01000166.1 GCA_900474095.1 Hyphomicrobiales bacterium | reverse complement strand
CACTTCAACTTTGCGGCTACAGCGCCATCTGGGATAATCAACATTATGGTATATTTCCAAGGAGTTGACACTTCGAATGCCGGGTCGGGAGTTCGTATCCGCTCAAGGCGATCATCTCAATATGAAAGCTTTCGGCCCCGAAGCGGAGATAAAAGGTTTCACTGAAAGACGGCTTCGCGCCGATTGCGGTCATCGATCTCAATCGAAATAAAATCGGACGCCTACGGGCGTAATCTCTAGGGTCGATGCGTGCGGCTGACGTGGGATGGTAGATGATGCGGTAGGCCATGCCCTACTTGGCTTTTGCCGTGCGGTTCTGGTGCTTGGCCTGGAAACGGGCGCGCACGGTTTCGGCCGGAACGCCGATAGAGGGGCTCTTCATGAGTTCATCGAAGCGCGCCGGAATTTCCCTATTAAGCCACTGTTCACGCGCCGCCTCATAGTCCTCCAGCAGACGCAGGCCGGCGCGAACGACTTCGCTGGCATTGTTATAGCGGCCAGATTCCAGCTGCTTTTTCACAAATTCCTCGTAGTGATTTCCGATCGCGACGTTCGGCATGAGGACCTCCTTCGTTGGCGCCAACACGAAACAGATATCCGTTTTCGGCAATAGATGTCAATCTTTGACTATTTCGGTATCTGCCGGTTGATCAGTCGCCTGCCCCGGCGGAGTGCCATCACGTGTCCGCGGTTCGATTCGTTTCAAGGCGAGCGATTGAGACGTTGACCGTTGTCAGTGCGATCAGACCAAACGAACCACGTGCGGCCGATGAAGGACCATAGAACCGTGATTGCCGCGCCTGCATTGATAAGGCTTCACCTTTGCTTCCCGGATCGCGGCTGGCAACTTTCTGTCTTCCGCGTCCAATCTAGCGGCATAACATCCCGCAGCCTGATCTTGGTCGTGGCGTGTCTTTCGGGGGAGCTGTTTTGGTAGGACAAAGGCTTCACGATGGGCCACTCCAGGCCCTAATTCGCTTTGGATACCACAGTTTTATCCCCCTGCCTCATGCGGTCGTCGAGAGCAGACGCAATGGACGGCTCGATTGAGCCCGAAGCGCTCACACTTGACCGCATCTTGCTGATCGGTTCCGATGCAGTTCGAACTTCCAAGGGGTGTGAAATGGAAGATGATATCTGGGATCGTGCCTTCTATGACGATGGAGAGTGGGTTTCCTGGTCCGACGTGGAAGAACAGCTCCGGTACCAGGAATGGCGAGCAAAATATCCCAATGCGATAAGATCTTTGATTCCATATTTTGAGGATCTCTTGTCGCTTGCAGAAAGCTACCACGTTGAGACAGGTCGTCATCTCAACGTCTATGGAGACATTGGGGAGCTCTTCGGCGCCATCACCTACGGAATTAAGCTGAATAAGATCTATGCGCAGGGTGCTGATGGTAGGCTTGGCAACGCTCATGTTGAGATCAAGACCATCACCCCGTTCAAGTCCAAGGACGAGGTTGTCGTGAAGGTATCAGGTAACTTCAGCAAGCTGCTCGTCGTGAAGATCAACGCGGACTTTGAAGTCTCATCCCGGATGGTCGATCGCTCGAAGCTTCCCAGAACGGCGAAGCCTTTCCTCAGGATAAGGTGGGAGGATCTGCACGTGGCCAAATGACCGCTTCGTCCACAAAGTGTTCCCGTTCTGTGCTCGCAGGATCGCATAAGATCTCGTCGGCGATTGTGCCGCGAGTCCTGTATTTTAACCTATTCTAAATTACCATACATGGTAGATTGCTGACGGGCTCGCAACAAAGTCGGTAGACGAAACTCGGAGGACAACACCATGCCAGTTTTCGCTGTGGAACGTGATCTGAAGGGTATCACGATGGACCAACTGGCCGATGCGCAGAGGCGGGCGATCGCGTCGTCCAAGAAGTTCTCGGAGCCTGGCAAGGATGTTCGATACATTCGCTCGACTTTCATTCCAGGTGAAGAAAGATCAATGTGTCTGTTCGAGGCGCCGGATGCCTCGACCGTGGAAGATGTCAATCGAGATGCGGCTATTCCATACAACCGCGTCATCGAAGCACTTGATCTAACGCCATAGCGTCGGAGGCGTCCGATGCCAGGGTTAGCATGCGGCGAATGTGGCGATTGCAACCCGGAGAGCGCGAGCTTCTGTATGACTTGCGGCAGCAGGTTGCCCAATCCCTGCCTGAAATGTGGTGCCGCGTCGCCCATAGGTGCATCGTTTTGCCTGCGATGCGGTGAACGCCTAAATCCTGTAGCGGACCAGCCCGAAATTCCTTCCGGTGAAGCTCACGCTGCACATCCTTTCTCGACATCGGTCACCAGATCGAAGTCTTGCAACTACTCGATCGGTTGAGCAAGGAACGGGGCATGGCCGTCGTCCTGGCGATCCACGACCTCAATCACGCGACGGCGCTGGGTGACCGCGTTGTGCTTCTCGCCGCAGGACACCAGGTGTTCGAAGGATGGAGCGCAGACCTCGCTGCAAGCTCTCATCTGCAGTCGGTATTCACGGTAGACGGGTTATTCGAGACAACGGGGTCGGCAGGCGAAGCATATTTCCGCGTCCCACTCCGGAGTGTGCGTCCGCAATTGTCCTGAGCTTCTCTATGTCTCTATGTCGTGGCCAGCGGCGATCTGGCACAACGGACACGCTGCACATACTCGAAGGAAAGCAGGGCACGGGTTCTCCTTCCCGTGCATAACCCAGTGGATATCGTGTGGATGACTGTCAGATTTGGCGACGTCTGTGCTGGATATGTTCTTATCGTGTTCTCGTTCGTCACGAACGTTCGAACACGAGAAGGGACGCGCTACACGATTCGACGAGTCAGGTTTTCTCGAAGGGTAATCAAGGTGGACAACCTGCCCGTTGCGAGTTATCAGTGCTCGCCAATTCCGCTTGACCGCTTCACCATCAGCCTCAACTCAGCCACACGATCTCGTCCAGATGTCAATCAGTTGACATGACGAGCGGCATGTTCATGCCCACGGGCTGAGGCCCCAACGGCGAAGGGCACTATCGGTTCTCGACCGGGTCAGGATATGAGCTGCTGCCTCGTACAAATATGCGCGCAGGAGTTTGTCGCCCTGCCTCGATATTCGCCCCTGAATGTCAATGGTTCCCGATTGGTAGCGACGTGGTGTCAGACCGATCCAGGCAGCGGCAGTGCGTCCAGAACTAAACACCGAAGGATCACCAATTGCACCCACGAAACCGACTGCCGTCAGGTAGCCGACGCCGGGCACCGTCATCAACAATCGGCATCGTGAATCCGCTCGAACGATAGCCCGAATGGCTCGTTCATGCCGGGCGACCTGAGCGCGGGCGGCACGCCAAGCCTCCAGCAAAGTTGTCACGATGACATGAAGATCTGGCCGACCTGAGAGATGCGCAACGACCCTCTGTTCAAATGCCTTAGCCCCACCATTCCCGGAGCCTGTCGCCAAAGCCAGGCCGAAAGTGCGTAGCGCACCGCGTATCGCGTTGGCCAGATCAAGGGCGCAGCGCAGCATGGTCGCTCTGGCGCGCAACAGGGCTCGCTTGCGCATGTCATCCCAGCTCTTGACCCGCACTTCCCGATAAAGACCGGTTCGCAACAAATGAGCCAAACCGCGCGCATCATTGCTATCCGTCTTATTCATGGTCACGGAGGCGCCGCATGTGCCTGCCGCGCGTCCATGCATGCCATGGGAAAGCCACGCTCTTTCAGTTCATGCCATAACAACGTTGTCCAGCAGCCCGTTTCCAATCCTACTTTCTCAAGTCGGCCAGAAAACGGTGACAAGGCCTCCGCAATAGCTTCGGGATTGGTCAAAACCTTGCCTCGCCAAAGGCATTTCCCCTGATGTCGGCGACATGGATCGACGTATCTCTTTTCGAAACATCTAACGCAGCAAAAACTGTCATAGTGTCCACCAATAATTTCAGCACATCGCAGAATGCACCAAACTCAGAGTGAGGGCAGCCGCGATTACCTCATGTTTCGACCGGTGATCAGGATGTCGCTGCCCAAAAAACAATGCGTCTGAAGGAGGCCGGTGCACTCATGGTGTTCACCGACATCAAATCGGGCAAAACCATGGATAGGCCGGGACTTCCGGACGCCTTTGCCGTCGGCAGCCTCCCCGAGCACGACGTCGGAAAAACCGGCGGTGATGCGTGCCACGGCAAAGCCCCCCAGGAACGCCGCCTTGGGCTTGATGAGCTCGAGTCCGTCGCCGCGGTAGATCATCGGCGTCTCATACTAATGTCCGTGAAAAAGGCCGATCACATTGTAGCCGGCGATGGCCCCCAACAGGGCGCGTCTCCCTGAGGACGAATTGTCGTATCTGCCGCAAAAGAGATGCCCGTGTTCAGCGACAGACATTGGATGCAGCACCGTTCCCGAGAAAATCTGGCAAAGGGTTTAAACGGCTGAAGCGTTTGGCGGTGCGGCAACGGGCGCAGAACATGCGCGGGCGCTGCGCCAGCACTAACCCGATAGGCGCACTGCGAACGCGAAATTCGCTCCGTTTGGAGTAGGGCTACCACAGCTTCTACTCATGCAAGGCGTCGAGTACAATCGTGGCGCAAATCTGTTTGGGGAAGGGGCGCACGCGCAATCGACTTTGTCAAAAGGCCCCGAACGGAAACGCCTGTTCACTCAGGCTCGGCTCTGTTTCTCGGTCTTGTCGCTGCTGGCGTTGCCGGCGTTTATTCGATCGGCGATTTGGCTTCTGATCCTTCGCGTCTGCTCCGTCTCGTAGACCCGAGCTGCAACATCAAAGGAAACATCGGTTTTAACTCAGGTGAGCTCATCTACCACGTACCGGGGCAGAAATATTACTCCGAAACGAGAATTCGCCGCGAGTACGGGGAGCGCTGGTTTTGCAGCGAAGAAGAAGCGCGCGAAGCTGGATGGAGGAAAGCAAAAGGATGACCGGTCCGGGTTTTCTCAATCAGGAAACTGTTCTTGGCCTGTTGCAGGAATGCTGTCAGTCTACATCTCTCGGGGCGCTCCTTTTCCCTCCTCAAATCGCGAGGGCCTTTGCACGAGCCTGACCGCGGAGAATTCTTTGGCGACGATCGAACTTGCAGCTATCGAGCAACTAGGATGAAATGGTGATTTGAGGTTGGCGAACGGCTTGTGACTTCCCGTGACGCCCCATTCAACGTGATCATTTCAGCGGGCGTTGGCTCACGACGATGTGATGGGGAATCGAGGAATATCTGCAGTGGCTAGTATGTCGTACGTATGAGGGGCAGAAAAGAGAATGAAGATCCATACTTTGCCCACCGCGGCGGCGGTCTTAATCTCCAGCTGCGTCGTGGCCCAGCGGACGATCACCTTTTCCAGGCGCAGCAGCACGGATTGAAATCCGGCAGCACGGCATCTTCCGCAACGCATGCCTTTGCGACCAACAGTTCCGGTCACAGCGGTACCTTGGCGCCCGGTCAGGGAAGTCCGTTCACAGGTCACGACACCCAGACGCCGGCCACCGACACGGATGCCGCCAACGATCATGCCAACGTGAAGCTTCGCTAATAGCTCAGTCGCTCAGCGCTGATGCAACAAGGCCGGTGCGTTTGGTAACCGATTTCGAAGGCGTCCGGAATGTGTTCCTTGCGCCTTCATCGTGTACGGTGAGCACTCGCGACAAGTCGTTACTTAAGGGACAATGCGCGAGGAGCTTCTTCTATGGCGATTACCTAGTTCTCGAAAGGGCGTTTCAGGGCATTGAGGGACTGTATGCGCAGGCGATAAAAACCCGCTATTAGGCAGCAACTGCCACCAAAGCCCGCTTGGTGATCAAACGTCGTCTGGAGGCGCGAAAAAGCAGTTCATACGGTACCGTCCACCCTGTCCTATCCCATCCGCCTCAGTGGGTTCGTCCGTTGGCTGAAGGCAGATGTGAAAATCACCGTCTCCAGATGGAGACTCATCTCCATAAGGGATGAGGAACAACTGGTTTCTCGTCACCAGGTGATGGTCTCCCGGATGAAGAATAACAGAGAATCCGTTGGGTCCTTTCCACACCTGGGATCGAGGTATGGCCTCGCAGTCACCGCCGAAATCTTTACCGTTGCAGCACGACAGCGGGTATGTCCAACCGCTTCCGGATTGGTGGGCATCGCTCTGTGCGAAAAGGCCGACCGAGATAACTGAGAAGAACACCATGGACGCTGTTGAAGGTGTGAAAGTCATCGACGCCTCCAAACGAAACATTCCCGCCCCCGAGCACAGAATTCTACGCTGATTACTCAAGCGTGGAACGGAAAACTTCCATGAACCATGGTGGCACTTGCTACCGAACAGCGTAAAAACCCTTCAAAGCAACATCTGTACGTCCTGTATGCTTGATCGCTTCGTCGGGCTTATGGAAGTTCGATCTCGCCGTCCACTACGTGCTTGAGCCCGGTGCCTTCCGCTGTCAGCGTTATGCGGACCTTCAGCTTCTCGCCGTCGATCTGGCCTTCGCGCACCGCCTCTTCGATCTTGCGCTGTGAAGTGACGCCGACTTCCTTCAGGAACTTGCGGATCGACATGTTGAAGGCGTCTTCGCTCATCGCTGAACTCCTCTGTATCCGAAAGGGATTATAAGGGAACGCGAGCGGTCAAGGAAGCGGGATCCCCCCACTGCGAAAACCGGTAGCACGCCACTCGCCCCGAAAGGTCAGCCTGACCGAAGGGGGGTCTCTTTGAAACGAAAGGTCAGGTGCGAGAAAGCCAGCACCACGGCCACCGCGACGAGTGTCACCAAGCTTCCGAGGCCCTGATCGAGTGCCAGCATCGTATCACCACTCGCGGTCACTTGGGTCGGCAGCTTCATGCCGAAGCGCAGAACCTGGGTGCCCCCCAACCGACGATCGAATGGGTCAAGTAGACGCTGTAGCCGACGGTCCCCAACCAGACGAAGAATGGCCGCACGAGAAGCGGCGCACAGCTGTATCCCCATGCAGGTTGGCGACGGCCACCACGTGAAATCGGCGAACTGAAGCTCTTTCCGTGCTATGATCGGATTGCAAAGCATCGTGCAGAGAGTTTTAAACCCGCGCGGGCTTGTCGTGCTGCTGCCTTTTTTGACTGATCCGGGTGAGGAGGTTGTCCATGCCCACAAGTAGTATCGACCGCCCGCTGCAGCCGGGCGACCAGGCCCCGAATATAGTGCTCGATGCGATATCGCGCGACGGCAAGATCGCGCTAAATGATTTTCGAGGCCGTAACCCGTTATTGATCGGTATCTTTCGAGGCCTACACTGTCCGTTCTGCCGGCGCCATGTCGCAGCGATGGCGCAACTCAAGCCGGCCCTGGGTGAGAAAGGCGTCGAATGCCTGGCGGTGGTCATTACGCCGGTCGAGCGGGCGCGGCTCTATTTCCGTTACCACCCGGCCCCCGATCTCCTCGCCGCATCCGACCCGGAGCGGGCCTCGCACCGTGCTTTCGGCTTGCGCGAGGTCGGGATGGACACGGTCATGGCGATACGGGTCGATCTCCCGGGCGAGTTGCCCGAGCCTATGGATGTCATGGCAATGAACGAGTTTCTCAACAAGAAGGAAGGATATGAGATTACCGAAGCCGATCAGCAGGCGATGGTGGCTTCCAGCCAGGGGCAGCTTGTCGGTCAGTTCCTGATAGACCGAGGGGGCATCGTACGCTGGAGCTTCACTGAAGTTCTGGAGGCTGGCCTCCAGACGTTCAGGGCGCCGATTCCCGAGGAATTGATGGCGGCGGCTTCCCAGGTCGCACATTAGGCTAGCCGTCCTGAACTTGCATTGAAAGCGGCGTCGCTGGTTAAGCACGGAGAGGAAAGAATGCCTGATCACGTACCACCGCGTGTCGGCGCTTCTTCGGAGAGGGTGGATGAATCTGGGAAGCATTTTGACAGGGCCTTGGCAGCGTCCCTCCTATTGCCGCGGATCTGGTCCGGCTCAATGTAGACGTCATCGCCGCAGTAGGGGCCGTAGCCGCCGGCTGCTTAAAAGATGACCATGACGATTCCTATAGTCTTCCCGACGGTGATTGATCCAGTTGCCGTCGGCTTCGCCGCCACATTAGAGAGCCCGGTGGAAATGTTATCGGGCTCACCAGCTATGACCCGCAACAACCCTTGCTCGCGGGGCGATCCTCAGCCTGACGGCAGCAGAACCATCCGGTCTTCAGGCAAGGCCCGCTGCAGAACCTTTGCCACGTCCCAAGGCGCGGTAAGCCAAGTCTCGATTTCGTCGCCCTCG
>UCOA01000173.1 GCA_900474095.1 Hyphomicrobiales bacterium | reverse complement strand
CGGGCACCGGCACGCCGGAAATCGGCGGCCTCACCACCCGCGAAGTCCTGGAACTGATCCGCGGTTTGAAGGGCATCAATTTCGTCGGTGGCGATGTTGTCGAGGTTGCGCCGCAATATGACGCGACGACCAACACGGCCCATGTTGGCGCCCAAGTCCTGTTCGAGATCCTCAGCCTCATGGTGTTCAGCCCCTTCGTCAACGGCAAGCGGGATTGAACGACTTGTTTCAGAAGAAGGGATAAGCGGCAAATTCGATCGTCCCCTCTCCCCGTGAACGGGGAGAGGGTTAGGGTGAGGGGCAAATGCCACACCCTGTTGCCGTGCCTGACATAAACAAAAATCACAAGGGGAATGAAAATGACCAGACTCTCGAACCTGAAATCATCCGTCGCCGCTGCCTTGATGCTGAGCGCCGCCGTTCTCGGCTTCGCACCCGTTGCCAATGCCGACGCCATCGACGACATCACCAAGGCGGGCGTCCTGAATGTCGGCGTCTTCGCCGATTTCCCGCCCTTCTCCTCGGCCAGCGCCGATATGAGCCTCAAGGGCTATGATATCGACGTTGCGCAGTACATCGCAGACAGTTTGAAGGTGAAGCTCGTTCCGGTGCCGGTGACCGGCCAGAACCGTATCCCGTACCTGACCGAGAAGCGCGTTGATGTGCTGGTCAGCGTCGGTTACAGCAAGGAACGCGCCGAAGTCATCGATTTCGCGGCCGCCTACGCGCCTTACTATATCGCCGTGATCGGCCCGGCCGCTCTCGAGGTCAAGGGCAAGGAAGACCTCGCCGGCAAGAGCATCGCCGTCAATCGCGGCACGCTCGAAGACACCTCGCTGACGGAAGCCGCGCCCAAGGATGCCGACATCAAGCGCTTCGACAACTACAACTCGGTGATCCAGGCCTTCATCTCCGGCCAGACCGAACTGATGGTTGTCGGCAATGATGTCGGTGCCCAGGTTCTGGCCCGCCAGGAAGCCTTGAAGCCGGAGCAGAAGTTCCAGCTCCTGACCTCGCCGTCGCATCTGGCGCTCAACAAGGGCGAGGACCGCCTGAAGCAGGCGATCAACGACGCGGTCGCCAAGATGCTCGCCGACGGAAAGCTCAATGAAAGCTCGGAAGCATGGCTGAAGACACCGCTCAACCCGGAAAACCTGAAGGATTGATCCTTTGGGCTACGCGCTCGATTTCGGCTGGCTGAATGACGCGGTCTCGCTGATCGCGAGCGGCGCGGCCATGACGATCTTCCTGATCACGGTGTCGGCAGTCGCCGGCATCGTGCTCAGCATTTTGGGCGCGGCGGCCCGGCGCAGCCGTCATGCCGTCCTGCGCCGGGCGATTGCCGGTTATGTCGAGCTCATCCGCAACACGCCGTTTCTGGTGCAGCTCTTCTTCATCTTCTTCGGGCTGCCCAGCCTCGGCATTCGCCTCGATCCCGTCGTCGCCGCCATTCTGGCGATGACCTTGAACATGACGGCCTATACGACAGAGATCGTCGGCGCCGGCCTCGATGCCGTGCCGAAGGGGCAGAGGGAAGCAGCACTTGCACTGGGCTTGCGGCCTCGCCTGGTCTTCATCAAGATCGTGCTGCCGCAGGCGCTGAAGGTGATCTATCCGGCGCTGACGAGCCAGATCGTCATCATGATGCTGGAATCCGCCGTCGTCTCGCAGATTGCCGTACGCGAACTGACCTATGAGGCCGACATGCTGCAGGCGCGCACGTTCCGCGCATTCGAGACTTATTTCATCATCACCCTCGTCTACCTCGCGATGAGCATCGGCTTGCGTCGCTTGCTGATCGCCGGAGGCAACCGCATGTTGGCCGGAGGCGTATCGTGATCGAGTTCACGCTTTGGGACATCGTTCGCAACCTCTTGCTGGCAGCCCGGTGGACGGTGCTTTTGTCGGCGGTCGCTTTCGCGGGCGGCACGATTGTCGGCCTGCTCATCCTGTTCCTGCGGATATCCAAGCGGCGCTGGATGCGGCAGTTCGCCGAATATTACATCGGCCTGTTCCAGGGTACGCCGCTTCTGATGCAGCTTTTCCTGTTGTTCTTCGGCCTGCCCCTGCTTGGGTTTCGCATCGAACCCTGGACGGCTGCCGTGCTCGGGCTTACTCTCTGCGCCAGCGCGTTTCTGGCGGAAATCTGGCGCGGCGGCGTGCAGGCAGTGCCGCTTGGACAGTGGGATGCCGGCAGCAGCCTGGGGCTGCATTATCTCAAGCAATTGCGGCTGATCATCCTGCCGCAGGCTTTTGCAATCACTCGGGCTCCGACCGTCGGTTTTCTCGTGCAACTGATCAAAAGTACGGCCCTGACGTCGATTATCGGCTTTGAGGAACTGGTCAGAACCTCGAATGCGATCAACAATGCAACCTTCGAACCGTTCACGGTCTATGGGTTTGTCGCCTTGATCTATTTCGCCTTGTGTTTTCCGTTGACACGATACGCAAAGGTGCTGGAGCTTCGGGCCTTGAAATACTGACCGGAATGCAATCCGGACTTGCATGCCGGATCAAAAATTGGGAACAGACCGGAAGCTGAAAAAAGCGGTACCGGCAAAAACAGGAGAACGATGATGACTGAATTTCTGAAACAGACGATCGGCCGCCGCGCCGTGCTCGGCGCCGGTCTTGCCGGTGTGTCCATGCTCGCCATGCCATCGATCCTGCGCGCGCAGGACAAGTCGCTGAAAGTCGGCGTCTATGGTGGTTATTTCAAGGATTCGTTCGATAAGAACATCTTCCCGGAATTCACCAAGGCGACGGGCATCGCCATCGAAGCTATTGCCGAACCGACCGGCGAAGCCTGGCTTGTCCAGCTTGAACAGGCGGCCAAGGCCGGCCAGGCGCCTGCTGACGTCTCGATGATGTCGCAGGTTGCGATGCTGAAGGGCCAGGCGACTGAACTCTGGGCGCCGCTCGATGTCGCCAAGATCAAGAATGCCTCCAACCTGATCGATCGCTTCGTCAACAAGTATCCGGATGGCCGCGTCGCCGGCATCGGTGCCGTTTCATGGTACATCACGCTCGTGACGAACACGGATGTCTACAAGGAGGCGCCGACCTCCTGGGCTGCTTTCTGGGATCCGGCGAATGCCGACAAGCTCGGCCTGCTGGCGCTCGTCTCCAACTCCTTCCTGCTCGAGGTGACCGCCAAGACGTATTTCGGCGGCACCAATGCGCTGGACACGGAAGAAGGTCTCGAAAAGGCCTTCGCCAAGCTCGCCGAAGTCAAGCCGAACGTTCGCCTCTGGTATCGCGACGAGGCGCAATTCGAACAGGCGCTGAAGTCGGGCGAAATCCCGATGGGGCAGTATTACCATGACGTCACCGGCCTCGCCGCTGCCGACGGCAACCCCGTCCGCTCTACCTTCCCGAAGGAAGGCGGCATTCAGGACTCCGGTTGCTGGGCACTGTCGCGCGCCTCGCAGAAGGTCGAGGAAGCCCATATCTTCATCGACTATATGAGCCAGGCGTCGATCCAGGCGACTTTGTCGCGCAAGGTCGGTACCGCGCCGACTGTAAAACGTGAACTCACGGACTTGACGGCGGAAGAGTTCGCCGCCGTGTCCTCCGACATCGAGCCGATCATTCCACGCTACGACCTCTACCAGACGAAGTCGGATTGGCTGAACCAGAAGTGGACCGAACTGATCGTCGGTTGAAGGCGAGCCCTTTGCCCTGTCGGGCACCTTCTCCCCGTTTTGACGGGGGAGAAGGGACAAGCGGCAACCTCCGTCGTTCCCTCTCCCCGCTTGCGGGGAGAGGGCTTGGTGAGGGGTATTGCTCCTGCCGTAAAGTGCAGCAAGTGCAGATGCCGCGATGCGCGGAATAAAGAGGAAAACAATGTCAGGCCTTGCCCTCAACAGCGTCACGAAGGAATTCGGGACTTTCACCGCGGTCAACAATGTCGAGTTGACGGTGCCGCATGGCACCTTCGTTTGCATGCTCGGACCGTCCGGTTGCGGCAAGACCACGCTGCTCCGGATGATCGCCGGGCTCGACCTGCCGACCGGCGGCGGAATCCGGCTCGACGGCGAGGACATCACCCGCGTCCCGACCCACAAGCGCAATCTCGGCATGGTGTTTCAGTCGCTGGCCCTGTTTCCGCATCTGACGGTCGGCGAGAACATCGCCTATCCCTTGCGCATCCGCAGCGCGCCGAAGGAAGATCAGAAAAAGCGGGTTGATGAGCTGCTCTCGATGGTCCATCTCTCCGGCTATGCCGACCGGCCGGTGTCGAAACTCTCCGGCGGCCAGCGCCAGCGCGTGGCGATTGCCCGAGCCCTGGCGATTTCGCCAAAGCTGTTTCTGCTCGATGAGCCGCTTTCGGCGCTTGACGCCAAGCTGCGCGAGGCGATGCAGGTGGAATTGCGTCAACTGCAGCAGCAGCTCGGCATCACCACCATCGTGGTGACGCATGACCAGCGCGAGGCGATGACCATGGCCGATACCGTCGTCGTCATGAACGGCGGTGAAATCCGCCAGGCCGCGTCGCCGATCGAGATCTACCGGCGCCCCGCCGATACCTTTGTCGCCGACTTCATCGGCTCGACCAATCTGCTCGAGGCCGAAGCCGACGGCACGGGCCGCGTCAGCGTGCTCGGCCAGCCGGTCGCGGGCATTTCGCTTGGTCCGAATGTCCGGAAGGCGACGCTGTCGATCCGGCCTGAAGACGTGCATCTGACGGCGCCCGGCAATGGCGCGTTGTCCGGTACGGTTACCTTCGTGCGCGACCTCGGCGGCACCATCGAGACGTTCGTCGATGTTGCCGGCCACCAGGTCGTCGCAGTCTCGACGCCGCGAGCGCGTCCCGACGTTTCCGTCGGCCAGCCGGTCGGCGTGGTGCTGTTGCCCGACGTTTGCGTGGTGCTTGCCAAATGAGACGCGAAGCGCCGCACCGCCTGGCCGATTATGGGCCCTTGTTCTTTCCGGCGATGATGCTCATCGTCTTCTTCGTCGTACCGTTTGCGACGATGATCGCCGTGTCGTTCTTCCAGCGCCAGCAGGGCGGCTTCTATGTGCCGGCTTTCGAACTGGCGAATTACCAGCGCTTCCTCAGCCTGTTCTTCGCCAATGTGCTCGGCTTCTCGCTGATGCTGGCGATTGCGGTCGCCGTCTGCTGCGTCGTGCTCGCGGTGCCCTTCACCTATCTTTTGACGCGCATGGCGAGAAAAGTGCAGGTCGTCTGGCTGGTGGCGCTGCTGTCGGTGCTGTCGCTGTCGGAAGTCATCATCGGCTTTGCCTGGTCGACGCTGTTTTCCCGGACCGCCGGCATCACCAATCTCCTGGTGATGGCGGGTCTTATGAGCGAGGCGAAGGCGTTGCTCCCGAGCTTCGGTGCGGTCCTGACCGGCATGGTCTATCAGGCTTTCCCCTATACGGTGCTGGTGCTCTACCCTGCTCTGGTGCGGCTCGACCCGACGCTGACCGAAGCGGCCCGCACGCTTGGCGCTTCGCCAGTCAAGGCCTTCTTCACCGTCGTCGTGCCGGCGCTCCGCAACACCATCACCGCAACCCTGATCATGGTCTTCATCTTCGCGCTCGGCTCCTACCTATTGCCGCAGATTCTCGGTCGTCCGCAGCACTGGACCTTGTCGGTGCTGATCACCGATCAGGCGATCTACCAGTCCAACATGCCGTTCGCGGCTGCCATGGCAGTGTTCCTGGTGCTGGTGACGCTCGGGCTCGTGGCACTAACGGTCATTGCCGGACGCAAGGGGGAAGCGGCATGACCAGTGCGCTCAGCAAAATTTATTTCTTCCTGATCGGCCTGTTTCTCGCACTGCCGCTGATCGTCGTCGCCGGCGTCTCGGTCAATGCCAAACAGACGCTCGCCTTTCCGCCCAAGGGGTTCTCACCTTCCTGGTATGGCGAAATCTTCCTCAATCCGGAATGGCGCAACGCGCTTCTGGCCTCCCTGACGCTCGCCATCCTGTCGGCGGCGCTGGCTGTGGCGATCGCGCTGCCGCTTGCCTGGTTTCTGTGGCGGCGGATCGCGCCCTGGGCGAACATCTTCCAGCTTCTCGGCGTCGCGCCGTTTACGCTGCCGCCGGTCATCACCGCGCTCGGGCTGCTCACCTTCTGGGCGACGACCGGTTTCTACGGCCAACCGTGGACAGCTGTGGTGAGCCATGCGATCTTCTTCGTGACGCTGCCGCTGGTGACCCTGTCGCTTGGCTTCACGGCGATTGACCGGTCGCTGGTCGAGGCTGCCGCCACCATGGGTGCCGACGACCGCACCATCTTCCGCACGGTCGTCCTACCGCTGATCCTGCCCTATATCGTCTCGGGCTATGCCTTCGCCTTCGTGCTGTCGCTCAACGAATATATCGTCGCCTACATGACCGTCGGCTTCATCATCGAAACCCTGCCGATCAAGATCTTCAACGCGCTCCGCTACGGTTACACGCCGACCATGGCGTCTGTCACGATCCTGTTCGTGGTGACGGCCGCCGTCATTTTCTCGCTTGTCGCGCGGTTCGGCGATTTGCCGAAGCTGCTCGGCGCCATGTCATCGGATGGCAAATGATCACGCTCGCTGCCCTGCAGATGAAATCGGAAAGCGGCGATGTCGCCGCCAATCTGGCGCGCATCGGTGAGGCGGCGAGGGATGCGGCCGGCAAAGGTGCAAGCCTGCTGATCACGCCGGAGCTTGGGCTGACGGGCTATGGTGTCGGCGACGTCATCGGCGACCTGGCAGAGCCTGCGGATGGGCCCTTGGTCAAGCGGCTGCGAGCGATTTCGGCGGAGACCGGGGTGGCGGTAATTGCCGGTTTTGCCGAGAGGGCGGGCTCCGCGGTCTTCAACAGCGCTGTTTATGTCGACGGCGCGGCAGAGCCCGTCGTCTACCGCAAATCCCATCTCTACGGCGACTACGAGCGCTCGCTGTTTGCCGCGGCCCCTCCGAGCACGACGCTGTTCACGCATCGCGGCGTCAAATGCGGCATCCTGATCTGCTATGACGTGGAGTTTCCCGAAAATGTCCGGCGGCTGGCTATGGCGGGCGCCGATGCGGTGCTGGTGCCGACCGCGCTGCCTGCCGGATATTCCGGTACCTTCGTTACCGATCACATGATCCAGACGCGTGCCTTCGAAAACCAGGTTTTCGTCGCCTACGTCAATCACTGCGGCGCGGACGAGCGATTCACCTTCGCCGGATCCTCGCGCATCGCGGCACCTGACGGGAGCGTCCTCGCAAGCGCTCCATCCCACGGCGAAACGCTGATGATCGTGGCGGTCAATCCCGTCGATTTCGATGTTTCGAAAGGTGAAAATACCTACCTGACCGATGTGAAGTACCAGCCCTGACCACGCCAGGTGAGGCGTGCGCTCCCATCGTTCACGGGCGGTGAACATTCTGTCCGCCTCGGCCCCCTTTATTAAACGGCGCAGGAAGCCGATATTCGCTTCATATTCACGAATGGAGGCAGCCATGAGCTTGCAATTGACGGGCATTCACCATCTGACGGCGATCACTGCCAATGCACCGGAGAACCTGCGCTTCTACACGCAGACCCTCGGCATGCGGCTGGTCAAGAAGACGGTCAATCAGGACGATACGACGGCCTATCATCTGTTCTACGCCGACGGCCAGGCGACGCCGGGCACTGACCTGACGTTCTTCGACTGGCCGGTCAATCCGGAAGGTCGCGGCACGCACAGTGTCTCGCGCACCGGTTTGCGCGTCGGCAGCCGCGATAGTGTCGTCTGGTGGAAGCAGCGGCTTGACGAACTGAAGGTCGCAGCCGGCGAAGTCGCCGAGATCGACGGTCGCGTTTCCCTCGACTTCGAGGACGGCGAAGGCCAGCGCTTCCGACTGATCGACGATGGCGGTCTGGCGCCGTCCCATCCATGGGACAAGAGCCCGGTTCCGGCCGAACATCAGATCAAGGGTCTTGGTCCGATCATCATGAGCGTGCCGGATATCACCAACACGCAGCAGGTTCTGGAGCAGGTGATGAACATGACCAGGGTGCGCCAGTATCCGTCACCCGATGGAGTTGGCGAGGTGCATGTGTTCTCGATGGGCGAGGGCGGTCCGGCGGCGGAACTGCATGTCGCGGTCCAGCCGGGATTGCCTGCTGCCCAGCAGGGCGCGGGCGCCGTCCATCACGTCGCCTTCCGCGCACCGGACGAGGCTGTGCTGCATGAATGGACCGCGCGGCTGCAGAGTTTCCGCCTGCCATCGAGCGGCGAGGTCGAGCGCTTCTATTTCCGCTCGCTCTATTTCCGCGAGCCGAACGGTATCCTGTTCGAGATCGCCACGGACGGACCGGGCTTTGCGGTTGACGAATCGATGGAAACGCTCGGCGAGGGCCTGTCGCTGCCGCCTTTCCTGGAGCATAAGCGTTCGGAAATCGAAGCACGGCTGAAGCCTTTGGTTTAGCAACGGAAAAGCCGGGGGAATTGCCTCCCGGCTTTTTTCATCTGTACTTTTGCGGCTTTCTGACCATCCTTCCAGAAAAGCAAAGGATGGAGCAGCATGGTAAAACTGATCGGCATCTCCGGGAGCCTGCGAAAGGCGTCGTTTAATAAGTCCCTCCTGAACGCGGCGCTGCCGTTGGCGCCGGCGGGCGTGACGTTTACGGCGGGAACCATCGAGGGGATTCCGCTCTACAATGCCGATGTCGAGCGGGAAGGGGTGCCGGCGGCCGTCCAGCTTCTCAAGGACCAGATTGCCGCGGCGGACGGCGTGATCCTGTTCACGCCGGAATACAACAACTCCATACCGGGCGTTTTCAAAAATGCCATCGACTGGGTGAGTTCCTCGATGACCGGTGCGCCAAACGTCTTTGCCGGTCGAGCCTTCGCGCTTGCCGGCACGTCGCCCAGCGCCTTCGGAACGATCCTCAGCCAAAATGCCTGGCTGCCCGTCCTTCGCACGCTCGGTGCCGATTTCTGGTCCGGCAAGCGGCTGATGCTGCCGAAGGCGGGCTCGCTGTTCGACAAGGAAGGCAATCTTGTTGACGAGGATGCCAAGGCGCGGCTGAAGACCTTCGTCGAGGCGTTCGCGGATTATGTTGTCCGCAAAACGGCCTGAGCGTTATGGCCCAAGCAGTGGTCGGCCGCCGATCGTTTCCAGCCATTGCCGAACGGCTTGCGCATCCATTGCGCCGATCTCGTGGCCGGCATTCAGCGTGACGGTTTCGAGTGTAGCCCCTGAATTGCGGAGAATGGCCTCGAGCGGCGGGGCATAGCGGGCATAGGCGTCCGTCGCGCCCGTCACCGTCAGGATATTGGTGCCGGAGAGATCGGCTTCCGGCACGGTTTCCAGCGGGTTCATCATGCGCAACAGCGCGGCATTCCTGATGAGCCCCGGATGAAGCAGCATCGTTGCGATCAGCATGTTGGCGCCGTTCGAATAGCCGACGAAAATCATCTTTTCGGGGTCGATGCCATAGGCGGGTACTGCGCCTTCGATCATCGCGACAAAGGCCTCGGCTTCGGAGACGATATCCTTCTGGTCGAAGCTGAACGGCGTGATCCGGCGGAAGAAGCGCGGGAAACCTTCCTCTGTGCTGCGACCCCGCAGACTGAAGAGCAGTGAATTCGGAGCGATCTGCCGGCCAAGCGGCAGAAGGCTGGTCTCGTCTGCACCACTGCCATGCAGCAGCACGATGGTGCGGCCGTCCGGGTTCTTCGGCTGGTGCAGGCGGTGGATGAAGGGCAGGTCGCGCTGGGTAAAACGCTCCTCGCCGGGCAGTGCGAATTGCGGCAGGACGACCAGGTTGGATTCCAGGTCGCCGCCGAAATGCTCTGGAACGAACAGCCGGGTTCCGAGTGTGGCGATGTCCTCATCCACCGTCATGCCCGGCGCGTCGGTGGCGAATTCGAACAGGGTGCCGCCCGGCTCGCGCACATAGAGCGAAAAGAAATATTTGCGGTCGTGGACCGAGATCGATCCGGCGTCCTCCGCCTCCAGGCGTATGCGCAGGTCATCGACGGCGGGCTTGTCGATTGCCCGGAAGGCGATGTGGTCGATCGTGCCGGTGCCGGGTGCCGCGGTCCAGAAACCGGCGGCATCGCGGACGTCGATGATATCGCCCGTCTCCGAAGTCAAGCGGCGGATCGTGTTGGTATGTGCCGCTTCGGCGTAGCCGAAATGCCGGTCGACGAAGGCTGCCGTTCCCTCCGGCTTGGCCGTCAGGATCGTCGCACCGCGCAATCGCCGGATCGCGTTTTCCTCGGAGATGCCGGGCGTGGCATGGGGGGCTGACGTGGCGAAGACATCAGTGCCGACAAGCTTGACGATCACACCGTCCGGATCCTTCAGCCGGATGACGGGTTCGCCGAATTCCTGGGCCGGGCCGGTCGCGCTGACATTGTATTGCAGCGCGCGCGTCAGCCAGTAGCCGATGCTTTCGGGCGCTATGGCAAAGGCGATTTCGCTTGGCTGGCCGTGGCCGACCCGGCCCGGCGCACCGTCTTCCCAGACGAGGAACGTTACCAGCGAACCCGGCGATCCGATGGCATCGCCATAGAGCAGGTGGAGCTGCATTGCGTCTTCAAAACCTGCCGTCTGCTTGACGAGGCGCAGACCGAGAAAACCGGCGTAGAAATCGACATTGGCCTGTACCTTGCGGGTGATCAGGGTGATGTGGTGGATGCCGCTCGTCATGTCATGAAAATCCTTTGATCCGGCCACAGCAAAGCAGCAAAACGAGCGCCGCGCCACTCCTGCGGTGTGAACACAGCGTCACCGCGAAGGCGCGAACGAGCGTTCGCTGCGTCTGTTCCTCAGCTGATTTTTGGACGATCTTTCGTCAGAAACGCTTTGAAGGCGTCAGCATGGTCGGGATGCCAGCGCGACAACGGCGGACGGTTCTCGATGATATCACCGGCGGCCCAGAGGATGCGTTTCTCGTCGGTGGCACGCTCGACGTCATTGTCCGGGCAAAGGATGTAGAAGTCGTCGTTTTCGAGGCTCTGCATCATGAAGTCCACCGTTTCCTGCGGCGTCCAGGCGCCCTCCGGCTTTTCCATCCGGCCCTGGGCGGTGAGCGCCGTATAGACGAAGCCGGGAATGAGCAGATGTGCTGTGATGTTACAATTGAGCATGTTGCGAAATTCATGCTGCAGCGCCTCGGTGAAGGCTTTGACGCCGGCTTTCGTTACGTTGTAAGCAGGGTCGCCGGGCGGGGTGGTGATGCCCTGTTTGGAGCCGGTATTGATGATAAGGCCGGGCTGGCCGTGGGCGATCATGCCGGGCGCAAAGACGCGCGAGCCGTTGACGACGCCCCAGAGATTGACGGCGAACACCTTCTCCCACGCCTCCTGCGCGCCGAACATCGAACTGCCCGGAATGCCGGCATTGTTCATCAGCACGTGAACGCGGCCGAACAGCGCGACGGCCTCCCGCTCCAGCACCTGCAGCGATTCGACCGACGCGACATCCGCGGGAATGGCTGCTACGCTGTCTGGTCCGTGTGGGGAGAGCGCCGCCGTGTCGCGTGCCGCCTTGTCCAGCCGCTCGCCCGGCAAATCGGCGAGCACGACGTTCATGCCGAGGCCGGCGAAGCGCCGCGCGGCGGCAAGGCCGATGCCCGAAGCGGCGCCGGTCACAACGGCGACATGGTTGCTGGCAAAGGCTGGATGGTTCATCGCGGTTCCGTCCCGTTCTTAAGGGTATGATCTCGAAGAGAAAAACTAGGCTTGCCGGATGCAGAAGTCCACCCGTGCTTTGCGAACTCCCCTTGCCGGGAAAACATTGGCCTCTAATTTCAATTATAAATCAAAGCACTGCCTTGCCCGCTGCTTTCACCTCATCGAGGATCCAATGGCTGCGCCGAAAACCCGCAACAACAGACGCACCCCCTGCGAACAGTGTCCCTTGCGCGGCCTTGAGCATTTCCGCGAGTTCAAGCCGGATGAGCTCGAATTCGTGTCGAACTTCAAGACCGGCGAACTGGTGGTGGACGCGGGAACGACGATCCTGATGGAAGGCTCGCACAGCGCACATCTCTTCACTGTGCTTTCCGGCTGGGGCTTTCGTTACAAAATGCTGGACGATGGCCGCCGACAGATACTGAACTATATGATGCCGGGCGATCTGATCGGCCTTCAGGGTAGCCTCATGGGTGAGATGCAGCATTCGGTCGAGGCGCTGTCACCCGTGACGCTGTGTGTTTTCGAGCGCGACAAGCTCGGCATGCTCTATCGCAACTATCCGGATCTCGCTTATGACCTCACCTGGATTGCAGCGCAGGAAGAGCGCATCCTCGATGAAAACCTGCTCAGCATCGGCCGCCGCTCGGCACTGGAACGGGCGGCCTATCTTCTTGCCTTTCTCTATCAACGGGCCAAGGCGACGAATCTTTTCAAGGGCGAACGCGTCTCCATTCCGATCACCCAGCAGCATGTGGCGGATACGCTCGGGCTTTCGATCGTCCACACCAACAAGACGCTGAAGAAGCTCGGCGAACGCAAGCTGATCCGCTGGGCAGACCGCGGCTGCGACATCCTAGACGTCGAAGGTTTGATGACGATTTCGGGCTGGGAAGGATATCACGAAAAAAATCGTCCGTTCATTTGAATGTCTAACGGACGGATCTGTCACATGTCTTATTTAAATGCCGCTGCCCCGCGATTGCCTTACTGGTCCGTTGAAAACCGCGATTCACAAGTGAGCGGCCGAAGGAAGATAGGATCAATATTGGCGGCGCTTGCGGAAATTCCACTTTCGATGACGCGCGTGCTGGTGCTGGAAGACAATCTCATCATCGCCATGGAGGCCGAGGACATTCTGAAGTCGCTCGGCGTCGAGCATGTCGAGATTGCCACCAACTCGGCTGAGGCCAGTGCCCTCATCGACGCGCAATCCTTCGATTTTGCTCTTCTCGACGTCAATCTCGGTGCTGAGACAAGCTTCGATTTCGCCGGTATCCTGGTCGCACGCGGCGTTCCCTTAGGGTTCGTCAGCGGCTATGGCGAGGACACGAGTTTTCCTGCACCGCTGCGTGATATTCCGCGGATCAGCAAACCCTTCAATGAAATGTCGCTCGGCAGTCTTCTCGGCCTCGCGGTGCTGGGCCAAGCTTGAATTTTGGGCGTCCGAAGACGCTTTGCTAGCCGCGACGATTCAGCGTTCATGCCTTGGTTTTTCTGGGTTTTTCAAAAGAGTCGCATAGTTCGGGCGTAATCTTCCTTGGGCTGTGACGCGCCCATCCTCCTTTGACGCGACAATGGCGTCCTTTTTATCCGGCTGCCTTGTCAATGCTGTGGGCTGTGTATATTGAGGGGCCACAATAAATTGTTGGCATGAATATCGGAGCGAGCAGCCGCAGATGAACGGAAAACGAAACTACCGCCTCGGCGGGTGGTGCGCGCTATCGGTTGCTGTGTTGGTTCTGGCGTCCTGCCAGGGCGAGGCAAAGCCGACGGAAAAGGGAAAAACCGCCGTACGCGTGCAGATCGCCGACTTTGTTGATCACCGACAGACGGTAATGCTGACTGGCGAGGTCGTTGCCCATGTCCAGACCAACCTGTCTTTCCGCGTCAGCGGCCAGATCACGGAGTGGTATGCGGACGTGGGATCGCATGTGAAGGCCGGCGAGGTCCTGGCCCGCATAGATCCCAAGGAGCAACAGGCGGATGTCGAGGCCTCCGAGGCTGCCGTCCGAGCGGCGGAGGCACAGGTCCGGCAGGCCTCATCCGCATTCGAACGTCAGAAGGCGCTGCTGGCGAAGAACTCCACGACGCAGGAAGTCTTTGATCAGTCACAGACGGCCTTGCGGACTGCCGAAGGGTCACTTGATTCCGCCAAGGCGCAGCTCGGTACGTCGCGCGATGCATTGTCCTATACCGAGCTTCGTGCCGACGCCGATGGCATCGTTACCGAACGCAACGCCGAGGCGGGCCAGGTGGTCCAGGCGGCTCAGACCATGTTCGCCGTCGCCAGGGACGGCCCGCGCGACGTCATTTTCAAAGTCTACGAATCGTTGCTCTTCGAAAAGCCTGCGGATCCGAAAATCAGGCTGGCGCTTGTCAGCGACCCTTCAGTCGAAACCGAAGGGACGATCAGCGAAGTCTCGCCCACCATCGATACCGCAACCGGGACCGTGCGCGTCAAGATCGCCATGGATCACACGCCCGAACGCATGACGCTCGGTGCGCCCGTTACCGGTATCGGCAGCTTTGCGCCGACGAAGCTGGTGATCCTGCCATGGACGTCGCTTTCCGCCATTGACGGCAAGCCGGCCGTTTGGGTGGTGGACGCGAAGGACAATTCAGTCAATCTGAAACCTGTGACAGTGGCGTTTTACGAGCGGGGCCGTGTGCTTATTTCAGGCGGTTTGGCCAAGGGCGCTAGCGTGGTGGTCGAGGGATCGAAGATGCTGCGCCCCGGTCAGGTGGTCGATGTCGTCAAGGAGCAGGCAGAATGAACCGCATATCGCTGACGCTGCTTTTGGCGCCTTTCACGCTGCTCGCGGTTACGGGTTGCCAGGAAAAGGAGGAGCAGGTTGCGCCGCCGGTCCGCCCTGTGCTTTCGCACATCGTGAGCCTTAAGCGGCTTCCGGTGGCGAGCTTCGCCGGCACGGTCCAGCCCCGCGTGCAGACCATCTTCGGTCCCCGTGTGACGGGCCTTCTCGTCGCCCGCGACGTCGACACGGGAGACACGATCAGCCAGGGTCAGTTGCTGGCGGCTCTGGATCCAACGGCGCTTGAGCTTGCCGTCGGATCGGCCCGTGCCGATCTCGCCAACGCCGAGGCGACGCTCGCCAACACCGTTTCCGTCGAGCAGCGCACCAGGGCGCTTTTCAAGGCCGGCACCGATACGCAGGCCGCAGTGGAGAGCGCCGAACAGGCGAGCGCCGTGGCTCAGGCTTCGGTCGTGCAGTCGAAAGCCGCCCTGTCGAAGGCAGAAAAGCAGCTTTCCTATACCCAGATTACGGCGGCGTTCGACGGCGTGGTGACGCAAACCGGCGCGGAGGTCGGGCAGGTCGTTGCTGCCGGCGCCCCCGTGGTGACCGTTGCCCGGCCCGACGCTCGGGATGCCGTCATTGACGTTCCCGACGGGAGTGCGCTCTTGCCGGTGGGAATGCCGTTTTCGGTCTCGTTGCAAATCAATCCCGTCATGGCGGTGACCGGCAAGGTTCGCGAGGTTGCGCCGGCCGCGGATCCGGCAACGCGGACGCGCCGCGTCAAGATTGCGCTCGAAAATCCTCCACCCAGTTTCCGGCTCGGGACAACGATCACAGCTTCGCGGAAGGAAGCCGCGGTCGAGCAGATTGTCCTGCCGGCAACCGCGATCTTCCTACGCGACGGCAACTCCTATGTCTGGGTGGTCGAAGAGGGCGATGGAACCGTCAAGAGCCGCGAAGTGGTCACCGGACCTCCGGCAGGCGAGATGATCGTGGTTACCTCCGGTATCGACGTGGGCATGCGCATCGTTACTGCCGGGGCGCATAGTCTCGAGGAAGGCCAGAAAGTGAAGTTCGAAGGCGGGGCACGTTCATGAAAAAATTCAACCTTTCCGACTGGGCGCTCGATCATGCGTCGATGGTCTGGTATTTCATGATCGTCTTCGGCCTGCTCGGCTTCTTCTCCTACCTGAGCCTCGGCCGCGAGGAAGACCCGTCCTTCACCATCAAGACTATGACGATCTCGGCGCAATGGCCGGGCGCCTCGGTCGAGGAAACCACGCGGCAGGTGACCGAGCGTATCGAGCGCAAGCTGGAAGAGCTGGAATCGCTGGATTACACGCGCAGCATCACCACGCCGGGGCAGACGCTCGTCTTCGTCAACCTGAAGCCGACAACGAAGGCACGTGACGTCGCCTCGATCTGGGTAACCGTCCGCAACATGATCGGCGACATCCGCAGCCAGTTTCCGTCGGACGTGCTTGGCCCGTCGTTTAACGACCGGTTCGGCGATGTGTTCGGCAATATCTATGCCTTCACTGCCGATGGCCTGACACAAAGGCAATTGCGCGATTATGTCGAGGATGCGCGCCGGCAGATCCTCACCGTCCCGAATATCGGCAAAGTCGATATCATCGGCGCGCAAGAAGAGGTGATCTATCTCGAATTCTCGACGCGACAGTTGGCGGCGCTGGGCATCAACCAGAACGAAGTCGTCGCCACGCTGCAGGCGCAGAATGCCATCGCGCCCTCCGGCGTCGTGCAGGCGGAAGGCGAGCGGCTCAGTATCCGCGTCAACGGCCAGTTCACATCGGAAGACAGCCTTCGCGCCGTCAATCTGCAGGTCAACAACCGCTTCTTCCGGCTGAGCGACATTGCGACGATCACCCGCGGCTACACTGATCCGCCGTCGGCCCTGTTCCGCTTTGATGGCCAGCCCGCCATCGGCCTTGCCATCGGCATGAAACAGGGTGCCAACCTGCTGGAGTTCGGCGACCATGTCGAAGAGCAGATCAAGGCGGTGGAAGCCGAGCTGCCGGTCGGCGTTGGCGTGCACCTCGTTTCCGACCAGCCGCTGATCGTCGAGGAAGCCGTATCGGGCTTCACCCGTGGTCTGGCGGAGGCGGTGATCATCGTTCTTGCCGTCAGCTTCGTCAGTCTCGGGATGCGGGCCGGCTTCGTCGTGGCGCTGTCGATCCCGCTGACGCTTGCCATCACCTTTGTCGTCATGTCCTATTTCGGCATCTCGCTGCAGCGCATCTCGCTCGGGGCGCTGATCATCTCGCTCGGTCTTCTCGTCGACGATGCCATGATTGCCGTCGAAATGATGGTTGCGCGGCTGGAGGCCGGCGACTCGCTGCGCAAGGCGGCGACCTATGTCTATACATCGACGGCCTTTCCGATGCTGACCGGCACGCTCGTCACGGTCGCGAGCTTCATTCCGGTCGGCCTCAACAACAGCGCCGCCGGCGAATTCACGTTCACGCTGTTCGTCGTCATCGCCGTTTCCCTGCTGGTCTCCTGGATAGTGGCGGTGGTGTTCGCGCCCTTGCTTGGCGTGACCATTCTCCCGAAAACCATGAAGCAGCATCACGGCAAAAAGGGTCCTTTTGCGCGCCTTTTCTCCAGCCTTCTTCTCTGGTGCATGCGCTGGCGCTGGGTGACGATCGGCTTTACAGTGATCATCTTTGCCGCCTCCGTCTTCGGCATGGGCTTCGTCCAGCAGCAGTTCTTCCCGTCGTCCGACCGCCTCGAACTGATCGTCGACTGGTCGCTGCCGCAGAATGCATCGATTACCGAGACCAATGCGCAGATGGCGAAGTTCGAACAGGAGAAGCTCGCCGGCAATCCGGATGTCGAGCGCTGGTCCACCTATGTCGGGCAGGGCGCGGTGCGCTTCGTTCTCTCCTTCGACGTGCAGCCGCCGGATACGTCCTTCGGCCAGACGATCATCGTGACGAAGAGCCTGGAAGCGCGCGACAAGCTGCGTGCCGACCTGCAGAAATATCTGAAGGAAACCTTTGTCGGCACCGATGCCTATGTGAAGCTGCTCGACATCGGCCCGCCGGTCGGCCGTCCGGTGCAATACCGCGTCAGCGGGCACGATATCGGCGAGGTGCGCAAGCACGCGCTCGAACTCGGCAGTATTCTCGGGCGCAATGCGCTGCTCGGCGATGTGGTCTATGACTGGAATGAACCGGCACGCGTGATCAAGGTGGACGTGCTGCAGGACAAGGCACGCCAACTTGGCGTTACCTCGCAGGATATTTCCTCGGCGCTGAACGGCATTGTCGGCGGAACGACGGTGACGCAGGTGCGCGACGATATCTACCTGATCAATGTCGTCGCGCGCGCAAAAGCCTCCGAGCGGCAGTCGATCGAGACCTTGCGCGACCTGCAGCTTCCAGGCGCGAGCGGAAATTCCGTGCCGCTCGCCGCCGTTGCGAGCTTCCGCTATGAAATGGAACAGCCGGTCGTCTGGCGCCGCTCGCGGATGCCGACGCTGACCGTGAAGGCGGGCATCCACGGACCGACGCAGCCGGCGACGATCGTCGCGCAGCTTGAAAAGGACGTGGCCACCTATGCCGAAAAACTGCCGCCCGGCTACAAGGTAGAAGTCGGCGGCAGTGTTGAGGAAAGCGGCAAGAGCCAGGCGCCTATCGCCGCCGTCGTGCCGTTGATGCTGTTCATCATGGCGACGATCCTGATGATCCAGCTTCAGAGCTTCTCGCGGCTGTTCCTCGTTTTCGCAGTGGCGCCGCTGGCGCTGATCGGCGTCGTCGTGGCGCTTTTGTCGAGCAATTCGCCGATGGGCTTCGTTGCCATCCTCGGCATCCTGGCACTGATCGGCATCCTGATCCGCAACTCGGTTATCCTCGTCGTGCAAATCGAGGATCTGCGCAAGGAGGGAGTGGCGCCGTGGCAGGCGGTGCAGGAGGCGACCGAACACCGCATGCGGCCGATCATGCTGACTGCGGCAGCGGCCAGCCTGGCGCTGATCCCGATTGCGCGGGAAATCTTCTGGGGCCCGATGGCCTACGCGATGATGGGCGGCATCATCGTGGGCACGGTGCTGACGCTGCTGTTCCTGCCGGCGCTCTACCTCGCCTGGTTCCGCATCCAGCCGCCGGAGACGGGCGATGAAACGACGATCGCGGCCAAGGAAACGCCGGTTAAGGGCGACGCCGTTCCAGTGTGAGAGTGATCCTCCATCGGCGCCGTCCATTCGACGCAATCCCCGTCTTCCTCGTCCCACTGGCGAGGAAGACGGGGTGAGAGTTTTCTCTCCACAGGAGAATCGATGCATTGGCTGAAATGCGGCTACGTACTGCGCGTCCGCTGTCCGGCCCTCACAGCATCACCACCGTCAATTCCGTCTTGTCATAGCCAAAATCCAGCGGCGTGCTGCCGGTATGCTCCAGCACCAGCCAGTCGCCGGCGTTCAGGAACATCATGCCGATCGCGCAATTGCCGTATGAGGTGGAGGCTGCATCGTTGTCGTTGATGCTGGCGATCGTCATCGTTCCGTTGACCTTGACAGCGACGGAAAAGGCGCCGGCGGGGTTGGCTTCGACACCGAGGCAGACGAGGTAGGGCGCTGTCACCGGGACGATCAGCCGGTTGCCGCCACCGACGACCGCCGCACCGAGACTGAAGCCGCCCTGGCTGATGCTCAGGGCGGAAAAGCCGGTCTGCGAACCGGAAGAGGGCGTCAGCACGCCGCCGCCGCGCGTCGCCCGCACCAGCGACCGTTGCGGCATGCGCACCTGGCCCTGGCCCGTGATGCTGAGCGCCGAGCTCCAGGCCGAGCCGTCGGGACTGACCTTGATCGCAAAATCATCCGAGCCGGTGAGACCCATTTCCGCGCGGCCGGACCATCCGGTCTGGAACAGCAGGCTCGCTGTATCGCCGGCCGTTGCCTTGTTGACCTTTACCTGGTGGCCGTTCCCGTCATGAGTAAGCAGCGTTGCCGTTGCCGAGACGGCGAGCCGGTTCGTGCTGTCGGCGGTGGTGTTGATGCCGAGAAACGAGGGCGTGCCGATGGCGTCATAGACGGCCCAGGCGCTGCCGTCATGAACCTTCATTTTATCTTCGGCCAGGAACCAGCCGCGCCATCCATCCTTCGGGCCAATGAAGATCCAGTCGCCATCCTGCCGAAAGGCGAGTTTTCCGCTTTTGCCGGTCCATGCTCCGGTCGATGATGCGGCGACGTCGTAGCAGGTTCCCTCCTGCGGGTCGGAAGGTGGAGTTGCCAATGTGGCGGTCACCGTCAGCTGGGTGACGGCATCGAGGCGCTGTAGCGCTTCGTTATGGGTGACGTGCTTCTGCGCCTGCGAAGGCAGGATATAGGGCAGTTCGAGATTAACGGTCGTCTCGCTCATTGGGCGGTTCTCCTTTATCGTCAGGAGAAGGGTACGCGCGCGGGGCGGACCGGGGACGCGCGTCAAGGTCTATGCTGTCGGGAAAGGGAAATTTCCAGTAGCCGTTCCCGCTCCCGCACGGATCACGGCAGGCCGCGCCGGTCAGAAAAATCGGATCAGTTTTTTCCTCGCGACACGAAATGCGGGTTGGCGAAGTCGATGTCAAAGCCCTGATTGCGCTTGCCATAGGACAGCGGATTCCCGTCCATGGTCACGGTTTCGCCGCCCGCCGCCCGCAGCACCGCGTCGCCAGCGGCGGTGTCCCACTCCATCGTCCGGCTGAGACGGGGATAGATGTCGGCCAGCCCTTCGGCGAGAAGACAGAACTTCAGCGAAGAGCCGATCGCTTCATAGTCGGTGATGCCGTGTTCGGCGAGATAGGCGATGGTTTCCTGGTTGTTGTGGGAACGGCTGGCCAGCGCCACCAGCCTGTCGCCGCGGCTGCGGCAGCCGATAATCGTCGGCGGGCCGATTTCGCGTTGACCCGAGACCACAGCCTTTTTCGCCTTGTTGCGGCTGGCGGCGTAGAGGATACCGAGCGCCGGCGCGTAGACCACCCCGGCAACGGGCGCACCCTTTTCGATCAGGGCGATGTTGACCGTAAAGTCGTCGTTGCGGCCGATGAATTCCTTGGTGCCGTCGAGGGGATCGACGAGAAAGAAGGATTTGCCCTCGATATCGGGAATGCGACCGGCGGAAGCGGCTTCCTCAGCGACAACAGGAATGTCCGGAAAAGCGGCTGCCAAGCGATCGAGGATGATTTTTTCAGCACTCTCATCGGCATCGGTGACGGGGGAACAGTCGGCCTTGTAGCTGACATCCGGACCGGCATGGTAGACGTCGAGGATCGCTTGCCCCGCAGCCACGGCCGCCTCTTCCAGTATGTCCAGCATTTTGCTTCCTGCGCCTCGCCGCCGTTTTTGAGATGAATTTCCCCGGAACAGCGGGTGCGATTGTCCGGAACAATGATTATACATCCAACTTCCTTACCGGTCTTTTCAAGGTTTGTTCGTCAAATTTTTCCGAATGTGCCGCATTTGGCACTGTGACTCGGGATCTGTTCGGCTAGAGCTGCGATAGCAGGCGCGGCGCATTCGGTCCGTCTTTGCCGGGGCGGCCTTTGCGCTGGTCGCGGCTTATGCAAATGTGGCGTTGCAACATAGTGGTGAATTGGGACTGGCATGCGTTATTCGGCATTCTCGATCGTCAAGAACGCGCTGACGGGCAACCGCAACTGGAAGCCGGCCTGGCGTCAGCCGGAACCGAAGCCTTTCTACGATGTGATCATCGTCGGCGGCGGTGGCCACGGGTTGGCGACGGCCTATTATCTCGCCAGGGAATTCGGCCTCAAGAACATCGCCGTGCTGGAGAAGGGCTACCTCGGCTCCGGCAATGTCGGCCGCAACACGACGATCGTGCGCTCCAACTACATGTTGCCCGGCAACGAGCCGTTCTACGAATTTTCGATGAAGCTCTGGGAAGGCCTGGAGCAGGACCTCAACTACAACGCCATGCTGTCGCAGCGTGGTGTCATCAACCTCTACCACAATGACGGCCAGCGGGATGCCTATGTCCGCCGCGGCAATGCGATGTGGATGGAGGGCGTCCCGGCCGAGCTACTTGACCGCGCGGCGCTGAAGAAGATGCTGCCCTTCCTCAATTTCGACCATGCGCGCTTCCCGATCATGGGTGGGCTGTTGCAGAAGCGCGGCGGCACGGCGCGCCATGATGCGGTTGCGTGGGGCTACGCCCGCGCGGCCGACCGGCTGGGTGTCGATCTTATCCAGAATTGCGAGGTGACCGGCATCCGGCGCGAGAACGGCGCAGTGACGGGCGTCGAGACGTCGAGGGGTTTCATCGGCTGCGGCAAGCTGGGGTTGGCAGCGGCGGGCAACACCTCGCGCGTCGGTCAGATGGCCGACCTGAAACTGCCGATCGAAAGCCATGTGCTGCAGGCCTTCGTGACGGAGGGATTAAAACCGTCGATCAACCATGTCATCACCTATGGGGCGGGACATTTCTATATCTCGCAGTCGGACAAGGGCGGCCTCGTCTTTGGCGGCGAGATCGACGGCTACAATTCCTATGCCCAGCGCGGCAATCTGGCGAC
>UCOA01000024.1 GCA_900474095.1 Hyphomicrobiales bacterium | reverse complement strand
GGCGGGAATGCCCCGCCGCTGAAGGAACAATGATGCGGAACGCCTTTTCAGCGGTAGATCATCCCTCCGAGAATCTTGCCTGATCCTCCGGGGCGATCATAGAACTGCGGCAGTTCAGGCCGACCGGCTTGCCTTCAACTCCAAACGACGGCGATGCAGGACCGGCTCGGTGTAGCCATTCGGCTGTTCGCGGCCCTTGAGGACCAGCTCGAGCGCGGCCTGGAAGGCAATCGAGCCGTCGAAATCGCCGGCCATCGGTGTGTAGGCCGAATCACCGGCATTCTGGCCATCGACGACAGCTGCCATGCGCTTCATCGTCTCGACGATCTGTGCCTCGGTGACGACGCCGTGATGCAGCCAGTTGGCCATATGCTGGGCAGAGATACGCAGCGTCGCGCGGTCTTCCATCAGGCCGACATTGTTGATGTCAGGAACCTTGGAGCAGCCGACGCCCTGGTCGATCCAGCGCACGACGTAGCCGAGAATCCCTTGAGCGTTGTTGTCCAGCTCCCGCTGGATCTCCTCCGCCGTCCAGTTCGGACGCGATGCGACCGGAACGGACAGGATGTCGCTGAGCTTTGCCCGCGCCCGGCTCTTCAAGCCTACCTGAACGGCGGAGACATCGACCTTGTGATAGTGCGTTGCGTGCAGCGTCGCGGCCGTTGGCGAGGGAACCCAGGCCGTATTGGCACCCGCCTTCGGGTGGGCGATCTTCTGCTCCAGCATCGCCGCCATCAGGTCGGGCATTGCCCACATGCCCTTGCCGATCTGGGCATGACCCGACAGGCCGCATTCCAGCCCGATATCGACATTCCAGTTCTCATAGGCCGCGATCCAGGCGGCCTGTTTCATGTCGCCCTTGCGGATCATCGGGCCGGCTTCCATCGAGGTATGCATCTCGTCGCCGGTGCGATCGAGAAAACCGGTATTGATGAAAACGACGCGTTTTTGGGCAGCGCGAATGCATTCCTTCAGATTGACGGTGGTGCGGCGCTCCTCGTCCATGATGCCCATCTTCATCGTGTTGGGCGCCATGCCGAGCGCCTCTTCGACGCGGCCGAAGATTTCCGAAGCAAAGGCAACTTCTTCCGGACCGTGCATCTTCGGCTTGACGACATACATCGAGCCTTCGCGTGAATTCATCCGGCGGCCATTTGGGCCAATGTCGTAGAGTGCGATCAGACCGGTGATCATCGCGTCCATCATTCCTTCCGGAACCTCGTTGCCGTCGCGATCGAGAATGGACGGGTTGGTCATCAGGTGACCGACATTGCGCACCAGCATCAAGGCGCGGCCCTTGAGCGAAATCTCCGACCCATCCGGCGCGGTAAAGCCGAAATCCGGATTGAGTTTGCGGGTGAAGGTCTTGCCGCCCTTCGCGACGTCCTCCTGAAGATCGCCCTTCATTAGGCCAAGCCAGTTGCGATAGACGACTATCTTGTCTTCCGCATCGACGGCGGCAACGGAATCCTCGCAATCCATGATCGCGGTGATGGCCGATTCGAGGATGACGTCGGAAATATGCGCCAGGTCGTCCTTGCCGGTCGCCGTCGATGGATCGATGACAATCTCGATATGCAAGTTGTTTTTCTTCAAAAGCAGATGGGATGGGGACGTTGCACTCCCGCGAAAGCCGGCGAATTGCCCGCCGTCGGCGAGTTTCGCAACACCCGTCGCGGTCGAAACCGCAAGGTTTGCCTCCTCGACCGCAAAACCGGTGACGTCGTTCCAGCTGCCGCCAGCGAGCGGCGCGCTCGCATCCAGAAAGCCGCGCGCCCAGGCGACGACCTTCTGCCCACGGACCGGATTGTAACCCCTGCCCTTTTCAGCGCCGCCGTCTTCGCTGATCGCGTCGGTGCCGTAGAGCGCGTCATACAGCGAGCCCCAGCGGGCGTTGGCGGCGTTCAGCGCATAGCGCGCGTTCATGACCGGGACGACGAGCTGTGGCCCGGCGATCGTGGCGATTTCGGGATCGACATTGCTGGTGGAGACGGAGAAATCCGGCCCCTCCGGTAGCAAATAGCTGATTTCCTTCAGGAAACCTTCATAGGCGGCGATATCGACGGGCGCGCCGTTCTTTCGGTACCAATCGTCCAGCTTCTCCTGAAGAGCATCGCGCGTGGCCAGAAGCCCGCGATTTTTCGGACCCAGATCGTGAACGATATGAGAGAAACCCGAGTAGAATCGATCGACGTCGATACCGGTGCCAGGCAGCGCCTCGTTCACCAGGAAATCGTGCAGGCCCGCATCGATCTTCAAGCCATTCTTTTCAATCCGGCCCATCGGCAACTCCCTGAAACAACGGTCAAATATGAGACGCCGCAGTCTCTCACGGTTTCATTCCCTGTCAATCCGGCGAAAATGCGAAGAATTATTTCGAAAATGGCACAAATCAATGATGAGCGACGCGCGGGCGGCCGCTGGCGATCGCCGTGAACCGTGCTTCGATGAGCCTTCGGCTGCCCTCCACCTCCGGCGCATCGATATCCTCACGCATCCTCACAACCGGCTCGTCCGCGCCATTCGCCCGCGCCGCGGCCAGCGCCGCCGTTTCCGCCCGCTCCCGCGCGAATGCGAAGGCCTTGCCTTCATCCAAAAAGCGACTGCTCAGGCCCCCACCGTTGACGATGAAGATACCCTCTTCCGGCGTCGTCACAAAGACGGTCACCGAAGACCGTACCTGGCCGACGACCGCGCCGACCGCATTGGCGACACCCGCTTCTTCCGGAATGCAAGCCTCCGCGCGCAGCATTTCGGCGATGGCCGGATAATAGACCGGCGCGGAAGCCCCCAAGCCGACCAGCGGCCGGTCGAGCGAGAGGGAAAAACCGACAATACCGCGCTCCCGCTTCAACGCCCGATCGACAGCCAGCGATACGGCCGGATCGATCGCCGCGCCGTCCTCCGCCAAGCAGGAGGACAGAATGAACTCGGCGGACTGACGCGTCAGCCGGGAGACGATGAGCTCCGACAATTCCTCGGCCGAGGCAGCGATCGGCTTGCCCGACCCATCCTTGGTACGCGCGGCGAGTTCGGCGCCTAGCCGCGCGGCCGTCCCGTTCCACTGCGCTTGGCCCCCGAGGACATGCATGGCATCCGACGGCGTCAGACCGCAGATATGCACCAGGCCGCGCGCCACCAGCCGGTCCAGTGTCGCCTTCTGCGGAGTGCTCGTCAACAGATGGTCCAGCGACACCGGCACCGCGCCGATCCGCTCGAGCAAGGCCTGTTCCAGCGTGTGAAGACCGCTCGCCAGATGATCCGGAAGCCCGGTGCGGACGGCGAAACGGCCGTCATGGCGGCCGACATGGGCCGTGCGCAACTGCCGTTCGAGCACGGAAATCACCGCCTCCTCATGCTGAGCCGCGGCGAGGCTGAGAGGCAGGAACCGGCGCGGTCCGAGATCGATCTTCGCCTTGAGGCCGCGATCGTTGATGCGGACCTCCGAATCGCCGCCAAGGCCGAACGTGCGCATGGCGACCGCCTCGACCATGGTGCGGAAACCGCCGACAACGGCACCCTCCGAATCGAGACGCGGACGTCCCTGATCAAGCACGGCCACATCCGTCGTTGTGCCGCCGATATCGGAAACGACCGCATTGTCGAGGCCGGTCAGATGCCGGGCGCCGACAAGACTTGCGGCGGGGCCGGAGAGAATGGTCTCGATCGGTCGCAACCGGGCTTCGGCAGCGGAAATCAAAGCGCCATCGCCGCGCACCACCATCATCGGCACGTCGATGCCGCGTTGTTGCAAAAAGCCTTCGCAGGCCCCGATCAGCCGGTCGATCATGGAGACCAGGCGGGCATTGAGCAGGGTCGTGAGAGCCCGGCGGGGGCCGCCCAACTTGGAGGACAGCTCGTGGCTGCAGGTGACCGGCAGATGTGAGGCTTCACGGATACGATCGCGCACCCGCTGTTCGTGAGCCGGATTCCGCACGGCAAAATAGCCGGCGATCGCGAAGGACGAGACCTCACTCGAAAGCTGCGGCAACGCCTCATCCAGTGTCGTCATGTCGAGCAGCGTCTCGCCGCCATGCACATTGTGGCCGCCCGGCAGGAAGATCACCGGATCGGAGCCGAGCGCTTCCTGCAATCCGTCGCGCTTCAGATCGTCCGGACCGAAACCGATCATGACGAGACCGGCGCGGCCGCCCTGGCCTTCGACCAGCGCATTGGTGGCAAGCGTCGTCGACAACGAAACGAGGCTGATGGCGGAAGCGGGAGCCTTGGCCTGCTCCAGCACCGCCTCGACGGCACCGGCGATGCCGACGGAGAGGTCGTGACGGGTGGTCAGCGACTTCGCCTTGGCGACAACCCCTTTGGTCTCGCTGAAAAGAACCGCATCGGTATAGGTTCCGCCTGTGTCGATACCGAGGAGAAGATGTTCGGTCAAAGCAACGTCCCATTCAGGTAGGCGCCGGAAAGCCGGCTTCAAAGCACAAGGACGAGGTGATATGACATCTTTCAGCGAAAGGCTATCGCTCCGCCGACATGGGAATTTCGGCGCGCAGCGACAACGCAAAAAGAGGATCATCGCATGACCGGTTTCTCACGCATGCTCTTTCTGGCACTCGCCCTTGCGGGTTGCCCGGTCCTTTCCGGTCCTGTTCTTTCTGAGGACGCCGAGGACGAGGAGGAATACAAGCCGGTCCTTCCCGATGTCTCGATCTACAAGGCGATGCTCGACGTCAACAAGACAACCGGCTGGATCCAGTTCCGTAATTACGACGACAAGCAGCTGATCTATTTCACCACGCTGCAGACCATGCATTGCCGGCTTTCGGAAATCCGTTACTCGGTCAATTCGGATGCTCTCGACAAACGGTTCCCGCTCGGCAAGTGCAATCCGCACATCCCCTTCAACCTGCCCGAGGACAATACCAATGAATATGTCTATATCTCGCTGCCGGCTGGGGAGGCGAAGACACTGACCATCCAGGCCGTCTGGGACGATGGGGCGGGCAGCGAAATCGTCGTCTACAAGCCGTGCGAAGGCGTCGGCGATTCCACCTGCGCGCAGATCAAGACGATCAAGAAGCCGAAGAAACAGCTGCAGGAGCCGGTGCCGGCCGATTCGCCGATCCGCGCCGTGCAATCGGAAACGCCAGGCAAGACATTTACCGAGCCGACACCCTCAACGGCAGCCCGCCCCTAGGCTGCGTCGTCAGCCGTTGCACCGGCCAGGGCTTGGTTTCCGGCGTCATATCGAACCGGAACCGCTTCATCATTACGCCAAGCGCGATCACCGCTTCCTGCAGCGCAAAAGTGGCGCCGATGCAGGTGCGCGGGCCTGCCCCGAACGGCAGATACTGGAACCGGTGCAGCTTGTCGCGATTTTCCGGCAGGAACCGTTCCGGCATGAAGGCGCGCGGTTTTTCCCAGTAGAGCATATGGCGATGCAGCGTCCAGGGCATGACCAGGACCGAAATGCCCTTGGGGATCTCTACCCGCTCCCCTTCCGACGAGGTCCATGAATCGGCCTTGATCGCCGCACGGTTGATCGAGGGCGCTGGCGGATAGAGCCGCATCCCCTCCTCGAAGGACGCGCGTACATGCGGCATCAGATCGAGCCAGTCTACCGGTTCGGCACCGCTCGACAGCACGCAATCGATCTCCGCCTCCATATTGTCGCGTACATGCGGGGAGTTGGCGACGCAATAGAGCGTCCAGGCAAGCGCTCGCGCCGTCGTTTCGTGGCCGGCACCGATAAAGGTCAGGATATTGTCGGAAATTTCGTCGGTCGACAGCCCCTCCGGCCCTTCCAGTTGCAGAAGCAGTGTCAGGAAGTCTTGCGGCGCCGACGCCGGATCCGAGCGCATCAACTGCCGACGGTCGTCCATGGTTTTCTCGACGATCCCGCGGAATTCCGCCATCACCTTGGCGCCGCCGATGCGCGTGAGCCGCGGCACCCAGGGCGGCGCCAGCAGAAGGTCCATGGGATCGACGCGGCCCATGCGATGCAGCAGCCGTTCGACACTATCGGCAAAACCCTCGGTTTCGGCCGCGATCTGTCCGGAAAACAACGTCTCCGAGAGAATTCCGTAGGTCAGCTCGGTCATATCGTTGGCGATGTTGACGACCGATCCTGTGGCGGCCGCCTCATCATACTTCGCGACATATTCCTCGGTCTTGGCCAGCATCTGCTTGGCGAAACCTCTGGCATGACGGGGCGTGAAGGCCGGCGCCATCGCCTTGCGCGACCGCTTCCACACCTCGCCCTCGGCCGTCAGCAACCCGTCGCGCAGGATCGGCCGCAGAATGAGGCGGCGGACCTTGGACATTTCGTAGTTCGAGGCATTCTCGACCAGCACATGACGGATCAGGTTCGGATCGTTGACGATCAGCGTGCGCTGGTTGATGAACTTGGTGTCGATCCAGGGCAGCGTATAGGAGGGCTCGCCCCACAATTCGAGCGGATTGCGCATCACGGTGCGGATGATTTGCAGCCGCGACGGCGGCACCGTACGCGGGATCGGCGCAGGCGGCTCGAACGGTTCAGGTCTCACATCCATGGATGGGCTTTCCGGACCGCCACACATTGGCGGCTCCAACCACACACCCTCGCATAACGCTGTGGCGAATTCAGGAAAGTTAGAGCAGCGCCCTCAATTCCGCCAGCTTGTCATTGACCAGCCAGCCATAATAATTTTCCTCGGGCCACTGCACCTCGCTGCCCGCGTTCCTGACGGCAAGTGCTGCAGCGCGCTGGTCGGGATTGCCGACATTGTAGAGGGTCGCGGTGATGCCGGGGTTACCGGAAATATCCACGCCGGCGATCGACTTGTAGGCGTCGATTGAATGACGGATCGAGGCCGCCATATAGGCGAGCGACTGATCGGGATCCATGATCGCCGCGTAGACGCCGGACGCGTTGTTTTCATCCAGCCGGTCATAGCCGGAGACGCGCGACACAATGTCGGTCAACATAAGGGCCGTCAGCGGATTGATCTGGCCAAGGCCGAATGTCTGGCCCGCGAAAAATGGCTGGAAGAAGACGGCGCTGAAGCGATTGTTCGGATAGGACGTTCCACCAACCGTATTGCCGCGGAATTGGCTGTCCCACACGCTTTCGCGGCAACTCCACAGCGCATAGGAACTCTTCTTGCCACTGCAGACGGCAAATTCTGGCCGCAACACGAACTGGTCCACACCTTCGCCCTCATAGCCGAAGCGGAAGCTGTCGCCGGCATAGGCGGCCGCCTTGACGTAATAGGACTGCAGGCGGTCATAGGCATCGACATTGTAGGTATGTTCGCCGACGATGGCGCCGATCATATGGATCGGATCGATGCCATAGGCACGCGCCGTCGACTTGATCTTGCTCATTAGCTTGCCGTCAGTCGCAAGAAGATTGCGCACTTTCTCGTATTTCGCATCGAATGATGTCTTCCCGGCTTTCGTTCGCCGCATCGAGGCGCCGGGAACATTCGGCTGCTCCTGATACCGGTTGCCTTCGGGCACGACGCGCAATCCGTCGGCAAAAGCCGGGGCGGTAACGAGAATCACTCCCGCAAGAACAAGCATTTGAACGATGACGCGCACGAGCGGTTTTCCTGTGACCTGGCAAGACTGGCTTTGATGCGCGGGGACGCATGCGGCAGAATCGTGTCGGAATCATGCCCGGCACGCAGAAACGCTTATCGCGCACAGCCTGCGTAAACAACAAGGGCGCCCATCGCATAACGGACGCCCTGTTCGGTTTCGCGACGTACTGCCGTTACAGAATATAACGCGACAGGTCCGTATTGGCAGCGAGATCGCCGACATGAGTCTTCACATAGTCCGCATCGATCTTCAGCGATTCACCGGACTTGTCGGGCGCCACATAGGAGATTTCATCGAGCACCCGCTCCATCACCGTCTGCAGCCGCCGGGCGCCGATATTCTCGACGCTCGAATTGAGCATAACGGCAACATCGGCGAGCGCGTCAATTGCATCGTCGGTGAAGTCCAGGTTGACGCCTTCCGTTTCCAGCAGTGCCTTGTATTGCCGGATCAGACTGACTTCGGTTTCGGTGAGAATGCGGCGGAAGTCTTCCTTGGTCAGTGCCTTCAGCTCGACGCGGATCGGCAGGCGGCCCTGAAGCTCGGGAAGCAGGTCCGACGGCTTGGAGACGTGGAATGCACCCGAGGCGATGAAAAGGATATGGTCGGTTTTCACCGGGCCATATTTGGTCGCAACCGTCGTCCCCTCGACGAGCGGAAGCAAGTCGCGCTGCACGCCTTCGCGGGAAACACCCGCCCCCATGCCACCGTCGCGCGCGGCGATCTTGTCGATCTCGTCGAGGAAGACGATGCCATCGTTTTCCGCTGAGCGCACCGCTTCGCGCTGGATCTCCTCGTTGTCGAGAAGTTTGTCTGATTCATCGTTGATCAGGATGCCGTAAGAGTCCTTAACCGTCGTGCGAACCTTCTTGGTACGCTGGCCCATGGCCTTGCCGAACATTTCCGATAGGTTGAGCACGCCGATATTGGCGCCCGGCATCCCGGGGATCTCGAAGCCGCCGGGCGTTCCCATATCGGCGATCTCGATATCGATTTCCTTGTCGTCCAGTTCGTTGGCCCGCAGCTTTTTGCGGAAGTTATCGCGCGTCGCCGGCGAGGCGGTGGCGCCTACCAGCGCGTCGAGCACCCGCTCCTCCGCATTCAGATGCGCCTTCGCCTTGACCTCGGCGCGCTTCTTTTCGCGCACGAGGCCGATACCGACTTCAACGAGATCACGGACGATCTGCTCGACGTCGCGGCCGACATAGCCGACTTCCGTGAACTTCGTCGCCTCGACCTTGATGAAAGGGGCCCCAGCCAGCTTGGCGAGACGGCGCGAAATTTCCGTCTTGCCGACGCCGGTCGGACCGATCATCAGGATGTTCTTCGGCATCACCTCGTCGCGCAGCTCGTCGGTGAGCTGCTGGCGGCGCCAGCGGTTGCGGAGCGCAATGGCGACAGCGCGCTTGGCATCGTGCTGGCCGATGATGAACCGGTCGAGCTCCGACACGATTTCGCGGGGTGAAAATGTGGTCATGACATCCTCTCAAATTCTGTCCGGGTCAATTCCAGGAGGATTGTTCGCCCGGTGCTGTCGTTCCATTCGCCGTAAGGGGTAAAGCCCGCCTTGGCATAAGCCCGGATGGCCCGTTTATTCTCTGCATCGGGATCGATAATGATCCGCGGCGCGGTGCCGCTAAAAAGCCGGGCCGCAAAGACCCTGATAACCGCCGGCGCTACGCCCCTGCCGGTCATCTCCCGCGGCCCGACAAAGATGTCGATGCCCGGCGTATCCGGCGTCAGGCCCCGCGCCCAGGGTTCGCTGTCATATTGCGTCGGCAGCCAGGACTGGATGTAACCGGACGGCCGGCCGTCGACCGAAAAGACGAAGCCTTCGACTTCACCGGTTAAGCAGCCGTCACGGATCAGTTTCAGCTCCTCATCCGGCTCGCCCCACCATTGCCGCACATGCCGCTGCGAAAGCCAGCCGAACAGCGTCGGCATATGACTTTCGTCGACGGCCGTGAAGGCGATAGCCGGATCAGGCCGCATCGAGCTTTTCGATGACGATATGGCCGTTGGTATAGACGCAGATATCGCCGGCGATTTCCATTGCCCGGCGGGCGACCTCTTCGGCCGTCTTGTCCGAATCCATCAGTGCCCGAGCAGCCGCAAAGGCAAAATTGCCGCCCGAGCCGATAGCGATCGTGCCATGTTCGGGCTCAAGCACGTCGCCGTTGCCGGTGATCGCCAGCGTAATCGACTTATCGGCGACAAGCATCATCGCTTCGAGATTGCGCAGATACTTGTTCGTGCGCCAGTCCTTGGCAAGCTCGACGGCGGCGCGCATCAGTTGGTCCGGATATTGTTCGAGCTTGGATTCAAGCCGCTCCAGAAGCGTGAAGGCATCGGCTGTCGCACCGGCGAAACCGGCGATCACGTCGCCCTTGCCGAGGCGACGCACCTTGCGGGCATTGCCCTTCATCACGGTCTGGCCAAGACTCACCTGGCCATCGCCCGCCATCACCACCTGTCCGCCCTTTCGGACGGTAATAATTGTTGTCATGAAATACCTACCTGCCCGCCTGCCGGGGCCTTTTTCGAAGAGCCGCACATCAGCTCTGTTGAAGCCTATGTAAGAGCGGTTTTGCCGATTGCAAATAGCCCGCATCCCGCTCCCTATCGTAAGAAGTCCGGCCTGTTTCGCATCCGCGAGAATCATGGCGGCAGTTCTGGATATTTCGTCCACCGCCTGATATGCAGCGGCTCTGTTACATTCGGGAGAACCTGATGGCCGACCAGCAAGCCAACCGCACCGGCAGCGTTTCGCGCAAGACCAACGAAACCTCGGTGACCGTGTCCGTCAATATCGACGGCACCGGCACATCGCGGATTTCGACCGGCGTCGGCTTCTTCGACCATATGCTTGAGCAGCTTTCCCGTCATTCGCTGATCGACATGGACATCGTCGCCGATGGCGATCGGCATGTCGACGACCATCATACGGTGGAAGACACCGGCATCGCAATCGGCCAGGCCCTCTCCAAGGCACTCGGCGACCGGCGCGGCATCACCCGCTACGCCTCGCTAGACCTTGCCATGGACGAGACGATGACCCGCGCCGCCGTCGATGTCTCGGGCCGTCCCTTCCTCGTCTGGAACGTCGCCTTCTCGGCGCCGAAGATCGGTACTTTCGATACCGAACTGGTGCGCGAATTCTTCCAGGCCCTGGCGCAGCATGGCGGCATCACGCTGCATGTGCAGAACATCTACGGCGCCAACAACCATCATATCTCCGAAACCTGCTTCAAGGCCGTTGCCCGCGTGCTTCGTACGGCAACAGAGATCGATCCGCGCCAGGCAGGCCGTGTTCCCTCCACCAAGGGAACGCTGGTCTGACCGGCCCACATTGAAAGTTGGCTGATATGGCCTCCTATCTGGTTCTGACACGCCCCGCCACTCTCAGAAACGATGAGGATGCGCGGTTCATCGCCGATAAGTTTTCCTGGATCGCCTTCCTCTTCCCGGCGATCTGGCTGCTTTTCAAACGGCAATGGATTGCCGGCATTGCCGTTGCGATCCTGCAGTCGACCATCGCCATCCTGACCTCGGAGCCCCGCGCCATGCTGGCGGGGTTTTTGATCGAACTGGCGTTGCGTCTCCTCGTCGCTCTCGAAGGTCCGGCTTTTGTCGCCAGGCGCCTGGAGGCTGACGGCTGGACGCTCCAGTCGGTGATTGCGACCGATGATCTGGCCCTTGCCGAAATGATCTACGACCACGAGACGGCCGCGCACGCGACGGCGCCCGGCGATGCCGCGGGGCAGCTCCCGGCGCTGCCGCCGGCGACGGCCGACAACCGCACGGCCTTCGGACTGTTTGAGAATTATGGAGAACGCTGATGCGCGTTGCGATCATCGATTACGGATCCGGCAATCTGCGCTCGGCAACGAAGGCCTTCGAGCGTGCCGCCCGTGAAGCCGGCATCGACGCGGAGATCGACCTCACCGACAGGGCTGACCGTGTCGCCAGTGCCGACCGCATCGTCCTGCCCGGCGTCGGCGCCTATGCCGACTGTCGCCGCGGCCTCGACGCCGTCGATGGCATGCAGGCGGCGCTGAGGGAAGCGGTGGAAAAATCCGCCCGTCCCTTCCTCGGCATCTGCGTCGGCATGCAGCTGATGTCGTCGCGCGGGCTGGAAAAGACGACCACTCAAGGGCTCGGTTGGATCAAGGGCGATGTCGTCGAGATGGTGCCCGCCGATCCGACTCTGAAAATCCCGCAGATCGGCTGGAATACGCTGGAGCTGAGGAAGCCGCATCCTCTGTTCGATGGCATCAAGACCGGCGAGGACGGGCTGCACGCCTATTTCGTCCATTCCTACCACCTCGCCGTCGAAAACCCGGACGACCTGATCGCCACGACCTCGTATGGCGGCGCGGTGACCGCTTTCGTCGCCAGCGGCAACAAGGCCGGCGCGCAGTTTCATCCGGAAAAGAGCCAGACGCTCGGCCTCGCCCTCATCTCGAATTTCCTGCGCTGGAAGCCCTGACATGATCCTTTTTCCCGCAATCGATCTCAAAGACGGCCAGTGCGTGCGCCTCAAGCTCGGCGACATGGAACAGGCGACCGTCTACAATTCCGACCCCGGCGCCCAGGCCAAGACCTTCGAGGACCAGGGGTTCGAATGGCTGCACGTGGTCGATCTCAATGGCGCCTTTGCCGGTGAGACCGTCAACGGTGCTGCCGTCGATGCGATTCTGAAGGCCACGACAAACCCCGTCCAGCTCGGCGGCGGCATCCGCACGCTCGATCATATCGACAACTGGCTGTCGCGCGGGCTTGCCCGCGTCATTCTCGGTACGGTTGCCGTGCGCGATCCGGCGCTGGTGATCGAAGCCTGCCGGAAATTCCCGGGCAAGATTGCTGTCGGCATCGACGCCAAGGGCGGCAAGGTGGCCGTCGAGGGCTGGGCGGAAGCCTCCGAACTCGGCGTCATCGAACTGGCGCAGAAATTCGAGGGCGCCGGCGTTTCGGCTATCATTTATACTGACATCGACCGCGACGGCATCCTGACCGGCATCAACTGGGCTTCGACGCTGGAGTTGGCAGACGCCGTGTCTATCCCGGTCATCGCCTCGGGCGGCCTCGCTTCGATGGACGATATCCGCCGGATGGTTCAGCCCGATGCGGCAAAGCTCGAAGGCGCCATTTCCGGCCGCGCGCTCTATGACGGGCGCATCGACCCGGCCGAGGCACTGGCGCTTATCCGCAGCGCGAAAGGAAAAGCGGCATGACCCTCAAAGCCCGTGTCATCCCCTGCCTGGACGTCAAGGACATGCCGCGACGCCCGCAGCCGCAAAGCGGCGAGGACGCGCAAACCAAGGAAGAGGCCGTCCTATGACCCTCAAAGCCCGTGTCATCCCCTGCCTGGACGTCAAGGACGGTCGCGTCGTCAAGGGCGTCAGCTTCGTTGACCTGATCGACGCCGGCGACCCCGTCGAATCGGCCAAGGCCTATGACGCGGCCGGTGCCGATGAGCTCTGTTTCCTCGACATCACCGCGTCCTCCGACAATCGCGACACCATCTTCGATGTCGTCGCCCGGACGGCGGACCATTGCTTCATGCCGCTGACCGTGGGCGGGGGCGTCCGCAGCGTCGCCGATATCCGCAAGCTGTTGCTTGCCGGCGCCGACAAGGTTTCGATCAACTCCGCCGCGGTGAAGAACCCGGATTTCGTCGCCGAGGCGGCCGACAAGTTCGGCAACCAGTGCATCGTCGTCTCGATCGATTCGAAGAAGGTGTCGCAGCCCGGCGAGGAAGATCGCTGGGAAATCTTCACCCACGGCGGGCGCCAGGCAACCGGCATCGATGCCGTCGCCTTTGCGGAAAAGATGATGGAGCGTGGCGCCGGTGAACTTCTTCTGACATCGATGGATCGCGACGGCCAGAAGACCGGTTACGATATCGCGTTGACCCGCACAATCGCCGACCGCGTTTCGGTTCCGGTGATCGCTTCGGGCGGCGTCGGTAATCTCGATCACATGGTCGAAGGCATTCGCGACGGGCATGCGACGGCGGTACTTGCCGCCTCGATCTTCCATTTCGGCACCTATAGCATCGGCGAGGCCAAGCGCTATATGGCAGAGCATGGCATCGCCATGCGGCTCGACTGAGCGACAGGACGGAAACCGATGAGCGACTTTTCCCTTTCCAGCCTCGAGGCGATCGTCGCCGAGCGCGCAACGGCGTCGCCGGAGCACTCCTGGACAGCGAAACTCGTGGCCCATGGCCAGGCGAAGGCTGCCAAGAAACTTGGCGAGGAAGCGGTGGAGACAGTGATCGCGGCGATTTCGAACGACCGCGCCAATCTCGTCGCGGAAAGTGCCGATCTGCTCTATCATCTTATGGTGGTATTGAAAATTGCTGATATTCCGTTGCAGGATGTGATGGGCGAGCTCGAGCGCCGCACCAACCAGTCGGGTCTCCAGGAAAAGGCAAGCCGGTAGACAATTTATGACCATCGCGGCAAAAGACATCGGACCGGCCGACATTCCGGATCACTTCGGCAACACGGACTATTCGCCCTACCGCTTCTTCTCGGCAGAGGAATGGTCGCGCTTCCGTGCCGACACACCTTTGACCCTGACTGCCGACGAAGTACAGCGGCTGCGCTCGCTGAACGACCCCGTCGATCTCGACGAAGTCCGCCGTATCTATCTGTCGCTGTCGCGGCTCCTGTCGGCGCATGTCGAATCCTCGCAGAGGTTGTTTGCCCAGCGCCAGCGGTTCCTCAGCTTGTCGGGGGAGGCAAAGACGCCCTTTGTCATTGGCATTGCCGGTTCGGTCGCTGTCGGAAAATCGACGACAGCCCGTATTCTCGCCGAGCTCCTGTCGCGCTGGCCATCGAGCCCAAAGGTCGATCTGGTGACGACCGACGGTTTCCTTTATCCCAATGCTTCGCTGCTGCGGGAAAACATGATGGACCGCAAGGGCTTTCCCGAGAGCTACGACATCGGTGCGCTCCTGCGCTTCCTGTCAGCCATCAAGGCCGGTCAGCCGAACGTCAAGGCGCCGACCTACTCGCATCTCACCTATGACGTGCTGCCCGATCAGTTCCAGATCATCGACCGCCCGGACATCCTCATCTTCGAGGGCATCAACGTGCTGCAATCGCGTAACCTTCCGGCTGACGGCAAGATCGTGCCGATGGTTTCGGACTTCTTCGATTTCTCGATCTATATCGACGCCGAAGAAAGCTTGATTCACGCTTGGTACGTCAACCGGTTCATGCAGCTGCGCCAGACGGCCTTCCGAAACCCGGATTCCTTTTTCAAGCGCTATTCGCAAGTGAGCGAGGAGGAAGCGCTGGCGATCGCCGAGGGGCTCTGGCACAACATCAACCTGAAGAACCTGCGTCAGAATATCCTGCCAACACGGCCGCGCGCCGATCTGATCCTGCAGAAGGGTCCGAACCATCTCACCGAGACGGTGGCGCTGCGCAAACTCTGAAATTTACACCGTGACGCGACGTAGCGTCAGGTTAATGCGCCCGCCATTCTTTAAAAGCGTCGAGGTGTTGGGATAGATTTTGTCGACGCCGTGAAAGGCAAGGCGCCCCTCGCCACCCAGCACGACGATATCGCCGCTCGACAATTTGAACGACAGCGTCTTGTCGCCTCTCTCGCGCCCACCGACGCGAAACAGGCAGCTATCGCCGAGCGAAATCGACACGACCGGCGTTTCCAAATCCTGTTCATCGCGATCCTGATGTAACCCCATGCGGGCATCATCGGCATAGAAGTTGACGAGGCAGGCCTGCGGTTCCTTGGTCGAACCGGAAACGGCGTGCCAGATCTCCCCGAGGCTTTCCGGCATCGCAGGCCATGGCTTGCAGGTTACGGGGTGTTCCGGCTGGTAGCGATAGCCGCGCTCCTTGTCCGTCACCCAGCCGAGCGAGCCGCAATTGGTCATTCTCACCGACATCGGCTTCCCCGTCTTCGGCATCGCCGGCACGAACAGCGGCGCCTCAGCGACGATGACCCGAATAGTCTCGACCAGGCTTTCCTGCTTCTCGCGATCGAGAAAGCCCGGAATATGCCGTATACCCTGGGGCAGGACGACCCGCATCGCAGCGCTATTCCAGCCTGAGCATCGCCGGCGGCACGCCGTAGCGCTGCTGCCGGACGGCGTAGCCGACATCGGTCGGCCCAACCGTGTGATCTATCAGGTTCCAGCCGCCGGATTGGAAGCTTATCAGGCCATAAACCGTCACCCCATCCATCATGTCGGATTCTCCCCAAAACCGGTCTTTTCCGGATCGATGGCGCCTCCGCCAGGTCGTTGCGGTTCGACCTGCACAAACGCCCAGTTCGGCGATACGCGAATGGCCGTCACCACGAATTCGACCGGCCCGCGGATCTCC
>UCOA01000030.1 GCA_900474095.1 Hyphomicrobiales bacterium | reverse complement strand
TTCGTTGGGAGGAAACGCTACTGCGTCTTCGGTATAGTGTTGAGCCAGGCCTGTCGTATCCTTGGCGGCAAACTTCGCAACAAAGTCCGCATTGTTCGCCTCGATGCTTGATTGGGCTGACTGGGCACCGGCAGGAAGGTAGCGCATCGAAGTCCTCCCTTTGAAAGTCGGCCAGCGAAGACCACGTGCAGATGAAGACAACGAGGGCGAATCAATGCTGGGTGTTGTCGGACATCGGCACGCCCAATGAACGTCTTTCAGACGGGGCGTAGCAGGCCGCTTGCAGGGCCAATATGCGCTTACGCTAATACAATAACAATCCCGGCCCGGCTATATCTATGGTCCCCGCCGGCTCCCCAGGTCTGTGGCCGCTCAACAAGCCAACGGCGAGCCCCATCAGGAGCTTGCGCCCGAGCCAGCTCAACCGCGACATTGAAGTCTCAGGCTGCCATTGTTTTGGAGTAGCGAAAATCCCATAAAAATGGGCCTTGTGCATGTGAGTTTCGCAACGCGAATTTTGTGTCAATGACTCTCGCGACTTCTCCGCCGAAATCCCCCCGGCTGTCCTGATCGAGATCGATCGACGGAGGCACAGAAGGAACGGGGGACGCGCTTCCTCATGGTTTGGCGGCCGAGAGCTGAGATGGCTCAGAAGTGGTCGGTTTCGCTCGCAGCGCGGAACATGTCGCGGAAATCCTGCTTATCCGCAACTCCTGCTCCCTTCCGTCCGCAGCGCAAGTGGACATGCCGAGTGTCGCATTTCTAAATGGCTGAAGACGAGGCCAAGACATTTTTTCCAACCATGCTGCCACACACCTTAAAACCGGATATCCCAAAGGGAAAATCTGGACTCTAAGAGCACGTCATCACTCTCTGAAAGACCGATATCGCGGCGCATCCGATTTGACAGGTGGGAGGTATGGTTTTTCGTTAGTCGATGCCTCAAGGCAGCAAGAAGCAACGCGCGGGCGGTCTTCATGACACCGAAATTTTGGCACAGTTTATCGACTGAGGCCGAAAGGGTATCACCAACTAGAACTTGTGCTTCGCGCATGTTTTTTCCCCCGGCGCAATCACGCAGCCAGGTCCTCTCGAAGGTCAAAAAGACGTGCGGGTGGACGCGGAACTGCGAACAGTCGCTCCGTCATCCGGTCACGTCAGGTCAAATGGGAGTGTGCCAATCGGCGGAAATCCGGGGCTTAGAAGCCTCTGTAACAGGATTGGCTTGGGGGAGATGCGCGATGCATCAAAGCCACGGTAGCCGTTCCGCCAGAGAGGCGCATGAACACGGGAATAGATTTCATTTTACGCCTCCTCTGATTTGATTGCGGGCAACATCAAATTACACGAGACTTCCTGATCGGCAAGGACACAATCTCGAATTGTAGATTAATGTAGGTTTTGTTGCGGGAGGGCAACACTTTTCAGAGCGTCAACTGCCACCCATTTCCCGGTTCGGCTCGTCATTTACCGTGGTCGCCAGTCGAACGTCCCGTGCAGTAAACGGTGAGCCTGACTGCGACCGGGATCGAGTAACTCGGTCAGGCAACCCGGCGAACCTTTTGTATCGCTTCGAGCCATGCAGATCACGCTCGCTCATCGCAATCAATCCCATCGGCAATCTCCCAGGTCATCGTGTATGGGTACTCGTCGAAATCATTCGAGGCGAGAAGCTGCTTGGAATATCGACGCAGCGCTTTCGGAACGGACTTCGGCGGCAGGTAGAGATGACCCCAGCTTCGCAGCAGTCTTCATACTGATGTGTCGAAGGTCCAGCCGAAACTCAATTCTTTTTTATGTTCAGAGTCATTGGGCAAGCGCTCGTCTTCTCGACGTTCGATCACATGAGGGATCTACGCGGTCTTCTGCGTGTTAAGCCGAAATCGGTTGGTCCTAGGCCTTTCCGGTCACCCGGTTGCGCACGCTCTCCAGAATCTCGTCTGACAAGGCGGGATCGTTCACCGTCCGGGACAGGACGAGAGCGCCGACGAAGCTTGCGACATCCGCGATCGCTTGGCTGCGGTCAGGCTTGGAACCACTTTGCGTCTGCCAGTTCTCCATATGGGCGATCAACCCGCGGATATGATCTGTCACCGGACCTCGCTCCGCCTCCGGCAGTCTTGCAAGCTCCGGTCCAAGAGCGGCCACGGTGCATCCCGCGCCGGCGGCCGCGCGATGCTCTGGTGAAAGATAGGATTCCGCAAAATCGTCCAACGAACCACTGAGGGCATCGGCGCCCAGCATGTTCTGCATCGCATGGGCCAGCGCTTGCTCTGCAAGATCGCTCTTGGATTTGAAGTGGCCGTAGAAGCCGCCATGGGTGAGGCCGGCCCCTTTCATGACGGCATCGACACCGACAGCATGGATGCCATTCTCACGAAACAGCTTTGCTGCCGTATCGAGAATGCGCTGCCGATTATCCTTTGCCTGTTCCTTGGTCGGACGCATCCGCAACTCCTTTTGAAAAATGCCCTTGACAAAATATATGACGATCGTAATTTAAACGCAATATATGACGAGCGTCATTTAAATTAACAACCCCGGCGGAAACGCCTTTTGAGGGATGAAGCACATGAGCATGCGTTATAAAGTTTTCGGCCGCACCGGTCTTCGCGTATCGTCGTTGGCGCTGGGCACAGGCAATTTTGGCACCGGCTGGGGCTACGGCGCGGACCGAGAGACTGCAAAGCAGATCTTCGACGGTTACCGCACTGTCGGCGGCAATTTCATCGATACGGCCGACCAGTATCAGTTCGGCCAGTCGGAAATACTGACCGGCGAGTTCATCGCTAACGAGCGCGACGATATCGTGCTCGCTACAAAATTCTCGCTTGGCGATGCGCCGACCAGCGGCTTGCAGCGCACCGGCAACAGCCGCAAGGCGATGATCCAGTCCGTCGAAGCCAGCCTGAAGCGCCTGAACACCGATCGCATCGATCTTCTCTGGGTGCATATGCCGGATGCCGTCACCCCGATCGACGAAATCGTCCGCGGGCTTGATGACCTCGCCCGTTCCGGCAAGATCCTCTATTCCGGCCTGTCGGACTTCCCAGCCTGGCGCGTCGCCACTGCCGCCACCGTTGCAGACCTGCGCGGCTGGTCGCCGATCTCGGCGCTACAGATCGAATACAGCCTCGTGGAACGCACCGTCGAGCGTGAGCTGATCCCCATGGCCAGTGCCTTCGGTCTGGCCACCGTTAGCTGGTCGCCGCTTGGCGGTGGTCTGCTCACCGGAAAATATCGCAAGGGCGAGACGGGCAGGGCGCAAGGTCTCGGCGCGGTCATCCATGGCGAAAGCGACGATCGCAAGACGGCAACCGTTGACGCGGTTCTGGCGATTGCCGAGGAAACCGGACTTCCTGCCGGTCAGATCGCCATCGCCTGGGTACTGGCCAAAGGCACAACGCTGCCGATCATCGGTCCGCGCACCAAGGAGCAGCTCGACGACAATCTTTCAGCGCTCAATGTTCGCCTGACCGAAGAGCAGATCGCCCGCCTCGATACCGCCAGCGCCATTCCGCTCGGCTTCCCCTACGACACCGTTACCGGCAGCCGCAATCGGCTGGCGGGCGGCAAGGCGGAAGTGATGGACTGGCCGGCCGCTGCGGTGAAGTGAGGCCGTTGCCGGCCGAGTTTTCCATCCGTCATGCTCGGCCTTGGGCGAAGCTTCCTTTTCGCCGCGTGAATCCTCGGCTCAGCAGCCGGGGATGAAGGACGCATCCGCCCAGGCGCGTGTGCTGACCAATGCGCAGACATGCTGACCAAGCCGTCAGACAGGGGGCGGCATTGACCGTCAACAGACATCATCGCAGCGAGGTTGGTTACGGGACGTGCAGGCTCAGGTTGCGGCGAAAGTTGGAGCAGGAAGCTCACGATCGCGGCTGCGATGTCAGACGAATGCGTCTCCAAGGCAAAGTGGCCCGTATCGAGGAAACGAACTTCGGCATTCGGCAGGTCACGCTTGAAGGCTTCTGCGCCAGCGGGCAGAAAGAATGGGTCCTTGTCGCCCCAGATTGCGAGGAACCTTGGCTGGTGCTGGCGAAAATAGGCTTGGAACCGCGGATACATCGTCACGTTGCTCGCGTAATCGAGCGCGATGTCGAGCTGAATTTCTTCAGCCTCTGGCCGGGCCATGTAGAAGGCATCGAGCGAATAGCCCTCGGGAGACACCTTCGACAAGTCCGAAACGCCGTGCTCGTATTGCCAGCGGATGGCGGCTGGTTTCATGATCTCGCGCAGGGCATCCCGGTTGGCCTCCGTCGGCTCGGACCAGTATCGTCTGATCGGGTTCCAGACGTCGCTCAATCCCTCTTCGTAGGCATTGCCATTCTGGGAAATGATCGCTGCTACGCGTTTGGGATAGGTCATTGCGACGCGGAACCCGATAGGCGCTCCTATATCGAAGGCGTAGAGGGCAAAACGCTCGATCCCCGAAACCTGAATGAACCTCTGGATGACACCGGCGAGATTATCGAAAGTGTAGGCAAAGTTCGGGCGTACGGGCGCTTCCGACTGGCCGAACCCTGGTATGTCGGGTGCGATAAGGTGAAATCGATCGGCGAGCTGCGGAATGAGATCGCGAAACATGTGGCCTGAAGATGGAAACCCGTGCAGCAACAACAGCGTCGGTTTCGTCGTATCGCCCGCCTTCCGATAGAATATTTCGTGACCGTCGATATCGACACGGTGATAGGTCGCGATTCTCATCTTGTCCTCGCTTTAAAAGCCGAAATCGCTGAGGCCAGGATGGTCGTCCGGCCGGCGGCCGAGGGGCCAATGAAACCGGCGGTCCTGGCTCTGGATTGGTGCGTCGTTGATGGAGGCGAAGCGCTTTCGCATGAGGCCATCGGCTCCAAACTCCCAGTTTTCGTTGCCATAAGACCGAAACCAGTTTCCGCTGTCGTCGTGCCATTCATAGGCAAAGCGGACCGCGATGCGGTTGTCGCTAAAGGCCCAAAGCTCCTTGATCAGCCTGTACTCAAGTTCGCGTTGCCATTTCCGGGTGAGAAAGGAGACGATCGCTTCGCGGCCGTTTATGAATTCGGAACGGTGGCGCCATTGGCTATCCGGGGTATAGGCCTGCGCCATTTTTTCGGGATTGCGGCTATTCCAGCCATCCTCGGCAAGACGCACCTTTTCCGTTGCGGAGCCGATCGAAAAAGGCGGTAGGGGCGGTCTTGTGGTGTCCATCATTATTCTCCAAGCGCCTTCAGCCGAGCACGCAGTCTGCATTCTCCGCTTCCAGTTGAGCCAACCGCTCACGCAATGGCGTTACCGCCGTCTCAACTTCCAGTTCGGTGTAACGGGGCGTGATATGCTGAGGGCAGTTCCAATCGAACGCTTCCAGCCGAAGCCGGAAAATCCGCTCGGCTTTTGCCCGGTAGCCTGCGTCGAAAACAAGGTCCGTCAATGCGGGGTCCGCATCGAGTGCCAGCTTCTCGACGTGCATGTAGATTTTGAGACGTGCCCGCCGCGGATAATCCACAAGGAAGAGGCAGGTCCGGTCGTTTGCGGCAAAGTTTCCGGTGCTGATGTACTGGCGGTTCCCCCGGTAGTCGGCGAACGCCAAGGTCTTCTTGTCGACGGTTTTCAAAAAGCCCCGCGGCCCACCGCGATGCTGCACGTAAGGCCAGCCGGTTTTCGAGACGGATGCAATGTAGAAGCTGTCCCTTGCGGCGATGAAGGCAAGCTCGCTCTCTGTAAAACTGTCCGATTCGCGATGGTGATCACCCAGCCAGATCTGATAGGCTCCCATCTCGGCCTGTGCCAGCCGCACATCCGAAGTGATTGCAACTTCCAAAAAATGGTATGGCATGGGTGATCTCCAAGATCCGGAATGTTCGTCTCGCTATGCGGCGGTGCGACCTCGGTCGCACCGCCAGCGACCATGTATGATGGTCACTTCTTTGCGATATGGCGATCAAGAAAATCATTTATGAGCGGAGCCGCGACGTCCAGCTTTTCTTCGAGCAGGAAGTGACCCGAGTTCAGGATATGAATCTCGGCATCCGGAAGATCCTTGAGATAAGGATGGGCGCCGGCCTCAGGAAAGATGTAGTCGTTCTTGCCCCAGATGATCAGCGTGGGTGGTTTGCGCTCACGAAAGAAGCTTTGAAAGTCAGGGTAGAGCGGCACGTTGGTGCGATAGTCATACAACATGTCGAGCTGTATGTCCTTGTTGCCCGGACGGTCGAGGAGAGTCTGGTCATGAACCCAGTTATCGGGGCTGATGCGCGACAGGTCTTCCATACCGTAGGTATACTGGAATTTGGTCGTTTCAAGGGTAACGAGGCCGGAAAGTGCCGCGCGGCTTTTGTCTGATCCGTCAGACCAGTAGGTCTTGATCGGGTCCCAGAATTCCTTCAGCCCTTCCTCATAGGCATTGCCGTTCTGGATGATCAGACCGGTGACCCGTTCCGGATGTTTCAGCGCGAGACGATAGCCAACGGGCGCGCCGTAATCCATGACGTACATCCCGTAGCTCTTGGCCGCCAAATGAGCCATCAGCTTATCGATGATGTCGGCGGCCCCGGCAAACGTATAGGCATACCTGCCGCGATCGGGAGAGGCGCTTTGCCCGTAACCCGGATAATCCGGCGCAATGACGTGGTACCGGTCTGCAAGGAGCGGGATCAGATTCCGGAACATATGGGAGGACGTCGGAAAGCCGTGAAGCAGCAGCACGACCGGAGCGTCCGCCGGACCGGCTTCCCGGTAGAAAATATCGAGGCCGTCGATCTTCGCGGTACGGTAGTGGGTGGGGACCGGCGTTTTGCGGTCTTCCGTTGTGGCTTGTGCGGGAACCGCTGATAGCACTGTTGCAGCGGTCATGCTGGCGGTCGCCAGCATCAGGCATATAATCAAATTACGCATGATGGTCTCCCAATAATCGAGATGAAAGGAAAGTTGGCTTCGAACAGGGGCTGCTTCTGGCCGTTCAGACCGCACATCAGCCGTCGTGATAGGCAATATCAGGCCGTCGCTCCCGGTCAGGAGGTTGCGGCAACATGGAATTTCGTCGCACGTATTTGTTTGGTTTGAACGCAACGTTGGAACAGCCGACATCGCGTTTTGGCCAGGGCTTCGATGGTTAGGAGTAAGCGGATTTGCGATCGCTCTCAATTGCGATCTAGGTCACGCGCAACTAGACGATAGCATTGCAGGTGTAGACCTTGGTATATCGATTTGTCCTTACCTAACTCGCAGAAATTTCGTAACTATTTCCGGCGGACGATAATGAGGCCGGGCCTCATGGGTTCCGTCTCAAACTCTGCACGGAGAGTATTGTGAATAGAGACCCGGACAACGATCCCATTATCGACCTGATCCCCGCAATGGTGTGGTCGGCAACATCGGATGGCATGCTGGATTTCGCCAACCAGCACTTTCTCGACTTCATCGGGGCGCCGCTTGAGGAAATCTCCGGAGAAAGGTTCTATGGGATATTCCATCCCGATGACACGTCACATCTCGCGTCGGAATGGCATGAGATCATGGCCTCGAAGAATGCGAGGGAGGTCGAGGGCAGGCTCAGGCGGGCGGACGGCCAATATCGTTGGTGCACGCTCCGGCAGAAGCCGCGGCTCGATGCCGAAGGAAATATCGTGAGATGGTACGGTGTGGTCCTTGATATCGAAGACCGCAAGCATGCCGAAAATGCATTGAAGGAAACGAAGAGTGCACTTGCTGCCAGCGAGGAAAACCTCAGCCTTATCATCAATTCGCTGCCTGTCCTCGTATGGTCAGCCCGACCAGACGGCAGCGCCGATTTCGTCAATCAAAGCTGGCTGGACTACGCTGGTCGTCCTGCCGACCAGATTCTCGAATGGGGTTTCCTCGACCTTTACCACCCGGACGATATTCCAGGTATGGTCGACATTTGGAAGAGGGATCTTGAGCATTCCGACCAAACCGTGCTGAAGGGTCGTATTCGCGGAGCAGACGGTAACTACCGCTGGTTCTACTTCTCAGGCCGCAAGCTGGTCGATGCCAACGGCGTCGTGCGCTGGTTCGGCTGCAATATTGATATCGAGGATTTGCAGACTGCAGAGAATGCTCTTCGTGAAAGCGAAGCGGCGCTAAGGGAAAGCGAACGCAAGCTCAGTCTTATCATCAATACAATACCTGCGATGGCTTGGTCCTGTACGTCGGACGGCCGGCTTGAATATTTCAATCGAAACTTGATCGATTATGTGGGCCTGCCTGTCGAAGAGATTGTGGGCTTCGGCTTTTATCGCATGTTTCATCCCGATGATGTCGAGCCGATGCGTCTGGCTTGGGACGATATCGTCGCCACGAAAAAAAGTCGTCCGGTGGACGCCCGCATCAGACATGCGGATGGCGAATATCGATGGTTCAACCTCCGGCAAAGCCCCCTTCTGGATATGGATGGGAATGTCGTGCGGTGGTACGGCGTCGTCGTCGATATCGAGGATCGCAAGCGGGCGGAAGAATCCTTGAGACAAAGCCAGAGCAACCTGGCGCATGTGACGCGCATGACAGCCACGGGTGAACTTGCGGTTTCGATCGCCCATGAGGTCAATCAGCCACTAATGGCAATCGTCACAAATGCCGGCACATGCCTGCGCTGGCTGCAACCGGGACACACCGATATCGATCAGGCCCGGCTTGCGGCCGAGAGAATCGTCAAGGACGGTCATCGCGCTGGCGACATCATCGCGAGTATCCGCGCAATGGCTCAGAAATCACCAGCCCGGATGGAGCAAACTGATTTGAAGGGCGCCTTGCACCACGTGCTGGATCTCTTGGGAGGGGAACTTCGTCATCGAGATATCGAACTCGATCTCGATCTTCCGCAACGGTCTCTCGAGGTCATTGGAGATCGAACCCAGTTGCAACAAGTCGTTCTGAACTTGGTCATGAACAGTGCCGAAGCGATGGCAGCTTCTTCAGGGGAGAGGCGTATCGGAATCAGGTGTGTAGAGGCTGAGCAGCAGTTCGTTAGAGTGAGTGTCTCGGACTCGGGGCACGGTGTTCCTCCCGACGAGTTGGACCGAATTTTCGAAGCGTTCTACAGCACGAAGTCAGATGGCATCGGGATGGGGCTTTCAATATGCCGTTCCATTGTCGAAGCCCATGGTGGCCGGATCTGGGCTTCGGCCGCAGACAGTCAGGTTGGCACAGTGTTCACGTTTACATTGCCAGTGGCGGAGGTCGCAGCCGAATATGATCGATGATCGCAAAAGAGGTCCGCCAACCGTCATCGTCATCGATGACGACGAAAGCGTCCGCGAAGCGTTGAAGGGATTGTTCGAATCCGTAGGGCTTGCCACCGAAACCCATAGTTCGGTACCGGAGTTTCTTGCTGCGGATGATCCCGACCGGGCAGGTTGTATCGTTCTGGATATCCGTCTGCCAGGCCAGAGCGGCCTGGAGTTTCAAGAGGCACTGGCGAAAAGCAGACATCCAAGGTCGGTGGTGCTGATCAGCGCCCATGTCGACGTCGCGATGGCTGTCCGCGCAATGAAAGCCGGAGCTATCGATGTTCTGACCAAGCCCGTGCGTGAGCAGGATTTGTTAGAAGCGGTAAACCGCGCATTGGCGGACGATGATGCACGACGCGAAGAGGCAAATCAAACGGCCGCATGGCGTCTGAGGTATTCCAAGCTTACCGAGCGGGAGCGGCAGATTCTGGCGTTGGTTGTCGCCGGAAAGCTAAACAAGCAGATTGCGGCTGAGGTTCAGCTCGCCGAGGCCACCGTAAAGCTTCACCGCGGTCATATGATGCGGAAAATGCGCGCATCGTCAGTTGCAGATCTGGTTAGGATCGCGGGCATTCTGGAGCGCTGAGAGCAACCATTTGGCAGAAACGCAGACCGATCCCGTAACAAGAATTGAGGCCGCTACAGCAGATAGCGATCAAGTCTTTCAACGACGTCCCGGTTCGGTACGACCATTTCGCGCCGTCATGCCGGACGTAACTTGCATGACGGTCCATTCCTAGAAGCGGACGTCTCGCCAGATCATAGAGGTGCCAGGTTTGCTCCGATTCCTGAGGTTAACTTCATCGGTTTCAAACAGGGATCGCTCGCGACGCGGGTCGCGGGCGTTTTCACCTGTGGCATCTCGCTTGGCTCACATGATGACCGGAACCAACCTTGCAGAACGAGCGAAGTTTTTGCTATCGAACGCCTACTGGTTGAAAATCGGGAAACGAGCGACGCGATGAAAATCCCATTTAAATGGAATAATCCTGTAGAGGCCACGCGCAGAAAATTGCCGCCGAGGGCAGCGACCAGCGGCGCCCGCCTCTGCCGCCACAGTTCTCAGAGGCATCATTGTTCGGAGAAAGCCCTGGACATGCTGTCTGTGATTGGTTTTGCAATGTAACTGAAGAAAGTTCTTTCCGCGGTCTGAATCATGACCTCGACGGGCATGCCAGGCGTTGGTGCGAAACTATGGACCCTTGCGATTTCGTCAGGCGAAATATTGATGCGAGCGAGATAGACGTCATTCTCAGCCAGTCCTGTCTTGCTGTTTTGCACGGCATCCGCCGAGATATAGAGTATGGTTCCTTGCAGCACCGGTGTTGTTCGCTGGTTTAATGCGACCAAGCGTATGGTGGCGGTTTGTCCCAGCTTCACGCTGTCGATGTCGTTGCGGGATATCTGCGCTTCTATGATCAGCGGCACGCCCGCAGGCAGAATTTCGAGAATGGCCTTGCCGGTTTCGATGACGCCGCCCGTCGTATGGTAGTGGCTGCGGACCACAGTCCCGGAAACCGGCGCGTTGATAGTCGCGCGCTCGAGCACGTTTTCGGCTTCACGCAATTGCTCGCGAACCGCATCCCGTTCACTTTGTATCGACTGCAGGCGTTCGAGAGCGTCTTCGCGGTAGATGCCTTCCGCCCGCAGCACTTCCTGTTGTCCCTTCACCGATTGTGCTTGTGTTTCCGCTATCTCTGCCTCAAGCCGTCCGATCTGCCCCTCAGCCTCGGCGATCGCCCGCTGAATGGCCTTTACCTCATTTGCCCGGACGAGGCCCTTGGCCAGCAGGCCCTTCTTGCTTTGATGCTCATCCTTGAGCAGTTCTAGCTGCCGCACGGTCGCATCGCGCTGCCGGGTGTAACCTACCTCGCGAAATTGCAGGGCCTTGATGTTTTGTTCAAGCAGGGAGAGTTCGCCGGAAAGCTTAAGCTGCTGGGCCCTGAAATTGAGTTGCTGGCTGACCAAAATCGACCAGACATCGTGATCGCCGCGATGTTCATTCAGCAAGCTGGAGATATCGAGAACATCGTCGCGCTCGAATTGCGCCGTTAGACGCGCCGCTGTCACATCCAATCTCATGCGGCGCAGAAACAGCTCCCTTTTTTTTGCCAACGCTGCGGTCTCGTCTAGCTGAACAAGCGGCTGATTTTGAACCACCTGATCGCCTTCGCTGACGAGAATTTTCTTGATGATGCCGCCCTCCAGGTGCTGCAAAATCTTGTTCTGACCCGTGGCAACGAAACTGCCCTGCGTGATGACTGCGGCTGCAAGGGGAGCCGTCGACGCCCATGTCCCGAACCCACCGAACGACACGCCTAACAGGACCAACCCGACCGTTGTCTGCTTCCAGATCGATCTTGGAACGTCAGCATACCATTCTATGTCATGGACCTTGGCGATGTCAGACATAATGGTTGTCTCCTACTGCAATTGATGACCGAAGGCGCCGCCCTCAATGTTTATCCCGCGCGCCTCCAGCGCTTTCAAAACGTCGATGCGCATGCCAAAAAGCGCTACCGTCCCGTTCACCAGCAGGAGTATCTTGTCGACGCCTTTGAGTAGTGCCGGCCTCTGGGTGATGGTGACCACCGTGATTTTTTGTTCTTTGGCATGTCCCAGGGCTCGAACGAGGGCCATATCGCCGGCATTGTCGAGGTTGGAGTTGGGCTCATCCAGTACGACGAGATGGGGATCTCCGAAGAAGGCGCGGGCAAGGGCGATGCGTTGCTTCTGGCCACCGGACAGGGGTGAGCCATCTGCGGCGACCATCGTCTCATATCCGTGCGGCAGCGTCGCGATCATCTCATGAACGTCGGCCAGCATGGCTGCGCGATAGACCTGTTCATCGTCAGCGTCCATCCTCATCCGCGCAATATTGGCCTTGATCGTGCCGGGAAAGAGTTGCACGTCCTGCGGCAAGTAGCCGATATTCTCGCCGAACTGGCGCTGGTCCCAATTGCGGAGATCCATCAGGTCCAGTCTTACATTTCCAGAGGTTGGCAGGACCGATCCCACGAGCATCTTGCCCAGCGTGGTCTTTCCCGCGCCGGAGTTGCCAATGACCGCGAGGGAATCCCCAGGCTGTAACGCGAAAGAGATACCGTTGAGCACGACACGCTTCGTCCCTTGCGGCACATAGAGCAGCCGTTCGACGTCAAGGCGACCTTCGGGCTTGGGCAGATTGAGACGTTCGAAATTGAAAGGCGATGCCTTTAGCAATGCTGCTATGCGACCATAGGCGGCGCGCGACTGGCTGAATTGATTCCATCCCTCGATCGCGCCCTCGATCGGCGCGAGTGCGCGACCGGCGATTATCGATGAGGCGATAACCATGCCGCCGGTCAATTCGCCTTCCACCGCGAGATATGCACCCCAGCCCAGCATCGTCACCTGGGTTAACAGCCGCGTACCCCTTGAAATCGCTGAGATCGCGATATTCCTATCCTGGGCAATGACTTGCGCTTTCAGGGAGGCGGCGGTGTCTTTTCCCCAGATCTGCACCGCTTCCGGTATCATCGCCAGCGCATTGATGATCTGAGAGTTACGCGTCATCGAATCCAGGTGAAGATTGGCCTTCACCTGGGCCGTGTTTGCATCCGCAAAGGGTGTGGCTGTCATGCGTTGGTTTATCTGAGTGAGTATCAACAACAGGATGGCTGTCGTCACAACGATATACCCGAGATGCGGATGGATCAGGAAAACAGCGAGAAGAAAAACGGGCGCGATCGGTGCATCAAGAAAGGACAGCAATGTCTTCGAAACGAGAAAAGACCGAACCTGCTGAAGATCCCCCAGGGTCTGGTACTCTCGACCATTGCTTTGCAGCGAAGCGCGGGCCGCAGCGCTCAGGATCGGCGCACCGAGTTGGGCGGCAACTTCCACCGCCGTACGCATCAGGACGAAGCGCCGCAATGCGTCGAACATCGCCTGCAGGATGATTGCGCCGACGATCACGACCGTCAGCATGATTAGAGTATCGATCGAGCGGCTGGTCAGAACACGATCGGAAATCTGGAACAGATAGATCGGGATTGCCAGGACCAGCACGTTGCTCGCGACCGTGAATAACATGACGATCATCAGGTTGTGCCGTACGGCGTTGATGCCTGCCTTGAGACTGGCAGTGAAGTCGATTGGCCCGAGACGCTTGTGGAACGTGCCGCGCCCGCTGCCCGATCCTTTGCCATTTCCATCGGAAAGTGGTTTGCCGGCCAACGAAGGATCGGCGGATACGGGGCCACAGTCCCCTTCTACGATCTTCATGCCATCGACGACCTTGGCCTCTGGCCGATTGCGCGCCGAAGGCTCTTGCCGGCTCTTACTTGCCGGCTCGAAGTGCGCTGAGTTCAGCGGCGCAATGGTGTCGCGGATGCTGTGGGGCGGTCGTATCGATGTCGCCCCCGCCGCGCTTGGCTGTCGGAATGTGTCGGCTTTCGGGGAGGGTGTGCCCAACCCGGCTTTCAAGCATTCTTCCACGGCACGATCGAAACGCGCACGCGCTTCGTTCGCATCGTCATATGCGCTTCGAGGCGCATTTCTGCTCTCTGTGACACGTTCTATCGCAATCTTTGAAGAATCGGCGGCGCGATCCGCCATCTTCTCTGGCAGACCGCATGCCGAAGGTTCTTGCCGGCTCTTACTTGCCGGCCCGAACGAAGAGTGCGCTGTGTTCAGCGGCGGGGCAAATGTGTCGCCGACGCTGTGAGGCTGTCGTATCGGTTGCTCCGCCGCCGCGCTCGGCTGTCGGGATGTGTCGGCTTCCGACGAGGGTGTGCCCAAGCCAGCGTGCAAGCATTCTTCCACGGCACGATCGAGCTTTGCACACGCTTCCTTCACATCGTCATCTGCGCTTCGAGGTGCGTTTCTGCACTCTGTGACAAGCTCTATCGCAATCTTTGACGGATCGGCGGCCACGGCGCCACAGTCTCCCTCGACGATCTTCATGCCATCCACCACCTTGGCCTCCGGCAGATCGCGTGCCGAAGGCTCTGGCCGGCTCTTACTTGCAGGCTGGAAAGAGGAGTGCGCTGTGCTCAGGCATTCTTCCACTGCACGGTCGAATTTTGCGCATGCTTCCTTCATATCGTCATAGGCGCTCCAAGGCTCTGTGCTCTCGGTGCTGGCCTCGATCGGTCCGGTCGTGACGGGAAGGTGTTTGCGGTTATCAAACATTAGACCCCCTAGTGTCCTAGCACGCTGGTTACCCCGTCATCCGGGTGCACATCGTATTCTGCTGCCATATAGCGCTGGGATGCTGCTGCATCGGTCGAGTCCAGCAAGGAATCGTCCAGGAAGAGCACGGCCTCATTGACGAGCGCGTCCGCATCAGGACCGCCAAGGTCAGGTCGGTGCGATATGAGTTCGGCCTGGAAGAGCGTCTCTTGGGAATATTGATCGCCGCCGACATAGGTTTTTCCGAAGGAATCGAGATCAACGATTGCGGCATTGTTCAACAGCGCGTTAGAACCCGTCGAGATCGTCCATCCTGAATCGAGATGGGGGGATATCGCGTCCATCGCGAGTGAGATTTGGTCACTGTCCCCGAGAATGTTCGTCTGTTTGATGAACTGAAGGTTGAGGAGGTCGCCGCCTATATGGAGGACGCGCAATCCCTCCAGGCCCGCGAACGCGTCATCCGACCGCACGTCGTGCGAGATATCCCTGCCGCCACCTTCAAGCGCGTTGGCAGCATCCAGATAGTATTGGGGTAACGCATCAAACCGTTCCGCGTCTCCGATATTGGCGATGGAGGCCTGATTCCAGAGCAGGTTTGTGGAAGAGGAGAGGGTGAGCTCTCCGGTGGTCTGGAAACCGGACGTGGCGCCCACGACGTCATTGTCGAACAACACGTTCATCTGTTGAATGATGTTGGCGTCGTACACCGAGCCGCCAACGATAATCAGGTCGTAGGCAAAGCCCAATTCGAAGATGGAGGTATGATTGACGCCGAGATTGTCACCGCTCACAACGCTTGTCGTGACGCCGGAGGAGGAGAGAACGCCGACGTCGTTGTCGCTCATGAAGATGAACTGCTCCAGCCAGTTCACGATCATAAGGTCTCCCTTCACCTCCGTGATTGCCCAGTATTTTGGATAGCTATCGGCAGCTGCCGGATCAGTGTCTGGCTCCTTGGAGGCGTTCGACCGTTCGAATGTTGCGCTGTTGAACAGCTCGTTGGCGTCATGGCTCGTCGGGTCGCCAACAGAAGAGGTGATCGCATCGACGTCCCACAATGCGTTGATCTGGACAATCGCATTCAGTTCGACATGGTCACCGACGACTGCAGTGACTGTCCCGCCGGTCCAGAAGCTCTTCAAGACGGCGTCGTTGACCAAGGTGTTTCCGCCGGCGTCGAGCTCTACCGAAGCCTCGATCAAAACTGTTCCGTCCTCCGTCGTCCTGGTGTTGCAGCCTGAATCGTCTTCAGATTCATCCTCGTTATCGAACGAGTGGTAATCCTCAAGCTTGGGCGCCTCGGCAAGCAGTTCCCCGTTAACGTAGACACCTTCGACTATCTCTGCCGTGATCGATTCTTGCACAGCGTCGTCAGTACCGGACTGTGCGGCGTCAAGCTGGCTAATGGTTGTCTTGATGACCGCGATGATTTCCGCGCTCGAACCGGGTCGCTCCAGATCGCCGATGGCCGTTAGCGAGGCCGCGGCTTCTGCGCCCTCAAGCAATTCGGCATTGCCGACGGGCTCTGGGGAAAAGACGACGTCGTGCCGGCCAACACTGAAATAATCGTCGTCGGACAGGGCGATAGCCTGATTGAAATGATTGACGACCGATCCGGGAGGCTCGATGTCCGGAGGAGCAAATTTCGTCGACCCGAGCGAGACCGGGGCCGCATGCTCCGGCCTGTCGTATCCTGTATTGTCAGGGACGGTTCCGTCAGCACCTTGGAAATGGGCTACGTCCTGAACCATTGACGGTTGCGGATCGAGATGCCACGGCTGGGGCCCGGGCGATCGGTAGTCCACTCCGGGCTCGTAATCCAACAACTCGTAGGGTGAAGCGAAACCGGTTTCAACAACCTGAAGCGGATCCAGTTCTTCCTTGACCGGATTAAAGGAGAATTCCTGATACGTCTCCCTGAAGCGAGCGTCTTCGACGCTGACATGGAAGAAGCCAATGAAGTGGGCAATCTCTTCGGTGATCTTGTCAAACATCGTCACGGCACGAACTCCCCGGTCAATCGCCGTCACGACGAAGCTTGGCGGCGTGAGGTGGCTGCGCAGGGAACCTGCGCAGCCGAGGTTGCGTGTTCACAACTGATTGCGAGCGGGTTTGCTCTTATGCGTCGTCGTCGCCATCTTCCCCAGCTACCGTGCTGGTGAGGCTGCCACCGACCACGGTCATATCGACCGCGTTCTGTTGCAGGTTTGCACCCATCACGATTTCCTGGTTGAAGGCGTTGGTTTCGATGACGCCATCAGCAGTGGCCGAACTCGTGCCGGTGACATATCCATCGTCACCATTGCCAGAGCCCCAGGAACCGCCGTCGCCAGCGCCGCCATAGCCCGTCGTGGCCGCCCCGCCGGCCCCGCCGGCGCCGCCGTCTCCGCCATAGGCCCACCCGCCGTAGCCGTCGCCGCCAAAGCCGTCGGCCCATGCGCCGCTCAAAGCCGCGCCGCCGTCTCCGCCGCCAGCTTCTGCCCAGCCGCCATAAACGTCACCGCTCGTGGCGCTGCCACTGGCTCCATCGCCGCCGGTTCCGGCACCACCGTTGCCGCCGTCGCCGCCGGTGCCCGTGCCGTTGCCCGTGCCGGTGCCAGTGCCCGTGCCGGTGCCAAGAGCGTCGCCACCGCGGCCGCCGTCACCAGCGTCCGTAGCACTGCCGCCGGCACCGCCTGCGCCGCCGTCACCAGCACCACCGCCGGCTCCGCCGGTGTTGCCACCGCCAGCACCGCCTGTGGCGTCTCCGCCGTTATTGTCGACGATGACAGGATCGATCAGGCCGAGAACAGCGCCGATGCCGGTGTTGGCCGCACCGCCGGTGGCATCACCACCGTCTCCGGCGTCAGAAGCATCGCCGCCGTTGGCGTTTCCACCGTTACCGCCGTCATCTCCGTCGCCGGCCGTGTTGTTGCCGCCGTTGGTGCTGTCACCGGCAAAAGCCAGGCCGGCGCCAAGCCCCAAGCCGAGCCCCAAGCCAACGCCCAGGCCTTCGCCTCCGTTTCCGCCGCGGCCGCCGTCACCGTTGCCGCCGTCGGCGGCGCCGCTTGAGGCGGCGCCCCCAGTCGCTGAACCACCGTCGGCATGTCCGCCTTCACTGACGCCTCCGGCTGCCAGACTGAGGGCCAGACCGCCAGCGCCGTCGCCGCCAGCGCCGGCGCCGCCCGAAGCGTCACCGCCGCGGGCGCCATCGCCGCCATCGGCATCGGCGTCACTGCCGCCGTCGCCGCCCGAGCCGCCGCCGTTGATGCCGTCGGCAGCCGATGCCGATCCGCCATTGGCGTTGTTGTTCAGCTCGAACGTGCCGTCATTGCTGACCTCGGCGCTGTTCAGCTGATCGTTGTCCTGCAGGTTGGCGACCTGGTTGATGACGTTGGCGACGTCGTTTCCAGCGCCGTCCAGGGCGTCGTTGAGAATGTCGTCGAACCTGATGTTGAACAGACCGTCGATGGAGCTGCCGCCGCTGACATCGATGTCGGCGAAGTCGTCGTCACTGGGCAGGTAGCCTTCCAACCCAACGTCCACCGTCACACCAACATCGACGGTCGTGGTGTTGACGTTTTCGTTGGTGTTCTCGCTGTCGTTGAAATTGGCATTGCCATTCAGGTTGCCATTCCCGTTCAGGTTCAGGTTCCCATTGCCATTGAGATTACCGTTGCCGTTGAGGTTGTAGTTTTCCGATTCACTGCTCTGCTCCTGCTCCTGCTCCTGCTCCTGCTCGCCGTCGTAGAGATCGTAGTTATTCCTGAACTTGTCCGACATTGTCGTGTCCTTGTCTGGATCCGCGACAGCTTGACCGTCATTCATCTTCTGTACGGTCTTGGCCACGCAGAGGTTGAAACTGAACAAAACTCGAAAAGCGGACGTGCATCGCAAGACCGCTTACTTCTGATTGCATGGTGGTAGTCTATTGTTTGATTAATCCTCCAGAAATGTGGTTGAGGGGGCTCGTCTGAATAGGGCTCGCTACACTGAGCCGATGCATCCCCAAGCGGCCTTTAGACGCAAGCCGCGACCCAAAGACTGGCCACATTGCCCATAGAAGGTAAGTTGCTCTTTCGATCTAGTACCCTCGCTGCGCGTGGGTTCAAGGGTGATCGAGTCGCGTTAGCGGTCTCTTACAGACGATTCACTTCCACCCATCGGGAGCGGAAAGCGGGAGTGGGGTACTAAGGAAGCGTCGTTACCGGCCGGATGCGGGGCAAGGAGTGCGAAGGTACGCCACAACTGCGTTTTCGCAGATACTTAAGTTCCGATGACCGGGTGTCCGGCCGCGATACATGTGGGCAAGGACGGTTGGATTACCGGTGCGGGCAGTATGCCACTGGCTTGAGTCAAGTGTTTTCGGGAAAAGAGCGCCTAAAGAGGTAGATCCTGTTCACAGCTCCCTCTTAGTGCTGACCTCTGCCTAGTTTCTCAGGGGGCGGGCGAAAGCCGACCGGCGTAGTTCCTTCGATCTATTCCCAACCGACACTCTTTGGTTTACGTTTTTGAGAGGGCGGTGAGAGCACTATTGGCAGCGATAGCTAATCCGGGAAGGCAAGCTAAATGACGCATACGGCGCCTCGCGTACAAGCCGTCAGCGCGGATCTCGTGGCATCTCCAAAGGCAAGGCCCTGTCTGCGCACGCTTATGTTTGTCAGCCCTCATGATGCGACACCCGGCGTGAGTGTGAAGCATGCCGCCGTCTCACCCGGTGACCACCCACATTCGAGCGACGATCCGGTGGCAAGCGGCCATGCGTAAGTTCCAGGACATCCTGCTCCTGCTGGGGCAATTGAATTATACCTGGACAAATACTGAAAGCCTCCTCATTCACATGATCGCCGGGCTCGCGGTGTCGGATAAGGAAACGGCAATCGTTATCTTCCTGACGCTGAACACCCCGCGCGCGCGGATTGACCTCGTGGAGCGTCTGGCAAAGATGCAAAAAACCCCGGCGGCTTGCCGACACGAGATTCTGGGCGCGACAAGACGCCTGTCCGAGGAGGCCAAACTCCGAAACAAGTATAATCACTGTATCTATTCATTTGATCCGGATAGCGGTCGGGGGCTCACGCAATCGATGCGGATCTTCGAGAGCAAGGACGAAATAAAATACGGCAAGATCGAGGAGCTTGATGATCTGGAGATTAACCGGATCAAGGAGAGCATACGGTCGCTGATTGACATCAATCAATGCTTTTGGAAAATTACTGAAAAATACGGGTTTCCAAAATAAAATGTGGGCAACAAAGGGCGAATGAGTGAGGCCCGGCGTAATTTTGGCCAGCACACCGCGGCGATCTCCGCGGCGGCTTGCCGCGATGATGCGAAACCTATAGCTCGATAATTCCCCCTAAAAGTTCGCAACCGGCTCCGTCCCACGATCGGACTAAGGTCTTATATTCAATGCGCAAAGGTCCGTGAAGGCTGGACGTGCGGAACATGTCAGCGCGACAATCCGTTCGTGACCCATGCGTGAAATCTTTCCGCTGAACAGGAAGGCTAAATGATGCAAGTCTTAGGTTTTAAAATCGCGCCCTTAGCGCTTTCGGTGGCTATGTTAGCGACCTCATTCACGCCATCAGAAGCGTTCGTCGCTATGCGGCCCGCTCAAATCGCTCAACCCAGGCCGGATGTTGACGTCGTTCAATATCGCCGCGATGGCGACGACTGGCGCCGACGTCATGGATTTTACCGGCGCGGCAACGAGGCTTATTACAATGGCCACCGTGGTTACTACGAACGCCGGCGCGGCTATCGCCAACACAACGGAATTTGGTTTCCGCTGGCCGCATTTACCGCCGGCGCGATTATTGGCGGGGCGGTTGCCGAGCGGCCGGTTCGGTACGGCGGCAGTCATGTGGAATGGTGCGCAAACCGGTACCGCAGTTACCGGGCTTACGACAATACCTATCAGCCGAACTACGGGCCAAGGCGTCAGTGCAACTCTCCCTATTAAACGGCAGAACTACGGCGATCGGCCGGAGGCGGACTCCGGCCGACAAACGCGCAACTCCGGAGCCGCCCTGCGCCTGGCAGATGGTGCAGATACAGGCTGCGTGTACTGTTCATTCGGGAGGCGTAGGGAACGGCACATATGATCAAATTTCGTGCGCTCGCTTCGTCAAGGATGATAATGACCATGATATTGCCGAGATATTCCAAGCGGCTAATATAAAAACATCGATCAGAGCCGCATAGCTCCGATCGATCAGATGGAGGATTCGTCGGCCCCCTCACGAAGCCTCTATACGTCGCTGCCATCATTGATGAACAAGCGACGAGGGACCCGAGCGGTGATTCTCGCACACCGCTCGGGCCTTGCTCTTCACGATCACGCTGCTCCAGCGCCTCACCCTGACCTGTCCGTTCGGCGAAACGCCGGCTAAAGAGCCTTAAACAGTAGAGAGACGCTCTCGGTAGCGTGCGATCTGTCGCGCCCCGACGATCGTCCAACTTGGTCGGATCGATCGAGCTCTGTTCGACGCGAGGTCATTAAACGCCACAAAGCCTCGTCGATGGCGCGGTGGCACGGCAAAAGCGAGTTCGGATTCGATTGAGGAGAATTCGGCCTCGAGCGAGCGCGTCGGCCGTGAATTTCCAAGCCGGCGTGCATTACCAGAGGTAGGGCGAACGGCAGGGTCGTCGCTGGCCGCTGTACGAGCGGTAAGTATTGTCGCTGGCGTCATAGGAACGATAACGCGCGGCGCACCATTGCCCATGCGGATCCTTTTCATAAACGATGGCTTCCACAGCCATTGACGCATCGCCCGCATGGGTCTCCGCACTGAACTGTGACCGACACTGGCGGCGTCGCCCATTGTAGGGCTGATAGCTGTTGTCAGATCGGTACGACTTGTAGCGGCCGCGGCACCATTCGATGTGCCCATTGTCGTCTGTCGTGTCTACCGACGCTGTGATCGCGCCGGTGACCAGCGTATTGTCAACCGCAGCCGCCTCACTCTCGCTCGCCATGCTTATCACCTCGGTCTCCCGGCCATCGCCTGATGATGCCTTGGCGGTTTGCAGTACATTTTCGCTCCTCCCGTTCCGCGGAGGCAGTCGCTCGAATTGCTGTGCGCTGTGATCGACCTTCACCGGACGGGTCGTCCAGAGAGACGCGGCGTCGATATTGGCGAAGTTGTGCGGCTTCGGCTGCGGCAGGATGGCGGAAATCGCACCGAGGCTCGCGACAAAGAGTGTGAGCAACAGAGCGATTTTCAGCAATGGGACGAAAACCAGTCTCATGTTCATTTCCAACTCACGCCCAGCTCCTCTTACGCGCGCAGAGCCGTAGTCATTTCGTCCCACCTACCGCTATTTCGGCAGGGTGGTTTGAGAGACTGTCGCCGGCACAAACACCTTCGCGGTCTGCTGCTTGGTCTCCTCGATACTGTGGGCGGCGACAAAAAGAAGGCCGATCGCCGCCATTGCTGCACTGATGCAAAGGAACAGTCCGGAAATGGGCAATTCGGATTTTCCGGTTTCGTGGTGGGACATCTCTCTCACCTCGCTTGGATCTCGGGGGTCGGCCGGGCAGCGGCACTGAGCCGCTGGCCGGCGCTAAGCAGTGTCGCGAGCTATGGCCCCTGCTACTGGATGACCTGAACCACGGTGTAGGTCTTCGGGTCGACGATGACACGCTGATCGTTGACGATGGTGTAAGCATATCGGGGATCCTCGGCGACCGGCATCAGCACGACGTCGCGCGGCAGGGGCTTGCCGACGACGAGGGGCTGCTGCACGACAACAGACTGCTGGACTGGCTGCTGCTGCACATAGGTCACGACCCTTTCCGGCGGCGGCTCAAGCGCGGCACCTGCAACGGCACCAGCAACGGCGCCGACGCCGGCCCCGACCGGGCCACCGATAATGGCACCGGTTGCAGCACCGCCGATCATGCCGGTGGTGGCGCCCTCCTGGGCGAAAGCCGCCGCCGCGAGGGTTCCGAAAAAGATGACGCCGGTGGCGATCACTTTGGTGTTCATGACAAGCTCCTTTTGGGTTGATTCCCGAAGACACAACGTCACATTGCGCTTGCCGTTCCACATTCAGACCAATGACAGCGGGCATCCGACCTTTTGCCGATGCTGGCTGGGACCAAAGTCTGATCGTGGAACCAAGGTTGCGCCGGTATCGTTAGAGGTGCTGGAGGGGCGCTGGGCAGCAGAATGACAACCATGAGGACAGGTCTGGCTCTGATCGCAGCGGCACGCTGACGGCGGCAGGGCTTGCTGCCGACTCCCAAGACAAAACCGTGCCAGCCGTGGCGCAAGTTGCGCCCTTAGACAGGGTGCGAGCGGCGATGCGCTGCGACAATTCGGCCCTCGCGGTTGCCTTCGGTGATCCTCTCCTTCGGGCAGCCGGGTTGGAGGACGACACTTACGGGGAGGCGAAGCGGTTTTTCGAGCTTTCTGACCGGCCGATGCACAAAATTGTCTGCTTCTGTCATTTCGGCACGGCATTAAGCGCGGGCGAGACCGCCCGCTATATCCGGGCAAAGCATGTTGACCGGGGGCAGGGGCATTTGGGTCCGCTTGCGCGGTTTATTGGCTTGAACCGTGGCAGCCCTGCGCTGCTCGATGCAAAGGGTCGGCTTCCGTCGGGCGGTAGACGAGCAGGCTGGCAGCGGTGGACCCGCGATTGATATCTCGCTCGCGATACAAACTACGACACGGGAAATACCACCGGATGAAACTCTTGGTGGAAGCAGCCCCCTTGCCTATGACGCCTTGATCGCCATGATGAGGCGCGTACCTGCAAGGAATGTAACCACCGACAGATCAAACCTGACAGCATCCCGGGGCAGCTTGCGCACGTGATCGTGTGTGCACTCTCCTTCGGGATCTCGCATGCTACTTCCAAATTACTCCCTTTGAGTTACAGCGGATGCACTAATAGGGCGTTGTTCAGTGACCCTGACCTGATGCAAAATCCCTGCGTGTATCTTAAGCCGGCTCGACACCGGAAAGGAGAGGGCATGACAGGCAAGGACCCGAATATGCAGCACAATCGCGCCCGGCGCCACTTCCTCGGACTGGCGACTGCGATGACTGCCAGAATTGCTCTCGTAGCAGCAGCTTTGTCTTCATCCTCGATCGCCCACGCCAAGGGAAAGGCGTGGTGGAAAACAGGCGGTAGCTCGCCAGGCCAAGGCCAGGGCCAGCCCGGCGGGCATGGACAGTCCGGGGGGCAGGGCCAGTCCGGGGGGCAGGGCCAGTCGGGGGGGCAGGGCCAGTCCGGCGGCAGCGCAATGTGCTTTCTGCGGGGCACCTCGATCATGACCCCGACAGGCGAGGTCTTCATCGAAGATCTTCAAATCGGCGATCGCGTTGAAACGGTGAGCGGAAAAGCCAGAGCGGTCAAATGGATCGGTCGGCAAGCCTACAAGCGAAGCGGCTCATCCTGGAAGGACGGTGTGGTGCCGATCCGCATTTGGCGGCACGCGCTTGGCCACAAGACGCCTCACAGGGATCTTTATCTCTCCCCCGGCCACGCCCTGTTCATTGATGGCGTGCTCATCAGGGTGAAGGACCTTGTCAACGGGACGTCGATTGCGCCGGCTCCGCACCGCGAGACGATCGAATATTTCCAGATCGTGCTGGACAGCCATGACGTGATCCTGGCGGAGGGTGTGCCAGCCGAGACGTTCCTTCTCGCTTCCAATAACATCGAAGGCTTTGCGAATTTCGCTGAATTCGAGCGCCTCTATCCTGGCGATCGACATCGTTCGATGACGCCCTACGCCCCGAT